>NZ_JBBPCC010000021.1:0-155547 GCF_038070315.1 Paenibacillus filicis | reverse complement strand
ACGCGTACAACCCGACAGCGGTGAGCCCCGCAGCCGAATGGCCAAACGCGTACAACCCGACAGCGGTAAGCCCCGCAGCCGAATGGCCAAATGCGTACAACCCGACAGCGGTAAGCCCCGCAGCCGAATGGCCAAATGCGTACAACCCGACAGCGGTAAGCCCAGCGTCTGAATGGCCGAACGCGTACCATCCGACGGCGGTAAGTCCCGCAGCCGAATGGCCAAATGCGTACAACCCGACAGCGGTAAGCCCAGCGTCTGAATGGCCGAATGCGTACCATCCGACGGCGGTAGGTCCTGTAGCGGAATGGCCGAATGCGTATCATCCGACAGCGGTAAGTCCCGTAGCGGAATGGCCGAATGCGCAGCCTTCCATTAGTCCGGTGTCAGGAAAGCGCGGGAATGATCAGGGAACGGCTTTTAACGGCAGTCCGCCCTTTTCGGCACCTTTGTTGCCCCATCTGACAACGTCCTATCCGTATGGGAATCAGATCGCTACGGTTAGTGCTTACCCGGGTGTCGGCACACTGCCTTTTGCTTCGTTCGGAGCGCCGGAATCTCCGGTAGCGCCTATTTCCCCGCTGGTGGATGAATTCACCCCAAAGCAGCAGGAAAATAAAGCGAAGGGAAGCGCAAAGACTTCACCTCCGAAGAGCAAAGCCCGTAACCGCCAAAAATCGGCTTATGCGGCGATCAACAGCCTACTGAACAGAAACCGGCGCAAGGCAAGCCTATCCAGAGTTAAGAGAAATAGTCCTTGGCTGAGCAGTTAGTCGGCAACGTCTTCGATAGAAATCAAGCCAAACCGTTCTTCCAGATGGAGGAACGGTTTTTCTTATCCATCCATAAAGATAGGCCTACTTCCATGAATAAGGAAGTAGGCCTGATGGATAAGGACCGATACTGCGTTAGGCTCGCTAGGAAGAAGCGGGGAATGAGCTGCCTGGAGGCTGTGCCAGCAGGGCATTGTTCCCTTCGAGAATGCTGCCCTCGCTTTCGTAGACGCGAGGGACCCGTTTGCCGATGCCGCAAACGACCTCGTAATGAATACTGTTCATCAACACCGCCCATTCGGCTGCACCGAGCGGAGGTCCCAGCGGATCTTGTCCGAACAGGGTAACCTCCTCTCCCGGCAGTAAGCCGGGAATAGCGCTGACGTCTAGCATCGTCTGGTCCATGCAGACGGTCCCGACGATGGGCACGCGGACTCCGCGGACAAGCACATGCCCGCGGTTGGAGAGCTGGCGGGGCAAGCCGTCCGCATATCCGACGGGCATGACAGCGATGAGGCTGTCCTTCGCCGGCTGGAACGTGCAGCCGTAGCTGATCGCTTGGCCTTGGGGAACATGCTTGAGTGCCGCGATGGTTGTACAGAAGCGCATCGCAGGAATAAGGCGGGTCCTGGTGCGAGCTTCCGCAATCGGATACAAGCCATACAGGCCGACGCCGACACGCACCATATCCAGATGCATATCCGGATAAAGCAAGGTCGCCGCCGTATTGCAGCAATGGCGGAGCACCTTTTCCGTTCCATGTATCCGCATGGTCTGCAGCATCTCGCCGAATAGAGCGAACTGCTTGCGGGTGTAGGCACTATCTAGGTTATCCGCATCGGCAAAATGGGTAAATACCCCCTCAAGCTCAAGCAGCGGGTTAGCCTGGATTCGGCGAAGCAGTGTCCAAGCCTCTTCTGCTGACGCAGTTCCGAGCCGGGTCATGCCTGTATCCAGCTTCAGGTGCAGTTTGGCTTTCTTTCCGATCGTTCGCACGGCGGCCTCCAGCGCGTCCAGCGTTTCGGACGAGATCACGGTAATTGCGATGTCGTGTTCAACGGCAGCTATGACGGATGCAGGAGGTGTATAACCTAGAATGAGAATAGGTGCACCGATGCCGGCCAGTCTGAGCTGGAGCGCCTCATCGAGGAACGCGACTCCAAGGTGGGTTGCTCCTGCAGCCAGAGCGGCCCGGGCGACCGGGATGGCGCCGTGGCCGTAAGCATCCGCTTTGACGACAGCCATCAGACGAATACCGGGCCGTAGCAAAGCCTGGAAGGAGCGGATATTAGCCCCGATGGCGTCCAGCGAAATCTGAGCCCAGGTGTGTCGGTAGCTGAACATGCGGGTGAAGCTCCTCTCATATGTAACTCCGTTGTCTTTGGCTTGCAGGACCGGAGATTATCATCTTTTTGTTGAATGGATAGCCGTAACGAAACAGGCCGGTTCCCCCGAGCGAGAAGCTTGAGGAATCGGCCTGTCGGTGATGCGTTTCACTGCTAGGGGCAGTGTGAACCCGATCAGAACTTGATACCCAGCACGTGGTTGTACGGGACGAACCCGATGGCCCGGCTGTCCTTGCTATGGTTGCGATTGTCGCCCATGACGAACACATTCCCTTCAGGTACGGTCCAGGTCTGGGAAGGCTCGGCTTGCATCTGCTCATTCAAGTAAGGCTCATCCAGCGGTTGTCCATTGCGGTACATCTTCCGGTCCTTCAGCTCCAGGACATCGCCTGGCTTGCCGATGACACGCTTCACGTACATATTGGGATCGTCCACTCCGCTGATCAGGCGAAGCAGCGGATGCTCAAGCAAGTCGTCCTTCAGCGTGCGCGGCCGGTCTACCCGGCTGTCGATAATGACGATATCCCCGTACTCCGGCGCATAACGGAACGTATGCGACAGCTTGGAGACGTAGATTCGTTGTTGATCGTGCAGGGTCGGGTCCATGGAATGCCCGAGCACCTTGGTCGGCTGGAAGATAAACATGCCGATCAGGATGGTCAAAATAAAGGCTGCTGCAATGGAACGGGTCCAAGCCCACACTTCCTTCAGTAGCGATTGCATCGGTTCGTCAACATCCTTTCCTGCTGCAATGAAGCCATATGTCCAAGTATACACAGAATCCGTATAAACGTCGATCCCTATGGGAAAAATAGTAAAATCATGATGCATAAATAAAGAGGGGATTGCTGATGAAACTCTACAAGTGGTGGAATCATCTGAGGAGGCAGTGGAAGCGCAGGCTTCGGTTGAAGCGAAGGTTGCTGTATTTGGCAGTCTTGACGCTGGTGCTTGCCTCGTGCTCGGCGTGGGTGTGGTTCGCTCAGGACAGGAGTGCGACCGATGAGACCCGCGCATGGTTTGAACGACATAGCCAGGCGGTATTCGGGAAGACTGTGGCCGAAAGCAAGCAGCCGGAGGAGGAAGTAACCCGCATGCTTCAAGGGATGGATGGGGAGCGGGAAGCCTTCACACGCAAATCGTATGTGTGCGGGGAAGAGTTGGAGAGAGTCGGCATGCTGAACGCAGAGGGGATTCTGGATTATTATCGGCAGCATCCTTCACTGGTCGTCAGCCTGGGGGAAGCCAATCGGGTGTTTTTCACGGAGTTGATTGACGATCTGTCGCCGGAGTGCAAGGAGCATGCCTACTTCGGGCTGGACGCCCAAGGAAATTTGTCGATGTTCGAGGGTGTTCCTGGCTCGGGCTCGGAAAATGTACTGCGTACCTTTTTCCAATTGAACATTGGACATTTGGAAAGCAGTCTCCCCCGCGAAACGGTCCGTCAATTGTACCAGGGCATACGGATTCGAGACTTGGATGACTACAACAGCGTACTGTCCACGCTGAGCGATTATGCGGTGGAGGAGACGGAGAAGGCGATGCAGCAAGCGCCACTTCCAATAGAATGAAATCAAGCAGCCATAAGCCCGCGCGGATGAAGACCTAAGCCCGCTCCCATCCGCAGCGGGCTGGTTATATTCCTGCTAAGGTCTTGACCAGCTAAGGCATCCGTCTGAACGCGGATGTCTTTTTCGGCGTGTTCATCCCTGCTTTATTCTGCTATAATGAGAAGTGAATACATATGTTCGCTTTCGGCTATGGCAGACTTGGTTTGCCGGGGGAGCGGGCGGGGGAGCTGCGGCAGATTTGCGTATTTTAGGCATTGATCCGGGAATCGCGATTGTTGGTTTCGGATTTATCGATAAGCAGGGACATAAGCTAGTGCCGGTGCAGTACGGTTCGATTCAGACCGAGGCGCATACGGATGACAGTCTGCGGCTGAAGCAGGTGTATGACGCACTCGTCCAGCTCATTGACAAGTACAAGCCGGATGCGGTGGCCATCGAGAAGCTGTTCTTCAACCGCAACGTCACGACTGCGATGACGGTTAGTCAGGCCAGAGGCGTGCTCATACTGGCCGCTGTCCAGCAAGGACTGCCGGTTGCGGAATATACGCCGCTGCAGGTGAAGCAGGCGATTGTCGGCTACGGCAAGGCCGAGAAGAAGCAGGTGCAGGAGATGGTGAAGATGTTCCTGCACTTGTCGGCCGTGCCCAAGCCGGACGATGTCGCCGACGCGCTGGCTGTCGCTATTTGTCATGCGCATTCTTCGGCGCTTCAATCCAAATTGAACGGAGCCACGAAACGATGATTGATTTTTTGCGAGGTGTGGTTGCCCACCGGGAAACTGATTATGTCGTGTTGGATGTGAAGGGAGTCGGGTACCGGGTATTTACGCCGAATCCTTATGCCATCGGGGCCAAGGAGAGCAAGGATGCCGAGGTCACGATGTTCATTCACTTCCAGGTGCGAGAGGATGCCCATCTGCTGTTCGGCTTCCAGACGCGGGAGGAGCAGTCTCTGTTCCGGCTGCTGCTCGATGTGAACGGCATCGGGCCGAAGGTAGCGGTCGGCATCATGGCCGGGGGGCGCCCGGAGACGATCGTGGCTGCGATCCGGCAGGAGAACCTGTCGTTCCTGACCAAGCTGCCCGGCATCGGGAAGAAGACCGCTCAGCGGATGGTGCTGGACTTGAAAGACAAGCTTGGCGCTTACGCGGCAAGCAGCGAAGCGGAAGGCTTCATGGCGATGGGAATCCCGCTGGATGTTCCTTCCGACGCAGGAGCCTGGGCCGAAGCCAAGGCTGCGCTGCTCGCTCTCGGTTATACGGAGGCTGAGGCGGACCGTGCAGGATCGGCCATCCAGTCGAAGCTAACGGGATTCGAGACGGCAGAGGGACTCACGAAGCTGGCTCTGCAGGCATTGTTTCAGCAATCTTTGTCTCGTTGACGCCGCCGTCGGGAGGCTCGTAAGGAAAGGAGAGATTCGACATGGATGACCGCATCATCTCGGCGAATTTGATGATGGAAGAAGATGTAGCGGAGTTCAGCCTGCGCCCGCGTTATTTGGCCGAATATATCGGTCAGGCGCAAGCGAAGGAAAACCTCAAAATTTATATCGAGGCGGCCAAGATGCGCAAGGAAGCACTTGATCATGTGCTGCTCTATGGCCCTCCGGGGCTGGGAAAGACGACATTATCCAATATTATTGCTAACGAGCTCGGCGTTAATCTGCGGACCACAAGCGGCCCTGCGATTGAGCGGCCCGGAGATTTGGCGGCGATTCTGACGAATCTGCAGGAAGGCGACGTGCTGTTCATCGATGAGATTCACCGACTCCACCGTACGGTGGAGGAGGTGCTGTATCCGGCGATGGAGGATTATGCGCTAGATATCATGATCGGCAAAGGACCAAGCGCACGGTCGGTCCGCCTGGATCTGCCGCCCTTTACGCTGGTCGGCGCAACGACGAGAGTCGGGCTGCTGTCCGCGCCGCTGAGAGACCGGTTCGGAGTCGTCAGCCGCTTAGAATATTATACGGTCGATGAGCTGTCCTACATCGTCAGCCGCACCGCGGATCTCCTCCAGGCACAGATCATCGGGGAGGCTTCCCGGGAGATCGGGATGCGGTCGCGCGGGACTCCGCGGATAGCGAACCGCTTGCTCAAGCGCGTGCGCGATTTCGCGCAGGTCAAGGGCGACGGCATCATCACGCAGGAGATAACGCATATGGCGCTGAGCAATCTGCAGGTAGACCCGATGGGACTCGACGAGATCGACCACAAGATGCTGCGCGCGATCATCCTGAGCTTTCAGGGAGGTCCGGTCGGACTGGATACGATCGCCGCTTCTATCGGAGAAGAGAGCCAGACGATCGAGGATGTATACGAGCCATATCTGCTTCAGATCGGATTTCTGCAGCGTACGCCTCGTGGTCGGATGGTAACCGAGAACGCCTGCAAGCATTTGGGCTTGCCCATGCCCAAGCGTTCCTGACAACAAGCGGGCGGCACGGCCGTCCGACGGTAAGGAAGGGGAATACATCGTCATGAATCCGCATACCAAGCTGTATACCGGTGGAGAATATCCGCCGGCGGAAAAGCGCGGGACAGCGTCTAGGATAGCTTCATCAACCATGAGCCAATCAGCAGGGGAGCATGCCGGCCATTGGCTTAGGGCTGCTGCCAAAACTGCCGTAAGCATGGCTGTAGTCGCAGCGCTAAGCACCGGAGCGCTCCTGCACAATGATCTGCTGCTTCCTTCCGCCTATGGAGCGGATGCTCCGGCTATCAATCCGCCGACGAGCAATCCGTCTACGGCCAATACCAATCCCCAGGCAGGCTCTGCGGATCAGGTTACCGCCGCGGGAGACACGGTGCGGGTCGCGCTGTTCATCGAGACGGCTCGTTATACGAACCGGGCGTCTGCCGTTACATTATCTGGGGACAACGGTCTGACGCTGTCCTTGCGCGACGCGACCGGACTGAAGCCGGTATACGGCTCCAAGGCCAAAGAGTCTGTCCGGGCATACACGGACACCTTCTATGTGCAGGCGCTTGCGACAGCAGATAGAGAGCAAGCGGCCTCCAAGGCGCAGGCGCTCAAGGGCTCCGGCACAGAGGCCGGCATTGTACAGCGGACCAAGCAGGGCAAGCCGCTGTATGTCGTTTATCAGGGGCCTTACGCCACTAAGGCGGCCGCCGATGCAGCTGCCAAGAGCAGCGCAGGGGCGACGGTCTCCGGCCCTGAACGGCTGAGCGCCGGTCTTTACGCGACGGAGGCGGAGGCGGCTGCACAAGCATCCGCGCTATACCAAGCGGGCTTCGAGGCCGACGTCGCGGTGACCGCCAGCGGATTTGCCGTCCTGGTCGGCGCGGAAGCCGATGCGGCGGGGCTCGCTGCGCTTAAGACCAAGGTAGCCGCAGCGCTTCCGGCCGTTCAGCTCACGGGCATCGATCCAGCACAGGGCTATGTGATCAAGCGGCAGGAGCTTCTCGCGTCTGCGCAAGGCACGGAACCCGTGACCGGTCTCATTGCAGGTAAGGGAGCCAAGCTATGGGCCGCGTCAGCAGATGCCAAGAACGGTGTGAAGGTGGCCGAGCGTTTCGGACGCTCTTATCGCGGGGGCATCGAGGTGACGGCGCTCAGCGGCAAGCTGGCCGTCATCAACGAAGTGTCCATGGATCAATATTTATATGGGGTGCTGGGCTCGGAGATCGGATCATCCTGGCCGATGGAAGCCTTGAAGGCCCAAGCGGTCGCCGCCCGGACCTACGTAAAGAAGCAAGGTCTCAAATATGAAATCGCCCATGTCAGCGATACGACGATGGATCAGGTGTACAAGGGAGTCGAGGCCGAATTTCCGGCAGCCGTCCAGGCTATCGATGCGACCCGGGGCGAAGTGCTAACCTATAAGGGGGCGCTGATCGAACCGCTGTTCTTCTCCAATGCCGGAGGAATTACAGCCGATTCCTCCGAGGTATGGGGGAATCCCGTGCCTTATCTAGTGAGTGTTCCGTCGCCCGATGAAGGCGCCCAGGCCGGGAAGAAGCTGTGGTACCGGATCGTGCTCCAGAATGGAGTGATCGGATACATTCATTCCGATTATGCCAAGGATACGGGGCAGAAGAATGAAGCCGGATTTCCTATCTATCAGTCGCATACGGAGACAGTCAACATCCGCTCCGCTCCATTCGTGGACAACACAAGCAACCCCGCTATTGCTAAGGCCGAGGTCGGTACCCGGTTTGTAGTCATCGGGGAAACGGTGGAATCCAACGCGTACTCCTGGATTCGCGGACCGTACGACTCAGCCAAGCTGAAGCAAGTGCTCGGCACCTCGCTGCCTGCCTCGGTGTCCGGGGACATTTACAGCCTGGAGGTGTCCAAGCAAGGTCCGTCAGGGCGTGCACTGGAAATTTCAGTGAACGGAGCCCCGGTCAAAACCTCATACCCGGATGCCCTTCGTTCGCTGCTCGGGGGATTGCCGAGCACCCGGTTTGAAATTGAGGAATGGGGACGCTATACTATACAGGGAGCTGCGGGTGCGTCCCGCAATGAAAGCTCCGGACAGCCGTTGTACGTGACAGGCGCTTCCGGTTCAGCCCAAGCCTACAAGCCCGAGCAGTTTTTCGTGCTGAGCGGGGATGGAGCGGTCAAGGCCGTGTCGGCTAAGCCGCAGTTTGTGTTTACCGGCAGCGGATTCGGCCACGGGCTCGGCATGAGCCAGTGGGGAGCCAAAGGACTCGCTGATCTGGGGCATGACTACCTATATATATTGAATACCTATTATACTGGCGTCGTACTGACCAAGTCTGCGCCGTAAGCGGTCGCCCTATAAGAAGCTGGTTCAGAAAGCACGCCAGATCTTGAGTTGCTCATGATCCAGCGAGGCTTTCTGAACCTTCATACGAGGGCGAACTATATCAGCCAAGGGAATGAGAACCGTCCATGCAAGTCGATTTATTTGATTACGAGCTGCCCGAGTCATTAATAGCGCAGACGCCGCTGGCGAACCGTACGGCTTCCCGGCTGCTGACGCTCGACAAGCGGAGCGGGGAGATCGGGCACCACGGGTTCGAACAGTTGGAGAATTATTTGCAAGCCGGGGATGTGCTCGTGCTCAATGACACGAGGGTCATTCCAGCCCGGCTTTTTGGCGTGAAGCCGGATACCGGGGCCAAGGCAGAGGTGCTGCTTCTTAAGCAGCTCGAAGGTGATACCTGGGAAGCACTTGTTCGTCCGGGCAAGAGGCTGAAAGTCGGAGCCTCCATACAATTCGGCGGAGAGCATGCACAGACGGAAAATACGGATGAGGCATCTGCAGGAGAGCCGCTGCTGACGGCAACGGTAGAATCGGAAGGTGAGATGGGCACGAGAGTGCTTCGCTTCTCGTATACCGGCATTTTCAATGAAATTCTGGACCGGCTCGGCCATATGCCGCTGCCTCCCTATATCAAGGAGCAGTTGCCCGAGCGTGAGCGTTACCAGACGGTGTATGCCAAGCATCAGGGCTCCGCGGCGGCTCCGACGGCAGGGCTTCATTTTACCGAGGAATACCTGCATAGGCTGGAGCAGAAAGGCGTGCAATTGGCTTATGTGACGCTGCATGTCGGCCTCGGCACGTTCCGTCCCGTGTCGGCGGAATCGATCGAGGAGCATGACATGCACGAGGAGTACTACGAGGTTTCCCGTGAAACAGCCGAGCGGATCAATGCGGCCAAAGCCCAGGGCGGCCGAGTCATCGCGGTAGGCACGACAAGTGCCCGCACGCTGGAGACGGCTGCGCGTGAGGACGGGATCCTGGAAGCCGGCAGCGGCTGGACAGGGATCTTCATCTACCCGGGTTACCAATACCGCATCGTCGATGCGCTGCTGACCAATTTCCATCTGCCAAAGTCAACCCTGCTAATGCTGATAAGCGCGCTAGCGGGACGTGAGCGGGTTCTGGCTGCTTACAAGGAAGCGGTCGAGCGGGAATACCGGTTTTTCAGCTTCGGCGACGCCATGTTTATTTATTAAAGGAAGTGACCTTACTTATGGCAATTACGTATGAACCTATTAAAACCTGCAAGCAATCGGGAGCCAGACTCGGGCTCGTGCATACGCCGCACGGTACGATCGAAACCCCTGCCTTCATGCCGGTCGGTACGCAGGCCAGCGTGAAGACGATGAGCCCCGAAGAGCTTAAGCAGATGGATGCGCATATCATTTTGAGCAACACGTACCACCTGTTTCTGCGGCCCGGGCATGACATTGTGAAGAAAGCCGGAGGACTGCACAAGTTCATGAACTGGGACCGTCCGATTCTGACGGACAGCGGCGGCTTCCAGGTGTTCTCGCTCAGCGAGATGCGGAAAATCACCGAAGAGGGCGTACAGTTCCGCTCTCATCTGAATGGGGACAAGCTGTTTATTTCTCCTGAGAAATCGATTGAGATTCAGAATGCGCTGGGCTCCGATATCATTATGGCCTTCGACGAATGTCCTCCATATCCGGCGGAGCACAGCTATGCCAAGCAGTCGCTGGAGCGGACGACCCGTTGGGCCGCGCGCTGTCTGGAAGCTCATGAACGGAAGCATGATCAGGGACTGTTCGCGATCGTGCAGGGAGGCATGTACGAGGATCTGCGCAAGCAAAGCGCAGCCGAGTTGACTTCCATGGATTTCCCGGGGTATGCTATTGGAGGACTTAGCGTCGGCGAGCCTAAGCCGCTGATGATGGAAGTGCTCGATTATACCGTTCCGCTGCTGCCCGCTAACAAGCCTCGTTATCTGATGGGCGTCGGTTCTCCAGATGCGCTCATCGAGGGATCGATTCGCGGTGTGGACATGTTCGACTGCGTGCTGCCTACCCGGATCGCACGCAATGGGACCGTGATGACGAGCCAGGGACGTCTGGTCGTCCGCAATGCCAAGTATGCCGAGGACTTCGGCCCGTTAGACCCGGCTTGCGACTGCTACACCTGCCGTAATTATTCGCGCGCTTACATCCGCCATCTGATCAAGGCTGATGAGACGTTCGGCATCCGGCTGACGACCTATCACAATCTGCACTTCTTGCTGGAGCTTATGCGCGGCGTACGCCAGGCGATCCGTGAGGACCGGCTGCTTGATTTCCGCGGCGAATTTTTTGAGAAGTATGGCATCGACGAGAATAGCAAAGGGTTCTAGTCAACCATTATATAGAGCTGTTAGTTTACAAAAAGGGAGGAATCGTTCATGTTTTTGGCAACAGCTACACAAGAGCCTGCAGGCTTGGTCACTTATCTGGGAACGTACGGACCGCTCGTTCTGATGTTCGTCGTCTTGTATTTCCTGCTGATTCGCCCGCAGCAAAAGCGTCAGAAGACGCGGAATATGATGCTCGGCAACTTGAAAAAGGGCGATAAAATCGTCACGATCGGCGGCCTTCACGGTACGATTCTGGAGATCAACGATGATAACGTGATTGTGCGTGTCAACGACGTCACGAAGCTGACCTTTGAGCGCTCCGCTATCAATTCCGTTAAATCGACTGCGGAATAAATTCGAAAGCTGCACCGGTTTTTGACCGGCTGCGCTTCGATACAAAGAAGACCCGAACCTGCGCTTTGGCCAGGATCGGGTCTTCTTTGCATGGTGCGACGGGCTGTGAATTACTTCTTCACATTAACGCCGATCATCCCGCCGAATGCACCGGCTGCTAGCGCCAGTCCGGCGATCATCATCAGCTCGCGGGTGAAGCTGCTGTCATAGGCGAGAAATCCGATCAGCCAAACGACGAGGGTATAGGCCAGACCCAGCAGCCCTCCATGGTACCAGCCTCTGGATTCGCAGCGCTTGCCGGTTATGATTCCGCCGACGAGCAGAGCTAGCCCGTGGATGAACAGCGTAACGGCAAGCCACGAATTTTCGGACAGACCTGTGCCGAGCATCAGAAGCGAAGCAAGCAGCGTACCGATGAGGGCGACGCCGGCGGAATACGTGAGCCCGGATAGAAGCGGCGAACGGTTCATAAGACTGGAAACCTCCCCTGGTTATCTTGTTTCCATTGTATGGGCCTGGCCGCACAAATAGTACAAGTTCTGTGTTACCAACATTTCACCCGAATGCCGTCTCCCGGTGGAGGTCACAATACCCAGTGAACCGAAAGGCGGGAGGGAATGTCTCATGGAGCTTTGGGCCTTGTTCTGGCGCACCATTCTGCTTTATGTTCTTGTATTTCTGACGATGCGGATCATGGGCAAGCGCGAGATCGGCAAGCTATCGATCTTTGATCTGGTTATCTCGATTATGATCGCGGAAATTGCAGTATTCGTGTTGGAGGATGTACATAAACCGCTGATCGAAGGACTGCTCCCCATGCTTACGCTGGTAGCCGTTCAAATATTAATTGCTTATCTCTCACTCAAAAATGAAAAGCTGCGCCGCTGGATTGAAGGCCGGGCAGCGCTGCTGGTGGAAAATGGAAAGATGAACCGCGATGAAATGAGTAAACAACGCTACAATCTGGATGACCTGATGCTCCAGCTGCGCGAGAACAAAATTATGAATCCTGCTGATGTGGAATTTGCCATTCTGGAGACGTCCGGCAAACTGACCGTGAAGGAAAAGCAGAGCGACCACAAGACCGAAGAGGCCGAAGCTGGGGGGAACCCGAAGCCCGCATTCCGTTATGTGGGCTTGCCGGTGCCGCTGATTATGGATGGCAAGGTACAGGATGAGAACTTAACCAAGCTTGGTCAAAACCGGTTTTGGCTGAAAAAAGAGCTTCAAGCCAAAGGAATCAAGGAGTTTAAGGATGTATTCTTCTGTTCCATCGATCATCGAGGCAGATGGTTTATCGATAGGAACCGCTAAAGCTTATTTCACGAATTTCTTGCCGAGCCACATGATCCGGAAAAAATCATCCCGGTCAATCAGCCTTGTCGCCAGCGCCAGCGCCAGGTAGAAGAGGAATCCGGCTGCGCAAGCGACGAGGAAGCGGCTGAGCCCTTCCTCGATCCAGGAGGCTTGGATAAGCACCGCGCTGATCCAGCCTGCCCCAGCCATGCTGATTCCGGCCTTGACGAAATCAAGAGCGGACATCTTGAATTGCAGCAGCCTGGCCACACTATATCCGTGCAGGATGGTGACAAGCATAATATTGACGGTGATGGCTACGATAGCGCCCAAGATGCCGAATTCTGGACGGCTGGCCAGCAAATAGATCAGAGACAGCTTCACAGCAGAGCCTACCAGCGTGTTCACAAGCGCCGCTCCGGGCTTCTCCAAAGCTTGCAGCGCCGCCTGCAGCGGGGCCTGCAGGTAAATAAACAAAGCTGCCGGGGCCATCAGCCGCAGCATGGCTCCGACTTCAGGCTGCGCATACATATAGGTGCAGATCGGCTCCGCCAGCACATACATGAGGACGGCGAACGGCGCGCCGGTCACGAGCGCAAGTCTTAACGACTGATGAAGCCTCATATGGATGGTTTTCATATCGCCCTTGGCCGCGGCCTCGGACAAGGAGGGGACCAGAGAGACCGCGAGCGAATAGGTCAGCGCGCTCGGCAGCATAAGGATCGGGATAACCATCCCTTGTAATGCTCCGTATTGGGCGGTAGCCATCGCGGTCGCGACTCCAGCAGCGGCCAAGCTCTGGACGATTAGGATCGATTCCAGAAAGTAAGAGCCGGAGCCGACCAGCTTGCTGCCTGTGACGGGAAGGGCCAGCCTTAACAGCTGCCTGAAGCTGGAGCGTCTCCCCGGCTTGTCTGAGCTTGCTGCAGAAGAGAGCGTGCCAACCGCGCGTTCCGGGTGGATAGCTTCACGCTTGTACAACAGCAGCAGCACGAGCAGCGCCGCGATCTCCCCGGCCAGCACGCCGACCATCGCTCCAGCTGCGGCATAGGCAATCCCATACGGCAGCATCATATAGGCAAAGGTGAGCACGGTTACGATGCGTACCAGCGTTTCGGTAACCTGTGAGAGAGCGGTCGGGATCATATTCTGCCGGCCCTGGAAATACCCGCGGTACACGGAGGATATAGCGACTAGCGGAACGATGGGAGTCATGCACAGGAAGGTGTAGTAGACTCTGGGATCGGTGAACAAGTGGTCGGTTATCCAGCGGGCTCCGTACAGGATAATTCCCGTGAAGACAATACCAAGCACACTGGCCAGTGCCATCGCGACGCGGAAAATGCTTCTGACCCGCGACTCATTGCCCTCAGCCTCGGCCGCCGCGACCAGCTTGGCCACCGCGACAGGGATGCCGCCGGTCACGATGGTCAGAATGACGACCAGAAAGGGCCACCCCATCTGATATAAGCCGATTCCTTCCGCCCCGATGACACGTGGCAGCGTCATACGGGGGATAAAACCCAGGATGCGGTTGATGATACCGGCGGCGAGAAGAATCATCGTTCCTTTGATGAAAGTTTGTTTGGTCAATGGAATAACCTCTTTTCTCACAGCAGGAGTATAGTAATGGATATGCGGAACCTGTCCGCACGCATGCACACATTTTTATACAAGCCTTGACCGGCCTGTAAGCAGGAAATCGGCTGCAGGCAGCGAATTACATACAGCACAGGCACAGAACGGATGCGCATCGGGAGGGATCGGTCATGGGGGACGACGGCAAGCGGTTGGAGGGAACGGATCAGGAGCGGATCGAGGAGCCGGAGCAGCCGGTGGAGAGGGAACCGGGGACGCCGTCAGACGGCAGGCTGGAGGACGAGGAGCCGGAAATCGAGGGTCATCCCGAATCTCGTGACATGACGGAAGGCGCTAGAGATTCCGGGCTGGAGGACAATAGTGAAGCTTCTGCCGGACTTGCCGGCGAAGTACCTTACATGGAACGATTTTTTGCCAGTCCGGATGACGCAGAAGAGGATGCTTCGCTGGCCCGGCCCGAACATGAACGGGAGCAAGCAGAGGCTTGGCTCGGAGGTTGGACCGTGGCGGAGGCTGTTGAAGCTGGTGATGAGGAGGCAGCCGCGGCTTCGGACGCTGCTGTGCTGGAGCCTGATGCGGAGAAGCCGGAGAATTCAGTGGAACCGGCAGCTGCGGCATCGCCGGATGCTGAAAGCGGCAGTCTGGTGGATCCGGAGCTTTTCCCTGAGACGGAGGATGACGACGCGGAGAACGTCATGACCGGGGAAGAGCTTAGTCTGATGATTGAAGAGATTTGCACGAGCAAGGCTGAGGAGTTCCGGATGCTCGGCTATGAATATGTGACAGGCTCGGAAATTTGGGAGTGCGTCAGCGACAAGTACCGCAAGCAGGGACTTCCGGCGCTGCACCGCATCGTGAACGATATTTTGTCGCTCAAGGTGACCTCGTTCATGAACTGGATGACGATGAGTGCCTTCAAAGACCCCCGTATTATGTAAGCGGGTGTCTTTTTTTGCCCGCTATGCGGGCCTGTGATGCCGTCAATTGGCAAATTGACTCGATTTTCACAGGTGGGTATAATAGGACTATTGAGTGTGGAAGGAGATCCTTATGGACATCAAACGCATTGTCGCTTTTCTCGCGATAATCCTGATCGTATTCACTTCGATCGGACTGTCGAGCCCTAATCTGGTCAAGAACGTCAAGCTGGGTCTCGACTTGAAGGGCGGATTCGAAATTCTGTATGTGGCTGAGCCGATCGAGGCTGGTAAGCCGGTAAACAAGGACTCTCTTACCCAGACCGCCCTCAGTCTGGAGCAGCGGGCCAACTCGCTGGGCGTAACGGAGCCGGAAGTGACAACGGAAGGAACGGACCGTATTCGTGTCAAGTTTCCGGGGGTTAGCAATGAAGAAGAAGTAAGAAAAGTCATCAAAGAACCGGCGCAGCTGACCTTCCGGGGGCCGGACGGAACCAAGGAAATGCTCGGAAGCGATTTCGTCGAGGGTGCGGCCAAGGTCCAGTTCGACCAGACGAACCGGCCGATCATCGCCATCGAAGTCAAGAATAAGGACAAGTTCCGCGATGTGACGACTAGGCTGCTGGGTCAGCCGCTGGGCATCTACTTGGATGAGAAGCAGCTGTCCGCGCCGACGATCCAGCAAGTGCTGTCGGACGGCAAAGCGACGATTACGGGCAATTTCACGTTCGATGAGGCCAAGAAGCTGGCGGATACGATCAATCTGGGCGCGTTGCCGCTCAAGCTGACCGAGAAGTACTCGCAAAGCGTAGGCGCGACGCTGGGTCTGCTGTCTCTGCAAGAGACGGTGAAGGCAGGCTTGATTGGCTCGGTGCTCATCTTGCTGTTCATGCTGATTTTCTACCGCATTCCAGGCTTGGTCGCGTCGATCTCGATCATTACATATGCTTGGCTGCTGCTTATTGTATTCGAGCTTGTCCATGCTACGCTGACGCTGCCGGGAATCGCGGCCTTTATTCTCGGGGTGGGGATGGCCGTTGACGCCAACATCATTACCGCCGAACGGATCAAGGAAGAAATTCGCAGCGGCAAGAGCGTATTGTCCTCGCTGAAGGCCGGATCGAAGCATTCGTTCCGTACGATCATGGACGCCAATATCACGAACATTATCTGCGGAGCCGTACTCTTTTATATCGGAAACGGGGCCATTCGCGGATTTGCACTGACGAACATGCTCAGTATTGCTCTGAGTATCGTCACCAATATCTTCTTTGCGCGGCTTTTGCTGGTCCTGCTGATTCGCGCCAATGTGTTCAAGAAGCCGTCTTACTTTGGCGTAAAGGAGTCGGAAATCCGTGCCCTCTAAAATGAATACGAATCATGTAACGAATACGCACGACTATTACAAAAACTTTTTTGACTTCGTCAAGCACCGGAAATACTTCTACATCGCTTCGCTGATCATCTGCTTGCTCGGCGTGATCATGCTCTCGTGGAAGGGATTGAATTACGGCGTCGACTTCCGGGCCGGTACTTCCATGGACATCTCTTCTCCTCAGTCCATCGACAAGGCCAAGGCGGAAGAGCTGTTGAAAGCGAACGGAGCCACGGCCGAGACTTTGACGCTGGGCGGAGATAATGCCACCCGGTTGTCCGCTCGTTTCAGCGAGATTTTGGATGAAGCTACCGTGACTAAGATCAAACAAAGCTTTGTCGCGGCTTACGGCGACAGTGTGTCGCAGGAAGTGAACACGGTGACGCCTGACATGGCCATCGAACAGCAGAACAAAGCCTTGCTTGCCATCGGAATAGCGAGTATCGCGATCGCTTTGTATGTAACGATCCGGTTCGAATGGCGCTTCGCCATCGCGTCGATCATTGCGATTCTGCACGATGCTTTTGTCGTTATCAGCTTTTTCGCCATTTTCCGAATGGAAGTCAATCTTCCTTTTATGGCGGCAATTTTGACCACCATCGGTTACTCGATCAATGACAAGATCGTCATTTTTGACCGGGTCCGCGAAAATCTTCGCTTTGCCAAGCTGAAGACGACAGAGGATTTGTCCAATATGCTGCATGACAGTATCTGGCAGACGATGAAGCGGAATATCAATACGGTCTTGACGGTTCTGATCGCGGCAGTTTGTCTGCTGATCTTCGGAAGTCCGGCCATTAAGCTGTTCGCTCTCGCCAAAATTATCGGTTTGACCAGCGGTGCCTATTCCTCGATTTGCATTGCCGGTCCGCTTTGGTACGAATTGAAAAATAAAGCGCTGGGTTCGAAGAAAAAAGCCGCTGCGTAAGAACGAATACCTTGGCCGTCGCGTCAGCTAGCCTGCGGCGGCCTCTCTCTTTTCAGGCGCTAAGCGGATATCACTTTTCATAGAGGAGTGGCTCCATGACGGAAGACAGAACTAAGCAGGCGTCCATCGGCCTATGGCCCGGGATCGGATTGCATTTCGCGCTGGCGGTCGTGAAGGGCTTCTTTGGCATCACGGCGCAAAGTAAAGCGCTCCTCGCCGATGCCGTCTATTCGGCTGCACATGTCGTCGGCTCATTGTCCGAGCTGAGAGGCGCGAAGAGCGGCAGGTTCGTCATGTCCAGAGACGGGTCGGCAGGCAGGGAAAGAATTGAGCCAATGGCTACCATTCTGCTCGCTGCTCTGCTGATGGTCGGCAGCATCGAAATTGCCGTCACGACTGTCAGGTCCATGCTTCAAGGGGTGGTTCAACCGCCTAGAACTGCGGCTCTTATCGTTATTGTTATCTCTATATTAGCCAAAGAAATCTGGTATCGTTATCAGCTGAGACTTGCTCACCAAGAGGCCAACCCGTATGCGGCGGTTATCGCAGCGCGTAAGCACAGAGATCTGCTCATGCCGCTCGTTGCCTGCATCGGCATAACGGGCTCGATGACTGCGGGGTATTTCGGGCTTTCTTATTTCTATCTGCTAGATGCAGTGGCGGCGCTGGTGATCACATTCGCCGTCCTATGGAGAGGCTATCTGCTTCTGCTGGAAGCGGCGCTTCGCTCCAAGCCCCGATCGCTGCATATGGAGGACGCCCAGGATCTTCTGGCAACGGTGCAGCGGATCAAGGGTGTCATCTCTATCGATGATCTGCAAGCGAAGGAACAAGGGCACTATGTAACCGTAGACGTTAAAATCAGCGTCAACCCCCGCATTTCGATCTATGAGGGGCATGAAATTGCCAAAACGATCAAGCAGGTGCTGATGAAGCGGTTTACTCATATTGCGGATGTTATGGTTCAAGTGTTTCCTTATGATCCCGGATATCCGTATAAAAATGCGGATGTGGAGCAGGATGATATGCCGACTCTGCTGCATTGACGAACGCACGTCAGGCTGGATGAAAGCGGCAGAGATCGTGGAATTAAACAAGGAGGATTCACCGTATGCTGCAAGGAAAAGCAAGGTGGACCGTCGGTCAAGCCGAGCCATACGACGCCAAGGCCCAAGAGCTTGAGCAAGCCCTGAACGTCTCCCCGTTTTTGTCGCGCTTGCTGGCGGCAAGGGGAATCACGGATAGCGGCCATGCGGCTGAATTTCTACATGGAGGAACGGATTGTATATACGATCCGTTCCTTTTGGACGGTATGGACCTGGCAGTCGATCGGATTCGCCGCGCGGTCGAGACAGGGGAGAAGATCCGTGTGTACGGGGATTACGATGCAGACGGAGTAAGCAGCACCTCGTTGATGGTCAGCTTGTTCAAGCAGCTCGGGGCTAACTTCGATACCTACATCCCTCATCGTGTGCAGGAGGGGTATGGTCTTCATATAGGCGCGATCGATGCGGCCAAGGAACAGGGTGTCAGCCTGATCGTTACGGTCGACACCGGTATCAGCGCTGTCGAGCAGGTCGCCCATGCCGTTTCGGTCGGTATCGATATCGTAGTGACGGATCATCACGAGCCTCCGGAGCAGCTTCCCGAAGCCTATGCGCTCGTGAATCCGAAGAAACCTAATTGCCCTTATCCGTTCAAGCAGCTCGCCGGGGTTGGCGTAGCCTTCAAGCTCGCACAGGCGCTGCTGGGGCGCTGGCCAGAGGAACTGCTGGAATATGTGGCGATTGGGACGATTGCGGACTTGATGCATTTGTCCGATGAGAACCGGATCATGGTGAAGCAAGGGATCGAGCGGATGCGGAATACCGCGAATCCTGGTCTGCGTGCGCTACTCGAGGTGTCCGGTGTTGCCGTCAAAGATGTGAACTCCACCCATATAGGGTTCGCCCTGGCGCCACGGATCAATGCAAGCGGGAGGCTGCTGAGTGCGGATGCAGCCGTCAAGCTGCTGACGACAGACAGCGAGCAGGAAGCGATACAGCTGGCCGATAGTCTCGATGCGCTGAACAAAGAACGGCAGCGGATCGTAGACGACATGACCAAGGAAGCAGCGGGTATGGTCGAGAAGCTGAGAGACGCGTCCGGTCAACTGCCCAAGGCGCTTGTGCTGGCCCAGGAGGATTGGAATGTCGGGGTCATCGGAATCGTGGCCTCCAAGATGGTGGACCGCTACTACCGTCCGACCGTTGTTCTCGGCATTGACAAGGAAACGGGGATGGCCAAGGGCTCGGCCCGTTCCATTGCCGGTTTCGATTTGTATCAAGCCCTGACGGGGTGCCAGCATCTGCTCGACCATTACGGTGGACATCAGATGGCGGCAGGCATGACGCTGGAGCGCAGCTCGCTTCCTGAGCTGGCTGAGCAGCTGAACCGGATGGCGGAGGAATCGCTCAGTCCAGAGGATTTGACGCCGCTCCTGCAGGCTGACTTGGCTTGCAGTGCTGAGGATATCACCCTGGAGAATATTCGGCAGCTGGAGCTGCTGGGCCCGTTCGGTATGGGCAATCCGGTGCCTCGCTTCATCTTCCGGGGGCTGAGTCTCGGGGAGATGAGAATACTAGGCAAAGAGAAGCAGCACTTGAAGCTGACGCTGACCGATCAAGCCGTTCAGGAGGCTGCCAGCATTGAAGCGATCGGCTTTGGCAAAGGCTTGCTGTCGGAGTGGATCTCGCCTTCGGCGACACTGGATGTGCTGGGAGAGCTGTCGATCAATGAATGGAACGGAAACCGGCGCCCCCAGATCTTGATCCAGGATCTGCGGATTGCTGATGTGCAGTTGTTCGACTGGCGGGGAGCGGCCAAGCCGGAGCGCCGGGTCGCTGAGCTGCTGGATAAGTGTAAGCGCAAGCCTCCCGGCGAGGCCGGTGGAAGTGTGCCTCCGGCGATTGTCGTGTTCGGCCAGATATCGCCGCCTGTGCTGAGGCCGTTCGCAGAAGAAACGGCTATCTGGATGATGGACATTCACTTGGCCGTCCATCCGCAGAACGAGCTGGCGCGAGCCATTCCGCTGTCTAAAGCGGAGGATATCATTGTGTTCAATGTGCCCGATAAGTTAGAGCAGATCGAGTCGCTTGCAGGCGAAGCCCTCGCTGTGCGCCGGTATTATGCGGTGTTCGGGGATACGGAAAATGACCGTCAGTCCGCTGTCGTACCAGGACGGGATATGTTCAAGTCGGTTTATGGCGCTGTCGCCATGCTGGAAAAGGCAGGCACAGTGCTAGAGGCTGGCTTCTGCCAAGCCGTAGCCAAGCGTACAGGCTTGTCGCCCTCGCTGGTGACTTTCATGCTGGAAGTGTTCGCCGAGCTCGGCATAGCGGCTCCGACTACCGGGGGCGGTTACCGGCTCGTACCTTCGGCGCCTAAGCGAGAATTGACGACCTCGATGCTGTATCAGGCAAGAATGAAGCGTCCGGAGACCGAGCAAACGCTGCTGTACTCCTCGGCCAAGGAGCTGCTGGAGAGATTCGCTTGAGGCTGCTTGCAGAGTCATGGCCTGAGCAAAGCTATCTTCTATACATCGAACAAGACGAACTTACACTTTGGAGGAGATCATATGGATTACAAGTCTTACATTCGGGAGATTGAGAATTTCCCGCAGCCGGGCATCAGCTTCAAGGACATCACGACCTTGTTGAAGGACGGCGAAGCCTATCGCGCTGTCATCGCCGAGCTGGCTAAGAAGCTCGAAGGCAAGCAAATCGACTGTATCGCGGGACCGGAGGCGCGCGGCTTTGTGATCGGTGCTCCCCTTGCGGTAGCGCTGGGCATCGGATTCATCCCGATCCGCAAGAGCGGCAAGCTGCCAGGTCAAACGATCGAAGCGGACTATGCGCTGGAATACGGCAATGACAAGCTCGCTATGCATGCCGATGCGATCTCGCCTGGGCAGAAGGTGCTGATCGCTGATGATCTGCTTGCTACAGGAGGCACGATCGCGACTTCCATCAATCTGGTTAAGCAGCTCGGCGGTGAAGTCATCGGCGCGGCGTTTCTGATCGAGCTGCTGGAGCTGAACGGCCGCGATAAGCTGGATGGCGTCGAAGTGCTGTCACTCGTTCAATATTAAGGATACGGCATCGAGAGAAGCCGCCTGCCAAGATCACAAGAAAAAACCGTCCGGACATTCGGACGGTTTTTTGCGTAGGGTTACGGGGATGGGCTGCAGCGTTTCTTAACAAGGCTTTCTGTTGATCTTCTTCGGATCCCGTACGGTCCGGCTCCCGCCAGCGGCGGCTCCCGTGCGCCTACGAGTTCCTGTCCCCTTGCGCTTCACGCACCGGCATATCCGCTTACCGGCGGCGGGCCGATGCTTGCGCCGGTGATGACCGCTCCGCTGTCCAGCTTCCGCTGGGGCACTGCTCGGATCAGCAGCTTCGGGGTGCGGATAGGGCCAGCCTTCCGGTAAGCCCGGAACCTGCAGCGGCCATTTCCCTGGAAAGCCAAAGTTGTGGCCATGTTCACCGGACCGATGTGCATGATGACCTGAGCGATGAGCCTGTTCGCCAGATCGATGCGGATGATGTCCCGAGCGATGAGCCTGTTCGCCGGATCGGTGAGCATGATGTCCCGAGCGATGAGCCTGTTCGCCGGAACGGCGAGCATGATGACCTGAACGATGAGCCCGTTGGCCGGACCGATGCGCAGGATCACCTGACGGATGACCAGGAACCGCGGAACGGTTACTTAATAGTCCGCTTTCGGGGCCCCAGCTGTGTGAGCCCTCTATCAAGCTTTTGACTCGCAGACGCTTCGAGACCGAATGTTTGTTGCTGCTTGCCATGTGATTGCTCCTTTCTGTTGTCCTCAGAGTCTCTCGCTGAAATCCCTTTCAGCGGCTGCCCTAACGGCATATTCGCTTCCCTTGGGCTTTGGGGTTGGTGGAGCCTGGGGCAGCTAAGGGAGTTCGAACTGTACTCTATGTATATGACCCCCTCGTCCCTTCGGTATAGTCGATGATCCTGTTAGCGCTCAATATCCGCTCTTGTCCGATTCGCCGGACATCATCGTGTCTGATTTGATTCCGGGCTCACGCCGTTCCAGCCTGAGAAATCAGGGAATAAGGTAGAGCAAACAGCCTATGGAAGCAGACGCGCGAAGGGCTTCGTGCTGCGTATGCCGACAGTGCAGACGGGAGGAGGGGCCGATGACAGTGCTGCCTGTAAGATCGCTTGTCGTCGAAGCCGGGCAATTACGGATCTTGCAGAGGGACGTTTGGAGTGACCGGTTCGTCCAGGCGGAATTCAGCGACGGTACACAAAAGGCCTCCATCCGGCTTCGGTACCGAGGAGGCCACACACGCAATTATCCCAAGCGTTCCTATGAGATAAGATTGGGCAGCCGAACCTACCACTATAATGCAGAGTATGACGATCCTTCGCTCCTGCGTAATGCGCTGTCCTTTCAATTCTTCGGCTGGCTCGCGGTACCGAGTCCTCGAGCCAAACATTGTCTGCTCTATTTGAATGGGCAGCCGCTCGGCGTTTATTTGGAAATTGAAGGTGTGAACCGGTCGTTTTTCCGCAGGAGAGGGTTGAAGGTTCGTTCTTTGTTCTACGCGGTGAACGATCATGCCAACTTTAGCAGCAGGACGGAGTCGGGCAGACGCAAGGCTTCGCTTCTGGACGGTTATCAGCGGAAGCTCGGGACGAGAGAGGATGGGAGAAGGCTGGCGGCATTTATCAGACGGTTGAATGCTCCGGGCACGAGCAGGACACGGGTTATAAAACGGGAAATGGATATCGATAATTATGCCAGATGGCTGAGCGGAGCCGTGTTGACGGGCAATTACGACGGCTTTGTACAGAACTACTCCCTATACCGCAGCCCAGTCACGCTGAAGTACAGGATGCTCCCTTGGGACTACGAGGGAACCTGGGGGCGCAATTGCTACGGCAAGCTCTGCGGAAGCGATCTGGTTCGGGTAAAGGGGTACAATGAGCTGACCCGGCAGCTGCTCCGGGTGCCCTCCTGGAGGTCGGCCTACAAACGGCGGCTTGGCAGCGCGCTTCGCCGGACCTTCACTGTGGACCGGATCATGCCGGTTGTCGAATCCATGCATGGCCTGATCCGGGATCAGGTGAGACAGGATGTTTCGCGGAAGTGGACATTCGCAGAATTCGAAGGGGAACGGGGCGTGATCCGGCGTTATGTGCAAGAGCGCAGGAGGCTGGTGCAGGCTGCTCTGGAGAGGCTATGAGCGGAGGCTAGAAAGCATTTCACGCAGAGCGGCGAAATGCTTTTTTTGCCAGCTTGGCACAATATGTCGGTTTGTCCCGCAAATTCTTGACGCAGGGTACGATTCAGGGGCATAATGGATTAAAATCGTGTTAAGGGAATGGATCAGACCAATGGGGATAGAGCAGCTTCTTGAGAAGGCATCCAGTTATATAAAAGAGCAGGATCTCGTTCGGATTCGGGAGGCCTACGAATTTGCCGATCAAGCCCATTATGGTCAGGTTCGGAAGTCGGGCGAGCCGTATATCCTGCATCCGCTGGCCGTAGCGGAGATTTTGGTCAATATGCAGATGGACACGACGAGTGTCATCGCTGCGCTGCTTCATGACGTCGTGGAGGATACGACGGTGCCGCTGGAGTCCGTGAAGGAGAAGTTCGGGGCGACCTGCGCCATGATCGTTGACGGCCTGACCAAGCTGGAGAAGATTAAGTTCAAGAGCAAAGAAGAGCATCAGAACGAGAACTACCGCAAGATGTTCGTCGCGATGGCTCAGGATATCCGCGTCATTCTGATCAAGCTCGCCGACCGGCTGCACAATATGCGTACCTTGAAGCATCAGTCTGAGGAGGCCCAGCGGCGCATCGCGGACGAGACGCTGGAAATCTTCTGTCCGATTGCCCACCGTCTGGGGATATCGGCGATCAAGTGGGAGATGGAGGATATTGCCCTGCGGTACCTCAATCCGCAGCAATACTACCGGATCGTCAACCTGATGCAGAAGAAGCGCACTGAGCGCGAGCAGTATATCAATGACGTGATTCATACCGTGCAGGACAAGCTGAGCGAAATGGCCATCGAAGGCGATATTTCCGGCCGTCCGAAGCACATCTACAGTATCTATAAGAAAATGACCGCCCGCAGCAAGCAGTTCAATGAAATCTACGATCTGCTGGCGCTGCGGATTATCGTAGACAGCATAAGGGATTGCTATGCGACCCTCGGCATCATCCACACGCTGTGGAAGCCGATGCCAGGCCGCTTTAAGGACTATATCGCGATGCCGAAGCCCAATATGTATCAGTCCCTTCATACGACTGTCATAGGGCCCAAGGGCGAGCCGCTGGAAGTACAGATTCGTACGTTCGATATGCATCGTACCTCCGAGTACGGGGTAGCGGCGCACTGGGCTTACAAAGAAGGCGCAAATGTGCCGTCCGGTGGCTACGAGGATAAGATGCAGTTTATCCGCGAAATTCTGGAGCTGCAGAATGAAGCAGAGGATGCGTCCGAATTCGTCGAGTCGCTGAAGATGGATTTCTTCTCCGATCTTGTTTTTGTATTTACGCCTAAGGGTGAGGTGATCGAGCTCCCTGCAGGTTCGGTGCCGCTTGATTTTGCTTACCGGATTCATACGGAGGTAGGGAACCGGACGATCGGCGCCAAAATCAACGGTCGCATCGTGCCGCTGGATTACAAGCTGAATACAGGCGATATCGTCGAGATTCTGACGTCCAAGCACTCGTACGGACCAAGCCAGGACTGGGTAAAAATCGCCCAGTCGTCACATGCGCGGACGAAGATCAAACAATGGTTTAAGAAGGAACGCCGCGAGGAAAACGTCATCAAGGGCCACGAGATGATCGAGCGCGAGCTAAAGCGGCTGGGCTACGAGCCGTCTCAGATGATGAAGGACGACGAGATGATGGAGGTTGCCAAGAAGTTCAACTTCAACGAAGTGGAGGACATGTTGTCCGCCGTAGGCTTCTCCGGCATCACCGCAGCCCAGATCGTGACCCGGCTCACCGAGAAGGCACGCAAGGAAGCGGAGGAAGCGCAGCAGCAGGCGATGCAGCTGACTTCCGAAGTGAAGGAGATGAAGGCTCCTTCGATCGACAAGGAGCGCAAGGGACGCCCAACGAACGGTGTCCGCGTCAAGGGCGTCGACAACCTGCTCGTCCGCTTCGCTCGCTGCTGCAACCCGGTTCCGGGGGATCAAATTATCGGTTACATTACAAGAGGTAGGGGCGTTTCCGTACACAGGGCCGATTGTACCAACATCCCTTCGCCGGAGTGCAGCGACGAAGGGAACCGCGTGATCGATGTGGAGTGGGCTGATCAGGTGGAGGCCAATTATTACGTCGAGATCGAGATTACCGGTCATGACCGGAGGCATCTGCTCAACGAAGTGCTTCAGGCCGTATCGGAGAGCAAGACCGTCCTCTCTGCCGTGACGGGCCGTTCGGACAAGAACAAGATGGCGTTGATTCATATGACGATTCTCATCCGCAATATCGACCATCTGCACGCGGTCGTGGAGAAAATCAAGCGTGTGAAGGATGTCTATTCCGTGCAAAGGATCATGCAGGCCTAGAGGCGGGCGTAGCGCGCCTGCCGGTACCCATCCTGCATGAAATGCGATTCGACGTCCATGTTATTCGAGGAATGCAGTTTACGCATAGAAACGGGGCTCAAGTTGAAGTGAAGGTTGTGCTGCAACGAAGCAAGGCCGCAAGCGTGGCCGTGAACGGTGAGACGGTGGGAAGCATTCCGAGAGGCCTCGTGCTGCTGGTGGGGGTCGCTGAGGGCGACACCGAGCAGGATGCGCGCTATGTTGCGGAGAAGGTGGCCGGACTGCGGATCTTCGAGGATGAATCGGGCAAGATGAACATGTCCGTGCAGGAGACAGGCGGGCAGGTGTTGTCGATCTCCCAGTTCACCTTGTACGGTGACTGCAGGAAGGGCAGACGTCCGAACTTTATGGCCGCTGCCCGTCCGGAGATAGCCGAGCCGCTCTATGAGCGGTTCAATGCCCTCCTCAGAGAGCAGGGACTGCATGTGGAGACTGGCCGGTTCGGCTGCATGATGGACGTGTCCCTGGTCAATGACGGTCCCGTCACGTTAATTATTGAAAGCAAGTCTCGTGACTAACTGAACATTCACTGGCCAGAGAGGTTAAACAGGCTGTTTTTGGGGTAACCTGACAGATGCAAGACTCTTCTTGACATCTTGATTCCCCAAGGAGGCTGAGGGCGATGTATCGCTCCCCTAAGGAACAAATCGCGCTTATGCCGGAACTGTATGTGACTCTTGGACACATGGAAGAGGCCGCTGCGCTGCTCTCTGCAGAGAGGGGCGCCGGCTCATGGAGTGCCGGACATTCTTCCGCCCAGGAACAGTTGAAGCGGACACCCCGCAAAACGTTCCGTTGAAGCAGATGAGGGCCACTGCCCGCGCGTTATAGCGCGGGCAGTGGCCTGTTTCTATGTCTGCAGTTCGATAGCTTCATCCAAGGAAGAAGAATCGCGTCAGCGTGAGAAAATAGCCTGTAATAACGCGAGAATGCGTGTCATTCCCCTTTATATAAGCAAATTTGTCTGAATGCTGTCGTTTTTGGGCAAAATCTGCAACTTTTTGCACGGTTCTCTCGTATTATTATTTATGGCAGTATTCGTTGTAGCCAGACCTGCTTCTCAAGAAGGCAGATCTGGAGGAAGTCCTTATTCTTTATACAAGAGGTGTGACATGGCAGGCAATTCTAGGTATGCTTCCGGTGGCAATTTGAAGGGTTACATCGCAGTGTTGGTGGCGATCATCATCCTTGCGGCCGGAGCCAGCGGTATTTATGTATGGAAGACCAAAGCATTGAAGCACAGCGTAGTCACCGGAGCCGCTCAGGCGCTCAAGGAAATCAAGACTATCCAGACTCCGGCGGACGAGTATGATGTTATCGTGGCTGGTACGGACCCGGAGGGAGTCGCTGCGGCTGTATCGGCGGCGCGTAACGGCCAGAAGACCTTGCTGGTCGACGGACATGACCGCCGCATATTGGGCGGGCTGATGACGCTTGGCTGGCTGAACAGCCTCGATATGAACTATGAGCCGGACAAAGGCATGCTGCACAAGCGTGAGATTATGAACAAAGGTATTTTCAGCGCCTGGTACAGCAAGATCGAAGGGGATTCATTCGATGTGGTGACAGCAGCCAATGCCTTCCATGACCTGGTAGCTGCGGAGAAAAACATTGATGTACTGTTGATGGTGAAGGGCATGGATCCGCTCGTGCAGGCAGGCAGCAGCGGACAGACGGTAGCAGGTCTGAAGCTGACGCTGGCAGACGGCACGCAGAAGACGGTCAAGGCGGGTTCTGTCATCGATGCGACACAGGATGCCGACATCGCTGCGAAGGCTGGCGTGCCTTATACGACAGGCCGTGAGGATCTGGGCGACAAGAAATCCCGGATGGCGGTAACGCTAGTCTTCCGCCTCAAGAATATTACGCCTGACGTATGGAAGAAAGTCCAGGATCGTTTGGAAGGGGACGGTGACCCGGGTACGGGCGCCAACGCGATGAGCGCCTGGGGCTACAAGGATATGAAGGACTACCCACCTGTGAACAAAGAGCGCGTGGCTATGCGCGGTTTGAACATCGGCAGACAAAATGATAACACCATGCTGATTAACGCCTTGCAGGTATTCGGCATAGACGGTACGGATCCCAAGTCGCGGGAAGAGGCATTCACACTCGCTAAGAACGAGCTACCTCATATCGTGGATTATATGAAGGCTAAGTATCCGGAGTTTGCCGGCATCGAGCTGGATGCAACCGCTCCGGAGCTATACGTGCGCGAGACGCGTCATATCCAGGGCGAGTACCGTCTGAGCATCATCGATGTGCTGGAGAATCGGGATCAATGGGACCGGATCGGATTTGGCGAGTATCCGGTTGATATCCAACGGATTTCACCGGCAGATACGGGTGCGGTTGTGACCGATCCTAAGCAATACGCCATCCCGTTCCGCAGCATTGTACCGCTGAAGGTAGACGGACTGCTCGTTGTAGGACGAGCAGCCAGCTTCGATACCCTGCCTCACGGCAGTGCGCGTGTTATTCCGATCGGTATGGCTGCTGCGGAGGCAGCAGGTGCCGCAGCTAAGCTCGCGGCGGACAAGAAGCTGACTTTCCGCCAGATGGCGGCGTCCAAGGAAGTGATCGCGGAGCTGCATGCGGTACTGAAGCAGCAGGGCATGGTATTGAACGAATACACACTGAAGCCTGAACCGTTCACCGAGCACAAGTCCTACGAGGGCTTGAAGGCTGCGGTCAAGCTGGGTCTAGCAACGGGCGGTTATGACAACAACTTCCGCCTCGACGATAAAAGCAATCAGCAGCGGATGCTGAACATGCTGGAAGGCATGCGCAAGTTCAAGCCCGACGTGCTCCCAGGAGCTCCGTCATCGGCGATCGCCAAGGGCACGGACGCGAAGACGCTGCCGGTAACGCTGGATGCCGCAGCTTATATGTTCGCATTGCTCCTGAAGCAGGAAGCGACGCAGGAAACCGCAGTGGACGTGCTGCAAGCAAAGGGGTTCCTGACTAAGGCTTCTGTCGATACGATATCCAACAAGCAGGAGTTGACCAACGGCGATACGTACATGCTGATCAAGGACGTATACCAGGCGTTGCAAAAAAATAAATAAGCTATTTTGGCCCGACAGGCGGTTCTCTCCAGGAGAACCGCCTGTTTTTGTGCTTAGGGAGTGGCAAGGTGTGCCCTGAGCCAGATTCCTGTCCCTAGGCTGCGCCGCGAGGAGCAGGCTATCCGGAAAACAGCTTGTCTTGGCCCGATCCTCGAGCGAAGGGATGTTCCCCGCAGGTGGACGTTCAGAAATTGTATAGTCCTCTGTAGTAAGCTTGCAGAAGCATGCAAGACTCGGACATGCAGGGGAATGTCACGTGCAGATGAGAGGATGGGGCCGGGCTTATGGGATTATATAAGCAAATCAGGAGCGGTCAGGAGCAGATCGCCATTATCGGCATGGGATATGTCGGGCTTTCGCTTGCACTGGCTTTCGCCAAAAAGATCAAGGTGATCGGCTACGAGGCCAACCAGAGCCGAATGGAAGCCTATCTGGGCGGCACCGATCCGTTCGGAGAAGTCGGCGATCAGGCCATTCAGGAGAGTCAGGTATCCTTTACTTCCGATGATAGCAAGCTGGCTGAGGCGATGGTCCATCTCATCGCCGTACCGTCTGACCAAGAGCCGGCGCTTCATCACGTGCGCACCGCCAGCCGGATCGTGGGTAGGAGACTGCGCAAGGGAGCGGTAGTGATCTACGAAGCGACCGTATATCCGGGGGTAACGGAGGAGGTCTGCGTTCCGATCCTGGAGGCCGAGTCCGGCCTGATATGCGGCGTAGATTTCAAGGTCGGCTATTCGCCCGAGCGTATAAATCCCGGGGACAAGGTACACCGGCTGGAGAATGTGATCAAGATCGTCTCGGGCATGGATGAGGACACGCTGGAGTTTGTCGCGGAGCTGTACGAGCTGATCGTGGAGGCGGGTGTCTATAGAGCGGAAAGCATCAAGGTGGCAGAGGCGGCCAAGGTGATTGAAAACGCGCAGCGGGATGTCAATATCGCCTTCATGAACGAGCTATCCATGCTGTTCCACGAGATGGAAATCGATACGAAGGCCGTTCTGCAGGCAGCGGGAACGAAATGGAACTTTATGCGGTTTACCCCGGGGCTTGTGGGTGGTCATGCCGTCGGAATTGATCCCTATAACCTCATGAGCAGGGCAGAGGATAACGGGTACCGGTCTCAGATCATGTTGGCCGGCAGACATATTAATGAGGGCATGGGCAAATATGTGGCTCAGCAGCTCATCAAGCTGCTGTTGAAGCTGCGGCAGGATCTTGGACGAGTGAAGGTTGGGCTGCTCGGCTTATCCTACAAGGAGGACTGCTCCGATATAGGCAATACCAAGGTAATGGATATCATCAAGGAGCTGGATGAGTACGGCATCAGCTGTCAGGTGGCTGACCCGATAGCGAATGCCAGACAGGCCCTTGAGGAATACGGGATTCAGCTAACGGACTTGGCGGAGATGAAGGATCTGAATGTGGTGATCGTCGCGGTGCCGCATAGCCGGTTCTCTCTCATGCGGCTGCCTGACTTCGATGCGTTGTATGGCGAAGGCGTTCCGAAAATCTTGTTCGATATCAAGGCAAGCTATAGCCGGTCGAAATTCGAACAAAATGGATACTTGTATTGGAGTCTTTAGTTCGTTTGATAAAGAGGGAGATTGGTCGTGATTGGTGTGCAGGTTAGGAACAGACGGGTCAGTCGAACCGCTGGCGCCTTGCTCATCCTGGTGACAGGCTGCGGCATTCTCTGGTATTGCATCAAGGTGAACGGGGAGGATCAGGGCATGCATTCGCCTGTGGAAATGTCCGCATGGATAACGGATTGGCAGTGGAGGGAGGCGCTTGACGATCTTCGTCCGGTTGCTGCGGAGTTGGCAAGCGTTCAGATGTTTGCCGCCTATTTCGATGCGAATGACCGGTTGTATGTCACTTCGGAATTCGAAGCTGCGCTGCCTCAGCTTGTCAAAGCCTACAGAGGGCACGGAGGGACTGGCGAGATCTATCTAACCGTCGTCAACGATCGCTATCTGCCCGATGGTACCGTGGTACAGAGGGAAGCAGCTCTCGTCAGAAGATTACTGGCTACGGAGGAAAGCCGGAGGCGGCATATGCAAGAATTGATCGATGCTGTGCTACGTTATGGCTTCGACGGTGTGGAGCTGAATTATAGTAAAAGCGATGAAGAAACCTGGAGACAGCTAGTTTTGTTTATGGATGAGCTGTGCGGCCGGCTGAAGCAGATGGACAAGGAATTTCGAGTCGTGCTGGAGCCGGGAGCTCCGCTGGAAGGAATTTCTTTGCCTGAGGGGCCTGTCTATGTGATGATGGCATATAATCTGCATGGCACACATAATGGACCCGGTCCGAAGGCCAATCCGGCTTTGATCAAGCGGCTGGCTGCGAAGCTGGACCGGATTCCCGGTCATCGCTATCTGGCATTCGCACTAGGAGGATTTGACTGGAGCGAGGGACGGGTTACTGCGTTGACAGAGAAAGAGGCGGTGGCTTTGACCGCGAGGAGCAGCGTTCGGCCGGAGCGGGATGAGGAGAGCGGAAGCCTTTATTTTATTTACAAAGATGACAAGCAGGCCCGGCACGAGGTATGGTATGCCGATGAGCTGACCTTGAAGCTCTGGAGGCAGGCTGCACGTGAGGCGGGCTATGGCAGCGTAGCTCTATGGCGTCTGGGAGGATTGGATGCCGGAATGCTGCAGGAAATTCGGAATGCGGACGAGCGCGTGTCTGCTTTATATGGAAGGATCAGATAGTTTCAAGACTAAGAAGGAACACAGACGCAGAAAGGGCCGAGTCCTTAGACTCAGCCCTTTTTCACATTAGTAAGAAGCTGTATTAGCTCGCCGTTGCCGAAGAAGCATCGCCTGCTGCGATAGGCTGACGTACGATTTTAACCTCGTAAAACGTAATTTTGTTCGAGAGGATGTACTCCGGCGTGCTGCGGTGGGAATGCGACTCCCGGAACGCTTCGCTCTTGGTCCAGCCGTTGAAGGCTTCCTTGGAGGTCCAGCGGGTCACAACGGATACTTCATCGTATTCCTTGATGCTTTCAGTCAGATGCACTTCCAGGCCAAGAAAGCCTTCCATGTACTCGACCTTGCCGACTTTGTCGAAACGCTCAATCAGCTTGTGGGCTTCGCCCTTCGTAATTTGAGAAGTGTTGGTTACAATGATCATGGATAATTCCTCCTTAGGTTTTGTTACAGGTTTAATCGGGATAATGACAGGATAATCGTCTTCGAATTTGACTTTGGCTTCGATCCGGTACACCTCTTGCAGGAAGCGGCTGGTCAGCATTTCCTTCGGTTCGCCGGTTTCGACGACTTTACCGCGCTTCATGGCGATCATGAAGTGGCAGTAAGCGGCAGCCTGCTGCAGATCGTGCAGAACCATCACGATGGTAAGTCCATACTCCCGGTTGATCGTCTCCAGCATCTCCATCACATCCAGTTGATGAGAAATGTCCAGATAGGTTGTCGGTTCATCGAGCAGAAGAATATTCGTTTTCTGAGCCAAAGCCATGGCAATTCGAGCTTTTTGCTGTTCACCTCCCGACAAAGTTTGAAACATCCGGTGCTCATTCCGCTTGGTACCGGTGACCTGTAGCGCCCAATCGACGATCTCCTGATCCTCGGCGCTCATTCGGTCGAATAATCGCTTGTAGGGCGATCGGCCGTAGGCGACGAGCTCCCGCACGGTCATATCGGGTAACTGTCCTTTCGACTGGGTCAGCATCGCGATGGTCTGGGCGAATTGCACGGAGGAATAGGCTTTGGCCGGTTGTCCATGCACCTCGACCTCGCCACGGTCAGGCTGTACCAGCCGGGTGATGATTTTCAGCAGCGTGGACTTGCCGGAGCCGTTAGGCCCGACGATGGCGGTCATCTTCCCAGCGGGGAACGAGACCGACAAATCCTCCATACCGAACCCGCCTACCTGGAGACGGACATGCTTCGCTTCGATCGCGCTCATCCCGTGAGCCCCCTTTTCTTCAGCAAGTATAAAAAGAAGGGTGCGCCTAACGCAGCCAGCAGTATACCGACCGGCAGCTCGATCGGGTCAAACCACGACCGGGCTACCGTATCCGCGAAGACGACCAGCGCCGCCCCGCCTGCAATCGACAGCGGGAGCAGGAAGCGGTAATCGTCGCCGACCAGCAGACGCACGGCATGTGGGACGACCAGCCCGACAAATCCGACCAGTCCGGCGACGCTGACGGCCGCCCCGGCCAATAGAGAAGCGAGCAGAATCAGCGCGAGCCGCTGGATTTCTACCTTTTGCCCGAGCAGCTTGGAAGCATCGTCGCCGAGCAGCAGCAGATTGGCCGGCTTGATCGCGAACACCGTCAAGATCAGCCCAGCGATCGCATAGGGCGCCATGAACGACAGATGATGCCAGCTCCGCCCGCTGAGTCCGCCCGCAAGCCAGGGAAGCACAGCCTGAACCCGGTCGCTGTAAATCACCATGAATCCGTTAGTTGCCGCGCCGAGCAGCGCGTTGATGGCGACGCCGGCCAGCACGATTTTCAGCGGAGAGGAGCCTTTGTCCCAGGCTAGCAAATAAATAAAGATCGAGGTCGCAAACGCTCCGCCGAATGCGAGCAGAGGCAGCAGATAACTGAGCTGAGGGAACACGATCATCGCCATAATGGCTGCGAGCCCCCCGCCGGCGGAAACCCCGATGATGCCCGGGTCGGCCAGCGGATTTTTCATAACCCCTTGGAGCAAAGCTCCGGAAGCTGCAAGACAGGCTCCCACGAGCAGTCCGATCAGGACCCTCGGCAGCCGCAGATTCATGATAATTTTCTCATGCAGCGGTTCGCCGGCTGAGGTGAAGACGTCCCAGGTCTCACGGAATGAGATGGGGACAGAGCCGTAAGTCAAGCCATAGAAAGCAACAAAAAGCAAGAGCAGGGGAGCTGCCAGTAGCCCCCACTTCCGTCGGAGATTCCGCTGTTCCAGGTTCATAGGGCTACTTCACCGTCTGGAGCAGACGGCTGAGCTGATCCAGCGATTCACTCACCCGCGTACCCGGATTGGTCCCGAACAAATCGGCAGGCAATACCTCGACCCGGTTGTTCTTGACCGCATCGAGACTGCTCCAGGCTGCATTTTGCGACATTTCCTTCATGAAGCCTTCCTTCACCTGATCCGGGTTCGTGTGGCTCATCAACAGCACGAGCTGCGGATTGGATTTCACAATTTTCTCCGTATTCAGCTGCGCATACTGGGGATAGCTCTCCAGCTTCGGATAGTCGGCTGCAATATTTTCCCCGCCGGCCTTGACCAGAATATCTCCGCTGAGGGAATTGTTCAGCGCAGCCATGTAAGTGCCCGGGGCTCCGTAGACGAGCAGTACCCTCGGCTTGGAGGCGCCTTCCTTGGGAACAAGGGCCTGCAGCTTATCGTCCAATCCCTTGATCAGCTCCGCTGCCTTGGATTCCTTCTGCAGAAGCTGGCCGATCAGTTGAATCTGCTTCTTGATGTCGTCGATGGAATTGGCCGAGGAGAGCACCATCTTGGGGCCCAGAGACTCCACCGAAGGAATGTCCTTGGCGTTCATTGGGTTGTTGCCAAGCACGACATCGGGACTCAGCAAAGCAATCTTCTCCAGATCGATACCGTGCGTGGAGCCGACCTGCACCGCCTTCTCCGCTGCCTTCACCGGTACCGGTGAAGTGGAGGCAGGCCTCCCGACAACCTCGCTGCCCAGCGCATAGACGATATCCAGTTCCCCATTGCTCAATGCGACAATTTTGCTGGGTGCCCCCTTAAGGGCAACGCTTCTTCCCGCAAAGTCCTTGACGGTCACGCCCTGAGAGGCGGAAGCCGCTGCCGTCGTTTCTCCTCCTGCAGCGGAGGAAGAGCTGCACCCCGTCACCGTCACCAGCAGAAGGGCAAGAGCAGAGCTCATAAATGCGGCCTTCATCATGCCTAAAATCCTCCTGTCTATATCCGAAAGCAGTTTGCAGTTAAGCAAGTCGATGCACAGAGTCGAATAGTTGAGAATGAATATCAATATCGATAATAATGAGAATGAATATCAATGTCAAGAGTTATTTGGAATGATTACCCATATCATGCAGAGAACCGAATTTATCAGATTCATTCTGGATGTTTTAGTTAAGAGAACTTGATGTCTACAGTTTTTTGCAGCAACTGTCAGGGGAATGACGGAAAATTTCCTTTACGGAAAAGTGTTGACAATTTCCAGTAAGCTGGGCTATCATCAACCCGTCGGTAAAAATCAGGGCTGATGGGTTGGAGTTGGATCAGGCTCAGGATGCTGAGCATGGAAGACGAAGCACCTGAAGCAGTAGAGAATGAATATTGATGCGGACGGATAAGTAGTCGTCATTTTTTTTCACATTTTATTGAGAATGATAATCATTGTCTAATGTCCGCGGAATATGGAGGAAAAGGTTACGATGATCAAGAGGTTAGCTTTACCATCTTTTGTTTTTGCGCTGCTTTTCGCTCTGCAGATTTTGGTTTCGCCGGCCGTCCAGGCGGTGTCTGACCTGGCAGATGGTACATACAGCATAGACTACGTGATTACGAAGGCCGAGAACGAGTCGGCGTCGATGGCTAACGATTATTTCGAAAAGCCAGCGGTGCTGACCGTAAAGGGTGGAGAAATCACAGCTCAGGTTCAGGTGAACCACAGTAAGTGGATCACCATCTTTAAAACAGCCGCAGGCACTGACTTCCCTGATGCGAAAGTGATCAAAACCGACAAGGAAGAAGATACGCGGGTCGTTCAGTTCAAGATTGAGGATTTGAGCAAGCCGTTGCTCTCGAAAATCCATGTGACAGTACCGGATATCGACTACGACCACGACTATACGATCCGCTTCCTGTTCGATCAAAAAACGCTTAAAAACACCGGCAAAGCCAAAGCGGCCGAACCTGCCAAGAACGAGCCGGCTGCTGCAGGCTCAACCAAGAACACGGACCCTGCCAAGTCCACAGCCAGCCAGGCCGCAGGCAGCAGCAAGGCTGTCCCTGGCAAGACAGGGGCTAACTCCAGCGAGCAGGCTCCTGCTGCGGGAGGGAAATCGGCTGAAGCTGGCAAATCGGGACAAGGCGCTACTGCCACTGTCGTGAATCCGCAAACCGGAGATGAAGCTCCTCTCGCTGTGCTGACTGGCTTGCTGATCGTGTCGGGCTTGTTCATCATCACGCAGCTTCGGGGCAAGCATCGCCGTCAAGGGCTGTAGAGCTAGATCGCTAGGGGCAGTCGTTGTTATCCATCGTTATCTATCATTATCTATCATTAAGGGCTCACCAAAGGAGAGATCGTGTTGAATCACCGCTTCCTCAAGACCGTATCGGCTTCGGCCTTGCTGGTTACTTTACTTGCAGGCGCCCAGACGGAGGGCGTGTATGCGGCTAGTGCTGCAACAGCCGGTTCGGGTGCCGCTGTCAGCAGCACTTCCACCGCTTCCAATCCGCATGGCATCGCCGATGGTACCTACAGCATTGAATATAAGTTTCAGAAGTTTAATACCGATCAGGTATCCGTGATGCAGGAATATGTGGTGAATCCGGGCAAGCTGATTATCAAGAACGGGGCCATGACTGCCCAGGTTACATTGAAACAGAGTAAGGAAATTACGGTCTTCAAGCTCGAAAGCGGCGGAAGTCTGGTAACTCCGGAGACAGCCTCTGCCGATGAGGCAAGCAATACTCGGACCGTGCAGTTTGAGGTTAAGGATCTGACGGCCAAGCTTAAGGGCTGGGTTAAAATTTACTGGCAGGTCAGCCCGACCTTCCTGTACGACCATGAGTACGATATTCATTTGACCTTTGACAAATCGACATTGAAGGAAATTGCGGCAAGCACGAATCCGCCGGCAGCGAAGAGCGAGCCATCTGGGACCGGACAACCGGCCGCAGGCTCCACCGGAAATGAAAAGTCCCCGGACAAGGCTGTGCCGCAGGAGAAGCCCGCTCAATCGGATAGCCCTGCAACTGGAAGCCAACCGGCCTCAGGCAGCCTGCGGGATCTGAACAATCACTGGGCCCAAGCGGCCATTGAGCGTGCGGTTAGCCTGGGGATTGCGAACGGTTATGAGGACGGCACCTTCAAGCCGAACGGTGAGATTAACCGGGCGGAGTTCACGACGCTGCTGAGCCGGGCCTTGAAGCTCGAAGCGAAGGGTGACGAGCTGAGCTTCACCGATCTGAAGGATATCCCGGCATGGGTGCAGCCGCATCTGGCACCTGTCGTCAAGGCGGGAATCATCGGAGGCTATGAGGACGGTTCGTTCCGGGCCGACCGCAAGATCAGCCGGGCCGAGCTGGCGGTCATCGTGGTACGGGCGATGAAGCTGGCTGTGGATGCCAGCGCCAAGCCGGATTTTGCTGACGCAGACCGTATTCCGCAGTGGGCTCAAGCCGAAGTAGCCGCAGCTCATCAAGCGGGCGTGATCAGCGGACGGGACGGGAATTTGTTCGCCCCTGCTGAAAGTGCAACGCGTGCCGAGGCGGTCAGCCTGATTCTGGCCTTAAGCAAGGAAGCGAAGTAGGCATTCCAGCAGGAGGAACAAGGGAAGGCTAAGCTGCGAACTGAACGGAAAGGAGCCACAGGCCTAACATGCGTATAAAATCATGGTTGGGTGCTTCTCTTGTCACGTGGACGCTTCTTGTCACGGGCTGCTCAGGCGACCCGGCAACGGGAGCGACGTCGGCGTCGTCAGCAGGGGGAACGCCGGCCGCAGAGACTGCGGCTGCAGACAACCAGCGAATCATCTCTACCACCGTTGCCGCCACGCAATTCACAGATGCTCTGGAACTCGGTCTGGTCGGCATTCCGACCAGCTCCAAGGAGCTGCCCAAGCGGTATGACGGAGTCACCAAGGTCGGCAACCCGATGACGCCTAACATGGAGATCGTGAAGTCGCTCGATCCGACAGAGGTACTGTCCGTCACGACGCTGGAGTATGATCTGGCCCCGGTGTTCAAGAATGCCAATATCAAAGCTAATTTTCTCGATTTCACGAGCCTGGACCATATGAATCAAGCGATTCTGGATATTGGAACCCGCTATGGACGGGAAAAGCAGGCCAAGGCCCTCGTGGACGGTTATAAGGCCAAGGTGGAGCAGATTCGTAAACAGATCGAAAGCAAACCGCAGCCTACGGTACTGATCCTGCTCGGGGTGCCTGGGAGCTACCTGGTGGCGACAGAAAACTCCTATATCGGTGACCTGGTCAGGCTGGCCGGCGGCAAAAATATCGTGCAGGGAGAGAAAGTGGAATATCTGGCCTCCAACACGGAATATTTGCAGAAATCCAACCCGGACGTGATCCTGCGTGCGGCCCATGGCATGCCGGAGGAAGTCGTTAAAATGTTCGAGAAGGAATTCAAGAAGAACGACATCTGGAAGCATTTTTCCGCTGTGCAGAACAACCGGGTCTACGACCTGCCGGAAGAGCTGTTTCCGACAACAGGAAATTTTGCCGTAGGCGAAGCGCTGGATGCCACGGTGAAGATGCTGTACCCGTAATCATTTACCTCTAACGAAGGATGCTTGAGATGAGTAAAAAGAGTTGGAGCCTTTGCGCAGTTATTGTTCTGCTCCTTGCGGTTACGATTTATTCGGCCTGCACAGGCAGCATCAAGGTCGGAGGGCTTGAGCTGGTTCAAGGGTTATTCACCGGAACCAATAAGCAAGTGGAGGTCATCCGCGATCTGCGGCTTCCCCGCATCATCGTGGCCTTGCTCGTAGGAGCAGCGCTGGCCGTCTCCGGGGTGCTGCTGCAAGCCGTTATGCGCAGCTCACTCGCTGACGCGGGCGTGATCGGGATATCGTCGGGTGCGGGCTTCGTCTCCATCTTGACGGTATCGATCTTTCCGAATCTGTTTTTCTGGATGCCGCTATTCGCCTGCTTGGGCGGAGCCTTGGCCTGCTTCCTGGTGTACTCCTTCTCATGGAAATCAGGGCTGAGCCCGATCAGGATCATTCTAGTGGGGATCGCGATCAATGCGACCTTTAGCGGTCTCGGGCAGTCCTTTAATTACCGGGGGAGCTATGCGGTAACGAGTATCAATCAGGCGGTCACCTCCATTTTCACGATGAAAAATTGGGGGGATGTCCGGATCATGCTCCTTTATGGCACGATCGGACTGCTGCTCGCCTGGATCGTAAGCCCGTGGTGCAATCTGCTGGCCCTGCAGGATAAATCGGCCAAAAACGTGGGACTCAACGTTTCCCGGGCACGGCTGTGGATCTCGGCTATCGCCGTCTTGCTTGCTGCCGTAGCAACCGCTATCGGCGGATTAATCGCCTTCGTCGGCTTGCTGATTCCCCATATCGCCCGTCTGCTCGTCGGGTCGGACCATAAGGTGCTGATTCCATTCTCGGCGCTGGCAGGGGCGCTGCTGATCCTGACAGCGGACACGCTCGGAAGAACCGTACTCGCACCGGCGGAAATTCCGGCTTCTATCATCATGACCGTTATCGGCGGTCCCTTCTTAATATTTTTGCTCAGGAAGAGTGATCGCGTCTATGGACATTAAGCAGCTGAGCTTCTCGTATGATCTGAGGAAGGAGCAGCTTCAGCTTCAGGAGATCAACTGCGGCTTCCAGCATGGCAAGATTACGACGATCATCGGCCCGAACGGCTGTGGAAAATCGACCTTGCTCGGCGTGATGTCGCAGAATTACAAGCCCCGCAGCGGAGAAGTGATTCTGGATGGCAAAGCCATCGCCAGCTATAAGCCGAAGGAGCTAGCTCAGAAGCTGGCTGTCGTGCATCAGCAGAATGAAGCACCGCCGGATCTGACGGTGGAGAAGCTGACGAGCTTTGGCCGGATGGCGTACAAGGGCTTGTTCTCTGCCCATGGGAAGGACGATGAGCAGGCGGTGGAGTGGGCTTTGAGCTGCACCAATCTGCTTGAGAAGCGGGAAGCTACCCTGGATCAGCTATCAGGCGGGGAGAAGCAGCGGGTATGGATTGCGATGGCGCTCGCCCAGCAGACGCAAATTTTATTTCTGGATGAGCCTACGACCTTCCTGGATATTTACTACCAGATCGAGGTGCTGGAGCTGGTCAGGAGCTTAAACGCGTCTCATGGGCTGACCATCATTATGGTACTGCATGATATTAACCAGGCGATCCGTTACAGCGACGAGATTGTCGTGATGAAGAGCGGGCGCGTACATCTGCAGGGGGCGCCTCGTGACGTGATTACGGAACAGACGATTCAGTCTGTGTACGGGGTGAGGTCTGTCATCCGTGAGGATGAGGAGGCCGGCTTAACGGTGCTTCCTGTAGGTATATAAGCTTTTGCCTTATCCAGCGTTGTCCGGGCATAGAGGTTTTCCTCTATGTCTGCTCCGTGCTGTAGACCTAATATTACCCAAATTATTACAAATTAGAGAACGAATTAATAAGTAATTTTTATCTAAAATAGGTTTAAAAAGGGATTGACAAATTTTAGATCACAAATATAAGATAGGGGTGTCGATAGATGGTGTACACATCATCGATGCTTTGAAGAGAAGAGGAATTGATTATAGGCCTAATCAAGACCTCAGCCGCAGAAGCTTTTTTTTTTACAACAAGATTGATAATGATTATCATTATCTGCTTAACATGCTTTCTGTAACGCTTCTACACGAAAGCAAGAGGAGGGAAAGCCGGCTCTCGATTTCATTTTTTGGTTGCAGGCAGTCGATGCAGAGTTCAAAACCGTGCAGTACATTTGTCGTATTTGTCGCTAAACAAAAATTAAAGCCAAGGAGTGTGTCCAAACATGAAATTGTCTTTGAAAAAATCGTTTTCGATGATGGTGTTGACGTTCGTACTCGTTCTTGCTTTCGCTGCTTCCGCTTTCGCTGCCAACCAATCTTATGAATTTTATTACAACGGCGATCCTAGCTCGCCTTATAACGCTCATGTGAACGGATATATCGTAGGGGACGCGGTTGTGTCCGGGACGACGGTAACGATTACGCTGGCTGGCAACAACTACGGAAATTTGCTGGCGGATAACGGTTCTACCGGGTTTGTAACTGCATCCAAGTCGTTGAATGCCAGCGGCAATTCGGTATTCACTTTCACCAACTCCGATCCATCGGAAGATATTGATACACAGCTTTTCGTTAATGCCGGGCCTCACAGCCAAACTTATAATCTGACGATTCACTGGAAGAATTAATCCTGCAGATTGATATCGGCAACAAGCAGCAGCGAAAAGCGTTTCCATCGCTTTTCGCTGCTGCGTTTGTACCTGATCCAAGACTGTAGAAGAAGGAGTGTACATAAAGTTGAAGAGCAGTTTGAAACAATTTATAGCTAGATGGCTTTCGTTGGCTTTATTCCTTTCCACTTTGCTGTCCGCATTGAATGTTAGTATCGGTACAGCCTGGGCTGAAAATTTCACTTCCGACGGTGAATATGCGGTTAATTACAGGTATTTGAAAGACGGATCCAGCGATTCTTCCGCTGCGAATCCTTTTATGCATGTGGAGAACACGGGCAAGCTGATTGTGAAAAATGGCAGCACAAAGTTCGAGCATCAGATTACATTAAAGAATTACAATTATTTTAAATATCTTGGCTTTCGGAAGCCGGGAGCGGAAAAAGCTTACATTAATCCCGTTACCCACGAAATTCAAGGGATGGACGGCTATCAGACTGTCCCGGTACGAGACGCTGGCGATGGTTCGGGCAACAAGATTGTGACCATCAACGTTGAAGACATGGCCAAAAAACCGGATTTGCTTATGCATATCGTGATTAAGGATGATCCCGATTACGGCCCGGATTTTGTATATGATAACTGGTATAACGTACAACTGCTGATTGATACAAACAATGGGCAAGAGTGTGTCAATCCCGTTCCTCCGGTGATCACTTTGCAGCAATTGCAGGGCCTCGTCTCTGAAGCGAAGTCTGTAACGGCAAGCACGTATGAGGGAACGAGTCTGGGTGAATATCCGACAGGCTCCAAGCAGCCGTTGAATGCGAATATTTCCCTTGCCAACGGTCTTATTGTATCAGGCAATGCGCCCTCCGAGGTGACCAGGGATGTCTATCATTCTTTGACGTTGTCGTTGGATAAGTATAAGTTTAGCGTCAACTCTCAACAAAATAAGACGGGGCTTACCCAACAGTTTTTTGAGTCCCAGGAAGCTTATAACAACCTGCACGAGATTGGATACGCTGAGTGCAAGGAAGGATTTACTTATCCGCCTGTGACTCCCGGCGAGTATTCTAAAGGCACTAAAGATTCTCTGAATACGTATTTGACTTCGATCTCAACGAACACGATGCCCCGGTCCGTACTGCAAAACGTATATGCGACCGAAAGTAACATAAGAACCGCAACGACTCGTCTGACTTCTTATCAACCCAATAAATACGTTGTCGTGGAAACACCCAAACTGATCGTGCTGGATTCGCTGAATCCGACCAGCACACCTTCACAAAAGGCTCCGGAGATAGCTGAAACCGCTACGTTTATCAACACTAGCAGCAACGCTAGCCAAGTAGGAAATGACAGAGTAAGAGCAAATCTTACATTCAAAGGAGTTGCACCGACAGAGATCGTTCAATCCACTCCTAACAGATATTCTGTGAACAATGGCGCGGGTTTCTCGATAGAAGGACTGGATTATGCCAATGAAGCGCAACGGGCGCTTCCGCTTCTCAAAAGCACCGATGCTCAAAAGAAAGTGTACCAAGTTATTGTCCGTGACTCCGGTATTCAGGATAAGTTTTGGGAGGGTCGTTCCTACGTACGTTACAAGCTGAACGGCGAGACCAAAGAAGTGTACATCAGCTATAACGGCAATCAACTGGACGCATTGAACCAGACGCTGAACGAGGCCAAAAAGCTGTATGGGCAGTCGACGACGCCATTGCCGGGCGAAGAACAAGCCTATGCGGAGGCAAAGGCTGTGCTGCAGGCGAAGATTGACGAGGCACAACCCGTAGCTTCCAATCTGGCTGAGACCCGACCGAAAATCGTGACAGCAACCACTGCTTTGAAGCAGGCGGCGGATGCCTTTAAGGCCAAGGCCCAGTTCGTACTGAACTTCAGCGCCCTGCATGCCACCAAGGACGAGGCGTCCTCCATGGACAGATATTTCGTCAAGCCAGGGAATTACAGTGACGTCAACGGGAAGAAGAGAATCACTCTGACGCTGAAGGACAGCACGACGATTCCGAGCTTCAAGGTCGAGCAAAACGGAGTGCTGGTGGAAACGACGGTTGTGAGCAGAGATACGGCAGCGAATACGCGAGTCGTGCAGTTTGAGACGGCAGATCTGACGACGCTGCTGAACGCACAAGTGCATGTGTCGACCGTTGCCAACGGACAGCCGTATGAAATGGATCATAACATCCGCTTGAGGCTGTATACGACGGACAAAGCGAGCCTGGCTGCGGTGATCGCATCGGCGCAAGGCAAGCATGATGCGGCTGTGGAAGGCACAGCTGTCGGACAGTATCCGGCAGGGAGCAAGGCTACGTTAAAGACAGCTATTGATGCAGCGAAGGTAGTAAACGCCAGCGCATCGGCTGCACAGGCTGCGGTAGAATCGGCAACAGCTGCGCTGCAGCAGGCTGTAACAACCTTTGAAGCAGCGGTCATCGTGACGAACCCCGGCGGCGGAGGCAGCAACCTGCCGGACGGCGACTATGCGATCGGCTTCCGCATCTATAAAAAAGGCTCGAACGAAAACTCCGTCATGTACAGCTATGTTGACCCGAACAGCGGCAAACTGACGATCGTAGACGGGAAGAAGTTTGTTTCGTTCAAGCTTAAGCAAAACGCAGAGATCTTGTCGTTCAAAACGGATCGCAACGGTGTGCTGGTGGAAACCGACAAGGTGAGCGTGGATCAGGCAGCCAACATGCGTGTCGTCCGTTTCCCGGTCAGTGACCTGAGCGCCCGTCTGAGCGGCTGGGTGAAAATTTACTGGGTGCTGCCTCCTCCGATCGGCTTGTACGATCATGAATACGATGTGGAGATCGGCTTTGATCAGCCGTCGATTCCAGAAACCCAGTACGATCTGAACTTCAGTGCCCTGCATGCGACGAAGGACGAAGCGTCCTCCATGGACAGATATTTCGTCAAGCCGGGCAAATACAGTGACGTCAACGGTAAGAAGAAAATCACCTTGACACTGAAGGACAGCACGACGATTCCGAGCTTCAAAGTAGAGCAAAACGGAGTGCTGGTGGAAACAACGGTTGTCAGCAGAGATACGGCAGCGAATACGCGGGTCGTGCAGTTCGAGACAGCGGATCTGACGACATTGCTGAATGCTCAAGTGCATGTGTCGACCGTTGCCAACGGGCAGCCGTATGAAATGGATCATAATATCCGCTTGAAGCTGTACGCGACAGACAAAGCAAGCTTGGCTACGCTGATCGCATCGGCACAGAGCAAATATGATGCGGCTGTGGAAGGCACGTCTGCCGGACAATATCCGGCAGGAAGCAAGGCTATTTTAAAGACAGCTATTGACGCAGCCAAGTCGGTAAATGCTAGCGCATCGGCATCGCAACAGGCTATAGAATCAGCAGCAGCAGCCTTGAAGCAGGCTGTAACGGTCTTTGACGCTGCCGTCATTGTTACTACCCCGGGTGGTGGCGGAGGCCAACTGCCGAATGGGGAATACCCGATTGAGTATCACATTTATAAAAAGGGCACATCCGAGAATTCGGTCATGTATGACTACGTAGACCGGAACAGCGGCAAGCTGATCGTAGACGGCGATCAAAAGTACGTAACGTTCACGCTGAATAAAAACGCGGAAATTCTGTCGTTCAAGACCGAACGGAATGGTGTCTTGGTAGAAACGGATAAAGTTAGCGTGGATACTGCCGCCAATACGCGTGTCGTTAAATTTCCAGTTACCGACTTAAGCAAGCGTCTGAACGGTTGGGTAAAGATTTACTGGGATTTGCCTCCTCCGCTCGGCTTGTACGATCATGAGTATGATGTAGAGTTGGGCTTCGGGCAGCCCGTTGTACCTGGGGTACAACAGGATCTGAATTTCAGCGTGCTGCATGCTACCAAGGACGAAGCTTCTTCCATGGATAGATACTTCGTCAAGCCAGGGAAATACACGGATGTCAACGGGAAGAAGAGAATCACCCTGACACTGAAGGACAGCACGACGATTCCGAGCTTAAAGGTCGAGCAAAACGGAGTGCTGGTGGAAACAACGATTGTGAGCAGAGATACGGCAGCGAATACGCGTGTCGTGCAGTTCGAGACAGCGGATCTGACGACGCTGCTGAACGCTCAAGTGCATGTGTCCACCATTGCCAACGGACAGCCGTATGAAATGGATCATAATATCCGCTTAAAGCTATCTCCAACGGATAAAGCAGGCTTAACTGCGCTGATCGCATCGGCTCAAAGTAAGCATGATGCGGCCGTAGAAGGCACAGCTACCGGACAATATCCGGCAGGAAGCAAGGCAGCCTTGAAGGCGGCTATCGATGCGGCCAAGGCTGTCAGTAGCAGTATCTCCGCTTCGCAGCAAGCAGTAGATGCGGCAGGAGTTGCTCTTCAAAAAGCATTAAACGTACTCATAGCCTCCATCATCTTGGCTAATGACAATTATACGATGACCTTGCCTGCAACCATTACAGACAGTTCCGGAACTCCACTGAGCAACTTTGTCTCGACCGGGGCCAAGCTGAATGTAAACAACGGCAAGCAGGTGGCAACCTTTGAGCTCAAAGGCGGCGTAACGCTGAAAAAAGTACAGAAGAAAAAAGCCGACGGCACATTGGAGGATGTACAACTCCAGCAGCAAGCCGTAGCTGCTAAACAGAAAGAAGCAGTGACTATTCTGGCGGCGGACAGCGGCAGCAAGTCGATCAGTTTCGAAGTGGACCGCACCGCAGATTATGTATTGACTTTGGCTGGAGCAGATCATGTGGAGCGGGAGTTTGTGATTCCATTGGCTAATTCCACTGTGGCACCTGTGCCGGCGGGTCCTGGTCCTGGTGGTCCAAGCGGTCCTGGGACGGGTCCTGTTCAAGATTATCCGGACGGCACATACAGCATCAACTTCAAGTTCCTGAAATACAATGCGGATACCGTATCCGTTATGCATGATTATGTCGTGACACCAGGCAAGCTGACGATTGACAATGGGATTAAATATTTCGAATTTATCTTGAAGCAAAGCAAGCAAATACCGCAGTTTAAAATTGATAACGGCGGAGGCTTATCGACTCCAGAGGTTTCGGCGTCCGATGAGACGAAAAACACGCGTACTTTTAAATTCACCGTTCCAAATCTAAATGACAAACTGCACGGCTGGGTGGATGTAAATTGGCCGGAGATTAACTACGTTCATAACTATGATGTTCACCTTCAGTTCGATAAGTCCTCGCTTAAGTCGATTCCTAACGGAGCTAATCCGGGAGAAGTCGATGTCAAACCGCTGTCTCAAGCTTATACGGCCGGGGAGTACAGCATCGAGTACGAGTTGAATCTGCGAGGCTCCAAGCAAACGTCGATTACGAATGCATATATCAAACATCCAGCCAAGCTGATCGTCAAGGATGGTAAAAGTTATCTGCAAGTGACGGTCTCGCACAAAGAAGTTACGGGACTGAAGATCGAAAATGAGAGCGTCTTGAAAGATGCAGAAATTGTCTCCACCAATGAACAACGCAATGAAAGAACGCTGCAGTTCGAGGTCAAGGATACGAAGACCAAAATCTTTGCACAATTTACAATGGCGGTACCTGGTAAGTATAGTGGGGAGTACGGTGTAGAATTCGTGCTCGACGGAACAAGCATTATGCCTTACAAAGAGCAAGCAGTAGAAGGCGGCAAGGACCCTGGCAAGCAGCCGACGAAGCCTGGTCTCAGCAGCTTTGCCGATGTGGAAGACCACTGGGCGAAGGCGCTCATCGAGCGTGCTGTAGGACTTGGCTTAGTCAACGGCTATGAGGACGGAACGTTCAGGCCGAATGATGCAGTAACGCGTGCGGAGTTCACAGCTCTGCTAGGCAGGACGCTGAAGCTGGAAGGCAGCGAAGATGAACTGAATTTCACCGATGCGGCGGAAATTCCGTCGTGGGTGAAGCCGCAGTTAGGTGCTGTTGTGAAGGCGGGCATCATCGGAGGCTACGAGGACGGAACATTCCAGGCGAGCAGGCAGATTAGCCGTACGGAGCTTGCCGTCATCGTAACCCGTGCGCTTAAGCTGGACGTGGATACCCATGCGCAAGCATCGTTTGCGGACGCGGGAAGCATCCCGCAGTGGGCGCAAGCCCATGTAGCTGCAGCCCATCAGCACGGCCTGATCAGCGGCCGTGATCATAATGAGTTCGCTCCGAATGAAAGTGCGACGAGAGCGGAAGCTGTGAAGCTGATATTGGCTTTGCTTAGCGAAGTGAAGTAGGAGAGGTTCGTATTCATGACGAAAGCCCGAGGCCGCTGAAGAAAAGGCGCCTCGGGTATTTCTACTTGCTTTCTCCTTATCTAGTGTAAGACTAGACGGTATATGGATACCTTTTATTAGGAAGGGCTTTGTTTACTCAGACGGGAAGGAGATCGATCGTCTTGCGCTCTGTATGGACCTTATTAGCGGCAGCTGTATTCATTTATGCGTCGGTTCGGCTTACGGCGATCGGCTGGGGCTATTATGAAAACCGCACCGTGCTGGCGGAAGCGAGTCTCCTGTTCGCAGCCGGTCAGGAGACGCAGGAGGGTGCCCCGCAAGAGGCCGCTGCCGTGCTGGGCGGAGAGGGCACGGACGCCGTGCATCCTGAACGGCCTGTACGAAGCAAGTTCAAGCCTTTGCTGGAGCTGAATCCCGAGGTTGTGGGCTGGATCAGGCTGGAGGGCAGCCCCATCGATTATCCCGTCGTACAAGGAGCAGACAACGACCATTATTTGACCCGGAATTATAAAGGAGAAGCGTCTAAGGCAGGCAGCATCTTTATGGACTTCCGCAATGACATCGCATCGGATACGCGGCATACGATTCTGTACGGTCACCGGATGAAGGACGGCACGATGTTCGGGGAGTTAAAGCAGTACATCAACCGGGACTACTATGAGGCCCATCGGGCGTTCCATTTTGACACGTTGTACGAATCCTATACGGCCGAAGTATTCGCCGCATATTATACGACGACGGACTTCCATTATATTGAAACGGAATTCCAGGACGATGCGGCCTATGCCGGCTTTCTACAGGATATTCAGCAGCAATCGCTGTATCCCCGCGATGTGGAGCTGGGTCCGGGGGATCGCCTCCTCACGCTATCGACCTGCGACTATTTGCTGGACCCGGTGGCAGGGCGGTTTGTCGTGCATGCCCGGCTAGTCCCTGAAGGAAAATAACAGCGCTGCTAGACATGCTTGACTTTACCAAATTTCACGGTTAAAATGTGAACATTGAATGTCATCAACGCGATCCAGTGATGGGAACAAGTACTTCGAACCTTGCATAGGTCAGAGAGGGAAGCCATAGGCTGCAAGCTTCCTTATGCGAATCGGACGAACAGACCTCCCGGAGGACAGTCGGGGAACCGCCGCTGCTCGAGTATTCCAGGCCATGCGCCGGGACTGCGACAGCTGGTCAGTAGCCGAATTGCGTAGGCGGGCGTTAACCGCTTCAAGTGTGAATGCACGTTAGCGCGGCTTGCCGCGAGGATCATGCATTCAAATCGCGGGTGGTACCGCGGGAGAAACCGATACGTTCTCTCGTCCCTGTTTTCGACAGGGGCGGGAGTTTTTTTATGTTCCGCGCTTGACCGCGGGACGGGCAAGGAACCGTATGGAAAGGAGCGAATGCAAGATGAGTATTCAGAAGCCGAAGGGCACGCAGGATCTGCTGCCCGGCGAAATCGAGAAGTGGCAGTATCTAGAGAGCAAGGCGCGCGAGCTGTGCCGGAAGTTTAATTACCGGGAGATCCGGACTCCGATCTTCGAGCATACGGAGCTGTTTCAACGGGGCGTTGGCGAGACGACCGACATTGTCGAGAAGGAAATGTACACCTTCTTGGATAAAGGCGACCGCAGTCTGTCGCTCCGCCCGGAAGGAACGGCCGGCGTCGTCCGCTCTTATGTGGAGAACAAGCTGTATGGGGAGCCGGATGTCAGCAAGCTGTATTATGTGGGACCGATGTTCCGTTACGAGCAGCCACAATCCGGCCGTTACCGCCAGTTCCACCAATTCGGTATCGAGGCGATCGGATCTGTCGATCCAAGTCTGGATGCTGAGGTCATTGCCTTGGGTTACACCTTTTATAAGGAAATCGGGTTGAAGGATGTGACGGTAGAGATCAACTCCGTAGGCAATCCGGCCGTCCGCGCGGCTTACCGCGAGCATATCCAGCAGTTTTTCGCTCCGGTGAAGGATCAGCTCTGCAAGGACTGTCAATCGCGCTACGACCGCAACCCGATGCGTATCCTCGACTGCAAGATCGATCAGAAGTTCTGTGAGGGAGCGCCTACGATCGTTGAGCATTTGGACGAGGAGTGCCGTACGCACTTCGCGCTTGTACAGGAATACTTGACGGCGCTGGATATCCCGTTCCGCTTGAATCCGCGTCTGGTGCGCGGTCTGGACTACTACACGCATACCGCGTTCGAGTACAAAGCTGCAGGCATCGGAGCGATCGACACGATCGGCGGCGGCGGGCGCTATAACGGCCTTGTTGGCCAGATCGGCGGCAATGACGAGCCTGGCGTAGGCCTGGGGCTCGGGCTAGAGCGTATCCTGCTGGTGCTGCAGGCACAGGGCGTGGAGATTCCGGCTGCGAAGCCGCTCGATGTGTACCTGATCGGGCTGGGCGAAGCCGCCGAGAAGCGGATCGTCGGACTGCTGCATGAGCTGCGCCTAGAAGGGCTAACAGCGGAGAAGGATTACCAGTCCCGCAAGATGAAGGCGCAGATGAAATCGGCTGATCGCTACAACGCGTCGTATGTCGCCATCTTAGGCGATAACGAGCTGGAGAAAGGCGAGATTTCGCTCAAAGCGCTCGCTACCGGCGAGCAGGAGACACTGCCGCTGGCTGATGTAGCGCGCACGCTCGCTGCCAGGCTGCACGGCTAGGAACAACCCGTCAACGATCGATTCATCCCATTCACATACTGGAGGTAGGGTTTAACATGACACAATTGTTAAAAAACCAGGACTGCGGCACACTCAGTAAAGCCAACGTCGGACAGACTGTAATCTTGAACGGCTGGGTTCAGCGCCGCCGCGACTTGGGCGGAGTGCTGTTCATCGACCTGCGCGACCGCAGCGGTATCGTGCAGATCGTATTCAACCCTGAGTTTTCCGGAGAAGCACACGGCATCGCCGACCGTGCCCGCAACGAATACGTGCTGGCCGTGCGCGGAACGATCGTGGAACGCGATGCCGAGACGGTTAACGCGAATCTCCCGACTGGCGAGATTGAAGTCCGTGTTACGGAGATTGAAATTCTCAACGCAGCGAAAAACCCGCCGTTCTTCATCGAAGACGGCATCGAGATCGACGAATCGCTGCGCCTGAAATATCGTTACCTGGACCTGCGCCGTCCCGAGATGCAGCGCACGCTGCAGCTTCGTTCCAAAGCAGCAAAGATATTCCGCGACTACCTGGACGAGAACGGCTTTATCGAGGTGGAGACGCCGATTCTGACCAAGAGCTCGCCAGAGGGCGCGCGCGATTATCTCGTGCCGAGCCGCGTGCATCCGGGGGAATTCTTCGCCCTGCCGCAATCGCCGCAAATCTACAAGCAATTGCTGATGGTCAGCGGCCTGGAGCGCTATTACCAGATCGCCCGCTGCTTCCGCGATGAGGATCTCCGCGCTGACCGTCAGCCGGAATTTACTCAAGTGGACATCGAGACTTCGTTCCTGTCGCAGGATCAACTCCTCGAGACTATGGAGACGCTCTCCGCAAGATTGTTCCGTGAAACGATTGGTGTTGAAATCCCGACTCCGTTCCAGCGGATCAGCTATGCGGATGCGATGGGCAAGTACGGCTCCGACAAGCCGGATCTGCGCTTCGGCTTGGAGTTGAAGGACGTCTCGGATATCGTCGCGAACTCCGGCGTCCAAGTGTTCAACACCGTCGTCTCCAAGGGCGGCCAGGTGAAGGCGCTGAACGCGAAGGGCTGCGGCGTCTGGAGCCGCAAGGAAATTGACGATCTCGGCTCGTTCGCCTCGCGTTACGGTGCGAAGGGTCTGGCCTGGATCACGTACAAGGACGGCGAGCTGAAGGGACCGATCGTTAAGTTCTTCAACGAGTCGGAGCTGGAATTGCTGAAGGAGCGTCTGGAAGCCGAGGAAGGCGACCTGCTGCTCTTCTCCGCGGACAGCAAGAAGGTCGTAGCCGACGTACTGGGCAACCTGCGTCTGAAGATTGGCAAGCAGCTTGGCCTGATCGACGAAAGCAAGTTCAAGTTCGCCTGGGTCGTAGACTTCCCGCTGCTCAGCTATGACGATGAAGCGAAGCGCTATGTCGCCGAGCATCATCCGTTCACCCGTCCGAAGGATGAGGATCTTCACTTCTTCGACACCGATCCGGGTCAAATCCGGGCGCAGGCTTATGACCTCGTACTGAACGGCTACGAAGTCGGCGGCGGATCCATGCGGATCTTCCAGCGTGAGGTGCAGGAGAAAATGTTTGCAGCCCTTGGCTTCTCCGAGGAGACGGCGAATGATAAGTTCGGCTACCTGCTGGAAGCCTTCGAATACGGCACGCCTCCACACGGCGGGATGGCATTCGGCTTCGACCGTCTGGTTATGCTGCTGACAGGCCGCACCAACCTGCGGGAGACGATCGCGTTCCCTAAAACGGCGAGCGCTACGGATCTGCTGATGAACGCGCCGGCCGAAGTGGAAGACAATCAGCTGGAGCAGTTGTCGATCCGCGTAGCTAAGAAGCCACCGGTCTCCAAAGCTTAAGGCTGCGGAAGCGAAAAAAGGAGCGAAACACGCGATGCTGCATCAATTTTCACGCACAGAGCTGGCGATTGGCCCGGAAGGGCTGGAGATCATGAAGAACAGCACGGTGGCCGTTCTCGGCATCGGCGGCGTCGGCGGGATGGCGACGGAAGCGCTGGCCCGTACGGGGATCGGCCGGATTATCATGATCGACAAGGATGTCGTGGACATCACCAATGTGAACCGCCAGATTCATGCGCTCACGACGACCGTCGGCCAGCCGAAGGCGGAGCTGATGAGGGACCGCATTCTGCAGATCAACCCGGAGTGCGACGCCATCGCGCTGCGGATGTTCTACACGGAAGAAACCTATGAGCAGCTCTTCCAGTATCCGCTCGATTATGTGCTCGACGCTTCGGACACGATCAGCTACAAGATTCACTTGATCAAGGAATGCCTGCGCCGCAAAATTCCGCTGATCTCCTGCATGGGAGCGGCGAATAAGATGGATCCTAGCCGGTTTCAGGTGGCGGACATCTCCAAGACGAGCGTCGATCCCATGGCTCGTGTCATTCGTCACAAGCTGCGCAAGGAGGGCATCCACAAAGGGGTAAAGGTCGTCTTCTCGACCGAGGAGCCGATCAAGCCGCGTCTGGATGTAACCCAGAAGATTGTACCGGAGAACGCTCCGGAAATCCGCAAAGCGCAGCAGCCGCCGGCGAGCAATGCTTTCGTGCCGCCCGCGGCCGGACTTGTCATGGTTAGCGCGGTTGTCCGCGATTTGCTGGCTAAGGCAGACATCTAGTAATTCCGTGAGTCCACGAACACGGCATTCGCTTCTCAGAAGCGGGTGCCGTGTTTTTGGAATTGGCGTAAAAGCAACTCCGCCACGAAAACATCCTTGTCAAGATAAAACGGCCCTCCGTTTGTATAGGAAGGGCCGCTTAGTGCGGGGAGGCAGGGACTTGTCAGGCTTGAGCTTATCTACCTAGAGGTTATAAAGTTTCCGCATATATTCGCATTCCAGGGCCAGTCCTTGACGCAGCGTCACTTGCGGCTCATAGCCCAGCAGCTTGTGCGCCTTGCGGATGTCTGCCCACGTCTGGCTGGGTTCACCGTAAATTTTTCCGATAAATTGATAGTTGCCTTGAACGCCCAGGAGATCTTCCAAGAGTGCGAGACTTTCCAAGACCGTGGCCCGTTCTTTGCCGCCGATGTTTATAGTCTCGCCAATGACCTCCGGCGCATCCAGGACAGAGGCTACCGCACTCACACAATCCTGCACAAAGGTGAAATCGCGGCTTTGGGTGCCATCGCCATAGATTGTAATGGGCTCCTGATGGAGCAGTTGGCGGATAAAACGATGGAACGCCATATCGGTGCGCTGCCTTGGACCGTACACGGTAAAAAATCTCAGGATCACTACCGGAAGTCCGTTGTTATGGGCGTAGACTCGGCATAGATGCTCGCCGGTCAGCTTGCTGACGCCATATGGGGATAGCGGACGTGTAACGGCATGCTCAGGAACGGCTCCCGATTGCTCCCCATAGACGGATGAAGTGGACGCATAGATGAATTTGGAGATGGGAAATTGCCGGCATGCCTCCAGCAGCGACTGTGTAGCCAAAATATTATGGGATACATAATGTTGAAAATCATTGCCCCAGCTTGAGCGTACTCCTGGAATCCCGGCCAAATGATAAATCACGTCGACTCGCGGCAGAACCGCCGTCCAGTCGGCTTGCCGCAGATCCTGCTGGAGAAACTGAAATCTTGTGTTTCGAAGCAGGTTGGTCAGATTTTGTTCTCTGACGGAAATGGGCGAGGTGGAGGGCACAAACGCATCCATTCCGATCACTTCATGCCGAGGGTCCTGAAGCAGTTTTTCACAAAGATGTGAGCCGATAAAGCCCGCGGCACCGGTGACTAAGATTCTCAAGGTATTCATCCTCTCTGTGTCTGCCCGATTCCGACACCTTGATACAAGTAGCCGAGTGCAGACATTTGCTGAACATTAAGCATATTTCTTCCATCAAAGCAATAATAATCTCTCATGAGGCTGTGCAGCCTGCGCCAATCCGCGTCTTTGTAGGCCTGCCATTCAGAGCACAGAATGACTGCATCGCATGGGGTGAGTGTTTCCTCTATCGAATCGAATGCTGGATACGTGTGGAGCGTAAAGCAGAAGGCAGCATGGCTACCGGATCGTGAACGCGAATAACGGTATCTTTTTCGGCGAGCAAAGAAATCAGCTTTAATGAAGGGGCTTCCCGCAGATCGTCGGTTTCCGGTTTAAACGATAGCACCAAGACCGCGACGGTCTTACCGTACCGATTGCCTGTTCCCAGGTGTGCAGAAGATGCGGGATTTGAGTTCGATTCACACGATCGGCCTGTTCGAGAATGGCTAGCTTTTTCCATGATTGCCTGCGATATGCAGGAGTGCTTGAATATCCTTGGGGAAGCAGGCCCCCCGTAACCGAGACCTGCGTTCAGAAAATACGCGCCGATCCGGTGATCCATTCCGAGTGCTGCAGACACCTCGTTGACAGGGACATCGATGGATTCGCACAAATTGGGAGATTTCGTTGATAAAAAGATATTTTGTGGCTAAAAAGGCGTTGGCAGCATATTTAATAAACTCCGCCGTTCGAGGTGTCGTAATGAGTACGGGGAAGTTGAGCGGTTCATAAAGACTTTGAATCTGCCTGGCTATTGGAGCATGGAGTGCACCGATCACGATACGATCGGGATGCCGCGCATCGTGCCACGCATTGCCTTCCCGCAGAAATTCAGGGTTGGATGCGACATCAAATGCGAGGGGAGAGGGTTGGGCTTCACGAATCATTTGCGTCAATAGTTCGCTTGTGCCGACAGGCACTGTGCTCTTCATCACGATAATTTTATAAGCTTTCATATGCTGGCCGATCTGTGTGGCAGATTGTCTCATTTATTGCAGGTCGGCAGTTCCATCTTCGCGGGAAGGCGTACCCACGCAGATGAAGATGATGTGATGATCGCTCATGGCAGCTACAACATCCGTAGTGAAGCGGATGGAGCCTGCTTGGACGTGTTTCGATAGAATGAGATCCAACCCAGGCTCGTAGAAGGTGAGAATTCCTGCAGCCACAGCGTTCACTTTCCTGATGTCAGGGTCAAATCCGGTGACTTGATACCCGAGTTCGGCAAATATAGCCCCGTTGTGACTCCGAAGTATCCTGTTCCCATGATTAAGATGTTCATCCAGACTCTCCTTTGGAGTCAAGCATATAACTCGATCCGGGCCTGGTAATCGCATGCGTAATCGGCAGCGGGGGGGATATTAGCCGGGTTCCTTCCAGTATGATGCTGTCTTCTAAGCGGCAATTGCTCAGCTTAACTCCGGGGCCGATCGTGACATACGGTCCGATAATGCAGTTGGTTAGCTCAGCACCCGGATCAATACAGACGGGAGGGATGTAATGATTGAGCGAGTCGGAGGCGAAGGATTCGAGCTTTCCGGCAGCTAATTGCTGGTCCAGCATCCAGCGGTTGGCTTCCAGCCAGCGTTCCAGGGTTCCTACATCGGAGTAGTTTTGATTTGTCACACAGAAGGCGATTTTGCGTTGATGATTCAGCATCCATTGGATGGCGTCAGTGATCTCGTATTCGCCCCTGGCGGATGGCGGAATTTTGTGGATGGCCTCAAAGATGGAAGGTTGGAAGGCGTAAGCTCCGAGAAGCGCTAGATTGGATTTGGGCTTTGCGGGTTTTTCTTCCAAATGCACGATTTGGTTTCCTTCGACCTCCGCGATGCCGAAATCGCTCGGGGTTTTGACAGCCGCTAAGATGACAGCTGCCTCGTAACCCTCAACTTGTATAAAGTGTGACAGGCGTTCAAGGGATTCGACGAATAAATTATCGCCTAAGAGCAGGATGAAAGGTGAACGATCTAGAAAAAATTCCGACTGTTTTACCGCGTCGGCGATGCCTAACGCTTGTTGCTGTTCAATGTAAGTAATGGATAGGTTCCACTTCTCACCGTATCCGACTTCTTCAACAAACAAGAAGCGGTGTTCCGGCTTGATCACGATTCCTACCTCTGTCATATAAAGCTCGGCGAGCTTTTCCAGGCAGTAATGAATAATAGGTTTATTGACGACTGGAAGCAGCCCCTTTGGCTTGATTTGGGAAAACGGCTTCAGTCTGTTGCCGTTGCCAGCGCATAGGATGAGTCCTTTCATAAGCATGTTCTCCTTGTCTGTTGTATTTACTATAAATTTATGAAAAAAAAATATTACTGGCAGGGCATTTACCAGAGATGGACAAAAATGTGTGCGGTTAATATCCGCTTTTCGACTCTGTTAGCAGCCTGCACAATATCACTGGCGACTCATAGAATACAGTGAAACTGCTGAGCAGGTTTCGATATTTAAAAACCGAGAGGAATGATTGAATTGTCAAAAGCGGATCAAGTTAAAGGCTGGCTGGAAGGCAAAGGCGAGGCTGAAGAGGTACAGGTGGAATATGCAAGCGGAGAAACGGCAGAATATGATCTGACCGAAGGCGGAGAGTCTGCTCTCTGGAATGAAGTCAACTGGGATCAAGTAATCGAAGTTGAGATCGAGTACGCAGATGGCTCCAAACAGAGCTATGACTTCGAAGAAGACGAAGAAGAGGAGGAAGAGGAAGAGGAAGAGGAAGAAGACGAAGAGGGCGAAGAAGACGAAGAGGGCGAAGAAGACGAAGACGAAGACGAAGAGGGCGAAGAAGACGAAGACGAAGAGGGCGAAGAAGAAGAAGAAGAAGTGGACGATGAGGACGAGAACGAAGACGAAGACAACGAAGACGAAGACGAAGACAACGAAGAAGAAGATGAAAAGAAAGAAGACTAAGAGTGGAACATCAGCATCTAATTGAATCACGATCTTGAGGGCAATCGACTAGCTTCCACTTGGTGTTCGGTAATCCGAAACTGTCCATTTTAAAAGTGTAACTTTCGAAAGCAGAATCAAGCAAACAGCGAACTGCAGCTTGACCGGGAGCCTCTGGCGGTCCCGATGCACCGGCGATGGGCGAAGAGGCCTGTGGGCCTTTTTCGCTCCGCGATCGGCCTATCAGGCCCGCCCCCTCCGCCTTGGGGCAGCTTAGCTCGCCTCCCCATGAAATACCGTGAGCTGCAGTAGAATTTGTCCCCTATTCTGAATCTGTCTTGTCCATTTTCTCAGCACATCCATGGTAGCCAGGTACAGCATCTTCAGCGTGATTTGTCGTTCGGATAGATGGTCTTGCTTTTGGTGACCTTTGGCAGTTGTCAATGGTCTCCCGCGATCATATTGTCGTGTAGATGAGCTTCCGCAGCTTCGGCGGATAGGTGAAGAAGGTCGAGAGCTCCTCTTAATTCTACCGCCACGACTCTATGAGCAGCGGGGACTTCGTTCCTCATGCTTCCTCAAACCGATCTAGTTCCGCTCGAACAGCTTCCTCCGCCGGTGCTTCGTAGATCTGCTTGAGAGTAGCCGTGACTCGTCTCAAGTCTTTGCAGGACACATAGCGTGCGGAACTGAGGATTTGGAGAATGATGCTCAGCACATCTTTATTGTGATCCAGATCCATCCTGATGACCCTGTAGTCTGCTTTGTTCACGACCGCCCGTTAAGGTTTTAGTGCAGCCGATCCAAAGAAGAGGAAGACGAAGAAAACTAAATTCAAGCGGGGCCGTCTCTAAAATAGGGAAATCTAGTTTGGAGACAGCCCCTTACTTGGGAGTTACAGCTGCAGGCTTATTAAGCAAAGGTGCTTATAGGGTCTGTCATGTGCGGGTTAACCGGCGGGACATGCCTATAGGCTTGACGGGGAGTATAGAAAATACCCCGCCAAGCCAGATTTTGAGGCTAAAGTTTTCACAAGGGGGAGGTATTCTCCCCGCTGCGAATGATCGGATGCGGAATATCCGCTATTAAGCCAGGCGTTCCCATACCGACATAATATCCTCGGCTACACGCTGCCAGGTGAAACGTTCTTCGGCGAGCCGGCGGCCCTGTTCCCCCATCCGGCGGCAAAGATCCGGATCGGACAACAACTGGTTTAGCTTCTGTGCATATTCTGCAGGATTTTCGGGGTCCATCACGAGCAGGCCATTGTTGGCCATGACGATCTCTTGGTTACCGCCCCGGTCCGTCGTCAGAAATGGAAGTCCTGCAGCCATAGCCTCATAATGGACACGAGCCAGAGGTTCTTGCCATATAGAGGTGCAGACGAAGATATCAGCAGCCGTAAACCAGCGATGAACCTGATGAGCATCCACATAGCCTGTCGTCAGGACAGGAAGGGGTGACTTTTGCGCAAGCGCTCTGATATAAGCAATATAATCGCTGACAGTCTGATCGCTGTACCAGGCACCTCCGACGACCACCAGTACCGCATCCGAATGATTAATCTGGCCCATCGCCCTCACAAGCACATGCGGCCCCTTATTTCGAGAAAGCCGGCCGACGAATAAAATGACTTTTTTATGACTAAGTCCGTGTTCGGCCCGGAGGGCTTCCCGGTCGTGCTGAACGGCTAGTGATTGGGACCACGGTGTAAAACGGGATAAATCGACACCGGAATAGATGGTCTTGGTCTTGGCTTCTGCCTCAGGATAATAGTTTTCAATGGACTTCCCGATATAATTGCTGATCGTTATGATCCGCTCAGTTTGAAAGATGGTGCCCTGCGCTTCTTGCGGATCAATTTTCTCGGGAGTAAACATGTCGTTGTGCATGCTCAATATGATCCTGGCGCCCGGTGCCAGCTCCCGTACAGGCAGGACCAATTTGGGACGGTTAAATATATGAATGATATCGTATTCCGCCCCATAAAGCCTGACGAACTCCAGTACGCCTTTGGCATAAATGTCAAGTGTGCCCTCGGACGGCACACGAATATAACGAATGCCGTCCGACCATTCGTCGGCGGGCAGCTCGGGATCGTCTCTTCCGAGGATCGTCAGGCTGTGCTTCTGTGCCAGAAAGCCGGCTACGCCGCAAATATACGTTTGAATAGCGCCGCCGCGAATATTGGGGACAGGCAGTTTTTCTGTACAAATCATCAATACGTTCAAATTGCCTCTTCCTCCTTTGATTAAGCTGTCCGTTTACGCTGCTTCAGCTTGGTTTTGCCGGCACTCGTTTTTAGCCGGGATGCATGATTCCGCAAGTTAAGAGGAGCGCTTGTCGTTGCCGCAATCGGTCTGGACACAACTTTGACCTTTGAGGCTGTTCTGGATTTGTTGCCGGAATGTATAGAACGAGTAGAACGTTTGACAATCTTTGTAGTTTTTGTTTTCCGCTGTAGTTTAGAGATTACATTGCGCTTGGCTCCGCTCTTCCTCTTTTTATTAACTTTACTGCGCTTGTTTGATTTGGCAGACAGCGGCTTTGCGATGCGGATGATTTTCTTGCGACGTCTTCTTGGCCTGCGTGAAGGTACAGGAGCGGCAGCGATCGGCAGATGCACAACGATGGGAACTTCAGTTGGCCGTTGAACAGACTCAGCAGACTGAACCTGTTGAACGTGATGAACCAGTTGTTCCTGCGGCAGGACGGAGAACTGTTCAGCAGAACTGTGGACCGGCAATTGAAGAGCGGGTTCACTCCAGGCTGCGTGCTGACCTTCCTGAATGAGCTCAGCATAAGGGACTTCGTGAACGTGCTCAGCGTAAGAGACTTCGTGAACGTGCTCAGCATAAGGGACTTCGTGAACGTGCTCAGCGTAAGAGACTTGGTGAACATGCTCAGCATAAGGGACTTCGTGAACGTGCTCAGTGTAAGGGACTTGGTGAACGTGCTCAGCGTAAGGGACTTGGTGAACGTGCTCAGCGTAAGAGACTTGGTGAACATGCTCAGCATAAGGGACTTCGTGAACGTGCTCAGTGTAAGGGACTAGGTGAACGTGCTCAGCGTAAGGAACTTCGTGAACGTGCTCAGCGAACGATTCCTCCTGAACATACTCAGCGAACGATTCCTCCTGAACATACTCAGCGAACGATTCTTCGTGAACATGCTCAGCGAACGATTCTTCGTGAACATGCTCAGCGAACGATTCTTCGTGAACGTGTTCAGCGAACGAGTCCTCGCGAACGTGCTCAGCGAACGATTCTTCGTGAACGTGTTCAGCAAACGAGTCCTCGCGAACGTGCTCAGCGAACGGTTCCTCCTGAACCTGGTCAGCATACGGAGGTTCATGTTCTTGCTCCGCTTGTGGCACTTGCAAGACTTCTTCGGCAATAAGGGAATGATCAAAAATATCATCATCGGGAGTAAAAGCGTCGACTTTCTCTGGGGAGATGGAGTAGTTTTCGGAAGGGAGGGAAATGGGCCGCTCCTTCAGCAAGCCGTCGAATGCTCCCGGCGCCGCCAGGTTGTCGTAATCCAACACTCTTTCCGTCCAGGATGGTTTCCTCTCTGCTAGTTCCGAGTAGTTTCCGGGAGCGTAGTTCTCCTTATCATGCTCAAGCTCCTGCAATACTTCCCATTTGGTACTTTCTACAGTCAGGACGCGTTGAAGAATATTTGCCAGATCCGTTTGGAGAAAGATCTCGGGCTCAAAGACGATTTCTTTGACATGTTTGTAAAATTCATTGGGAAACGCCATATCGAGCCATAGAATTTCAAAGGTTTCCCGATCAAGCGGATTTCCTTCGTGATAAGCGGCAATCATCCCCCGAAGCCAGGTTAAATCCCAGCTGCCCATATCATCCATCGTACTGGTCATCAGCTTGCGGAGGTCTCGGACAGGCAGGTCATAGGCTACGCCGTCCAAGTCGATGACCCAGATACCGCCCGGTCCCATCTGCCCGTTAGACCAACCGTAATCCTGGTGGGCAAGCCCAAAATGCGCTTCTCCCACACCGGTCATCCGATAGTACGGCGATTGCTGAAACCGTTCATAGATATCTCGGGCCTGCTGCTCAAATTGATCCACTACAGCGAGCAGCGATGCACTTGCAGGATATTCGTTGTAGAGGTGGCAAATATCGCGGAACCATCCGATCTTTGCAATTATTTTTTCATAATATTTGGGCCAGCGGTATAGACGGGATGAACGAGCAGCACCAAACGGAGGCTCATAACCCTGACTTTTTTTGTGAAATTCACCAAGTCCTTTGCAGAGTTCCGCTGCCCCTTCCAAGTCAACCTTCGACACTGGAACAAGCGGCTCAACCCACTCGGTTACGATCCATAGCTTACCGCCAGCTTCCGTATAATGTTGACCGTCCTTATTCGGGAGTAGAGCAGGAACACGCGCTCCCTGCTGAACCAGATAATCCTGTGCACCTATACTGAACAGACTGCGTGCCGGTCCACGGTGCAGTACCTTAAGACTGCGGGGTCCATGATTCGTATCAATCTTCCATATGGCGCCGCCCTTATCCGGTTTTGACGTGATCAGTGTCATACCGTGTAATTCCATGTCGTAATGTGCACTTACCGTTCTGGCCAATTCCTCCAGTTCGGGGGGAACATACTGTTCCAGGACCGTGCCTGGGGGCAGGGTATCCGTAAGTTGATCCCACGGCCCGATTCGATACTCTTCCACCTACATCACTCCATCCAGGTCGTTTATTGTAGAGCCTCCTTGCGGATTTCTGCAGGGTTACCCTTTAAGGCATGTGAATAGACTTCTATCATCTTGGCAGTTGTTTGAGAAACGGGATACATAGCGCTTACCCATTCCTTTCCATCCTGCACGAGCTTGCGCTTGCGTACTTCATCCATATCCAGTGCTGTGCGAAGGTGTTCAATCAATTGGTAGCGCAGTAGTCCGCGGTTCCCTCCGTGATCTCCGAACCAGCTGTCCCAGGCGTCTTCATAATGATCCGGGTTGACCAGACCGAAGAAGCTCTTGCTGCCGATTGCAACGAGCGGCCGCTCGCATGCCATCGCTTCCAGTGCAATTCTCCCTGTTCCGATAATGCAATCGCTGATGGCGTAATACGTCTTCATATTCAGAACTTCTCCGACGTGATGGATAAAGCGTTTCTTTGCTTTGCGGTGCTTCAATGTTGCAAGCTTGAATACATGCTCCTCCTGTCGTCCTCCTCCTGCGATGAGACAATGCAAGTTGGGATGGCTGCTCCCCCGCATCGCGGAAACTGCGTGAATGATTTCGTTGCAGATGTCAGCTTTCTCCCAGGATAAACGTCCGGCATACATCACGACAGGAGCAGAGGGAGGGATACCCAGCTTTTGTCTCAGATAAGCACGATAAGTCGGGCTTACTGTGGAGAATTCCAGGGGATCAATGCCGTTAGGGATCAAAAACGAATGGTGAATTCCTCGGGTCTGGAGCATGAGTTGGACGGAGGGACTGACGCTGGTGAGTGTCGTTCCCCTGCAGACGGAGTGAAGGAATTCTCGGTCATAGTAGGTGCCGTGTACCGTAAAGACGACAGGTACCCGCAATTCATTTGCTGCTGCAATGGCAACACCTCCCGAAGGAATCTGATGGGTGTGCACCAGATCGATACCTTCGGTTCTGATAATAGATTGAAGGATCTCGGTGTTCGCACGGCGCTGAAGCAGATTTTCCTTGAAATTGTCAAGGACAAAATCGATCTCGAAGCACGGACAGCCCAGACCAAGAAAGCTATCGAGCAGCTTTCCTTTTTTGCCGGCTGCCATGACGGTGTAGCCTTTCTTCAGCAGCTCCCTCGTCAACGTGAGGGTATAGGTTTCTGTGCCGCCGATATTGAATTGATCCATGACCATGAGGATGCGGGGCATTTCCGTGGAACTTCGCACGTCCTTGGGAGCAGGCAGCTCCACAGGCGTCAGCAGCTCGGAGATCGCCGGTATAGGGGGAAGAAACGAGATAGACGGGGGTCTGGGTCTCTTTAAGCGGCGGGGCGTTGCCTTTCTTTTTTTGGGATACGCAGGCCGTTTGGGGGACACTCGTTTTTTGTTTAACATTTCATCACCTCCAAATTCGGATATGCTGTACCTCCTCCTATGCATATGTCCGTTCAAATGTCCTTGATAGTGCACGTGCGGATTTACTGGAAAATTATATGAAATACACCTTCGTCCCAGTAATTATAGAAACATACCGAATATAGTGGAGTACAAAACTAATTTCTGGTGGTGGGCGTACTTGAGCAAGCGATATCTCACTCATGATGCCGTGTTGATTGGACGTGGCAAGCAAGGAGAGGTCTATCGAATTTCACCTGAACGGTGCATCAAGATATATAAGGAGCATGTTCATGCCCGTCAAGAGCACGAGGCATACCTTCGCGCTCAGCATTCAGAATATACCCCCAAGCTGTATGAGGCGGGGCCGGACTATTTAATTATGGAATATGTGCAGGGAGAGACCTTATACCAGCGTCTGAAAAGAAAGAAAAGAATGACCCGGAAAGAAGCGGAGATGCTGCACGGAGTACTTAAGGAGATGAAAAGGCTCGAGTTCACCAGACGGGACATCGCCTTATTTCATATTCTTATTCCCGAGGAGGGAAGTCTCAAGATCATTGATTTGGTCCATGCCTATGTCAAGACAAGCAATGTACCCCATTTCCTATTCAAGCAGTTGAAAAAGCTTGGGCAGCTGGATCGATTCGCGGATTATATGAAAGAGATGGATCCTGTGATGCTCGGAGACTGGAACCATTATTTCTTGAAGAGGGGCGGACGTTATGGGCATGTCAGGGTCGTTCAGCCTGAACAATGAGTTCATTCTGGACTATATTTGTCAACGGTTTCGCTTGGGCAACAGCAGGCAGGTCAAGGGTTCTATCGGGGGATCCTATAATGTGAATATCAAGCTGCAAACGAATCAAGGAGAGTTTGTCGTCCGCGTATTGAATAGCTCCAGTACGACTGCTCATTTGAGGTCTCTTCAGAAGGTGCTCACGGCTGCCCGTAAAGCAGGATTGCCTGTTGTACTTCCGCTGGTTTCCACCGAGGGTGAGCCGTACATTCACTGTAAGGGGAGGCTGCTGCAGGTTACACGGTTCGTGGAAATGGGACTCTTTGAAAACAAGAAGGGACAGGTAACTGCCAGCGGGCGCATGCTCCGCCACTTTCATGATGCACTGCAGGCGGTAACGGTCGAGCCAAAGCCCAAATGGTCCTTCAATAAGGACAGAGCTTATTTTCTGAATGCGCTGAGCCTATTGGAGGAAGTCCCTGACATTCCGGAGTACCAGTTAGAAAAGATCCGGTTGATTAGCGAGCGAATTTTGGAGCTTTTTGAGTCTGCCGAAGAGGGACTTGAGCGGTCGATCGTACACGGGGATTGGCATTTCTGGAATCAAGGATACGCCGATGATGAGGTGGTGTGCGTTCTGGATTTTGATTTCGTAGAGCAGGGGTACCGGATTCATGATGTCGCCTATGCTCTGTGGGTCATCTATATGCTGCTGCCGGCGCAATCCAGATCGTTCGACCGAGATTTTCTTAAAGGATATGGCTCCCTGACCGAGGAAGAAGCCACTATACTGCCCGTTGCTGTAGCCAAAGTGGCCTTATTTTTCTTATGTTATTCGGCGTACTCTGCGAATCCGAAGGAAAAATGGCGGAAACAATACCGGAAACAGCTTCCGTTAATCCGTTGGCTGCTGGAAGACGGCGGCCAGAGGTTGCGTGGCTTGACAAGCGAGGGGCAGGAGTTCGTAGAGGACAACGATGAGGAGGATGTCGGGTAGCAGGCCGCCAAAATGAATCCGGGCCGTTGCCAGGTGGCGCATGGCCAGCATCACTGCTAGGGATTTGCTGTCTAACGGGGCCTACAGCACAGCTGCTGAAGGAAGAGCGCGGCTCGCCGAGCATCTGCGCAAGCTGCCGCTCGGTTACCTGGGCCGCAGCGACCCCGGGCATCTGGCGAATACGATGATGGGCGACTTCACGATTGTCGAGCATGGCATTTCTCACTTGGTGCCGCAGATGTTCGGCCCGCTCCTGATGCCGCTGCTAGCCATCATGGGGCTAGTCTGGCTCGATTGGCGGATGGCTCTGGCCCTGTTCGCCGCCCTCTCGATCGCAGTGGGGCTGATCTGGCTGCAGGAATACTTGAACGGTATCCGCGTCATCAAAGCCTATAATTTGACCGGAACGCGCTTCGTGCGCCTGGAGAAGTCATTCAAGGAACTGATGCGTCAGAGAATCCGGATCGAAGGACTGCTCGGTCCGATCGTCCTAAGCGCCATCGCTTTTATCAGCGCAGGCTTGAAGCTGATGGTAGCGGTGGGGGTCCATCTGCTCAGTGAAGGCCAGCTCGACCTGATCACCTTCGTGTCCTTCCTGATCGTGGGCAAGCGTATATTCGACCCGCTCACGTCTGCACTTGTGATTTACGCTGAATTCCGGTATCACGATCAGGCGGGCGAGCGCATCGCCAAGCTGCTGAGCGAACCGGTGATACCCGGAACCGATGAGCCTCCGGCTGGCAGTGGACAGCGGATCTCGATTGCCCGCGCTCTGCTGAATAATGCGCCGATCGTGCTGCCTGGACGAGACGACGGCCTAGCTCGATCCGGAGAATGAGGCCGAGATCCAACGCGCCATCGACCGCCTGGCAGATCTCCAGTCAAGCTTAAGTTAGCCTGAGAAGTGGCGAATTCTGTGAGCCAAGTCCAAAGACTCTCCCGATTTCAGTTCAGAAATCGGGGGATTTTTTTATCTTCCAGACGGGTAAAGCTAGCGAACTTCGTTCGGGAGGCAGTGTATGCATGTCCAAACGGACAAGAGCATTTTCACTAGATATTCCCAGGCGTAGGCCCTTGCCTTATTGCTTTGTCATGGCGATTCAGCGGCATTTAGATTCCAGGTCAAGGAATATGCTACAATAGAATAAGATTCCGTTACGAAGAAGGTAGATAGGTATGGACTTATTCGATTATAATCAGCAGTCCTCCGCCGAGGAGTACATGCCGCTAGCCGAGCGCATGAGGCCGCGGAATTTGGACGAATATATCGGCCAGACCCACCTGGTTGGCAAGGGCAAGACGCTGCGCCTCCTAATCGAGTCGGACAAGGTTCCCTCGATGATCCTGCAGGGGCCGCCCTCCAGCGGCAAGACGACGCTGGCCACGATCATCAGCTATCTGAGCGAGGCTGAGTTCATCAAGCTGAACGCCGTCTCTTTGACCATCGCGCTGCTGCGGGAAACGTTCGAGAAGGCTAGGGATATGAAGAAGCTGTACAATAAGCGGACCATTGTGTTTATCGATGAGATTCATGCGATGAAAAGCAATATCCAGGAATCGCTGCTGCCCGTCGTCGAGAACGGCACGATCACCTTGATCGGCTGTACGACGGAGAGTATACAGCATGATATTATCCCTCCGCTCGTGTCGCGCTGCCGGGTGTTCCAGCTTCAGCCGCTGACGGACCGCGAGATTCGGACGGCTCTGCTGCAGGCCTTGGAGGATACGGAGCGCGGGCTAGGCAAGCTGAAGCTGACGATGGCTCCCGATGCGCTCGAATACCTGGCAGACATCTGCAACGGAGACCTTCGCAATGCGCTCAATGCACTGGAGGCTGCTGTCTTCTCGACGTTCGATTCGGATGTCGTCGAGCTTCCCGCTGTCCGCGAGGCGTATGCGACCCGGATCAATACGATCAGCACGAACGACATGTACAACCTGACCTCGGCGCTGTGCAAATGCATGCGGGGCAGTCATACGGACGGGGCGCTCTACTGGCTGGCCCGTCTGCTCGACAGCGGGGTGGACCCGATGTATATCATCCGCCGGGTGATCGTGCATAGCTGCGAGGATGTCGGGATGGCGAACCCGAATGCGCTGCAGGTCGCTGTGGCGGCCAAGGAGGCGATCCAGTTCGTAGGTATGCCGGAAGGCAGGCTGCCGCTCGCGCAGGCGGTCGTCTATGTGTGCGAGAGCCCCAAGTCGAACAGCGTGTATAAAGGCATCAATGCGGCGCTGCAAACGGTGCGCGATCACCGAGCCTACGAGGTGCCTGCGCAGATCCGCGACGGGACCAAAACGTATATCAATCCGATCGATAACCCGGGTGCGGTCATTCAGTACATGCCTCAGGAACTGAAGCATACCCGGTTCTATACCCCGCAGAATGCCGGGGTGGAGGGGAAGATCTATGTGAAGCATCAGGAGAAGCGTACGAAGTAAATCTAAGACGGAGTGTGACTGAATCCAATGAAACTTATTCACTCCCGGATCAAGCCGGCGCTCGCCCTCGTGCTGCTCGCTTCCATCGCGGTGGCCTGCTCGCCGAAGCCCGAAGCGGCCGGCACGCATGCCGGGCATGAGCAGCATCAGATGGCGAATGGCGACATTCAGGAAACCACGGCATCTGCCGCCGTGCTGCCGAAATTTTTGGACAAGCAGACGGAGGAGATCCGCCTCGTCTATCAGGCGGCCGGACACGCTACCGACATCCTCAAGTGGATGCCGTGCTACTGTGGCTGCGGCGAAAGCGCCGGACATCAGAGCAATATGAATTGCTTCGTCAAAGAAGTGAAACCAGACGGCTCTATCGTCTGGGATGACCATGGCACCCGTTGCGGCGTCTGCCTGCAGATCGCCGTGAAGTCGATCAAGCTGAAGCAGGATGGCAAGTCGCTGCTGGAAATCCGCCAGACGATCGACCAGACGTACAAGCAAGGATACGCCAAGCCGACCAAGACGCCGATGCCGTCGGCCTAGCTGGAGCAGGTCTGAGGCTTCAGCAAGAGTCGCGTAGGTAAGATAGCGTTCAATTCCGCAGGCTCTGCGGGATTGAGCGTTTTTTTGTTTGCAGCTATTGTTTGACAACGGTGGTACGTAAGAAAAACGGATCCCCGCCTGAATCAGCTTCGAACGAGGCATCAATGACTATCTTCGTTCGGTCTTGTTGATATCTGGAATGGATATCGTGACGGAATTACTCCATTATGGATCGTTTTTGTCGATACGGGCTTGTATTTCCGTTCTAGGCCAAACTCCGGTTGTATAAGGTAATAGTAATAAAATCCGGATGATCAGGTAAGGCATCCTCGGCTAGGAAGGTGAGTATGGCTTGAGCGGCGATCCGTTCTCCATCTGGTTGTACATCATGTCGGCTATTCTGTTGGTTGGAATCCACAGCTTGCTCGCTGCTGCCCAATACGGGATGGCAAGAGCATCTCCGGGAGGGGGCACGAAGCCTGTGCAGCTCCCTTCCGGGGAGTCAGCCCATGCGGAGCCATGGGGAAGGGAGGAGAGGGAGCAGGCCGGAGAAGCCGGGAGAGTCCCGGCCCCGCTGCGCCGCCCTCAGCTGCACGCGAGCGTGCTCAGAGCGGGCATGTTGCTGACGACGCTGGGCCTGGGGTGGCTTGGATCGTCAGGACTGGCGGAGCTGCTGGAGCCCTTGCTTCATCCGCTGGGACTGCCTGCGATGGCGGTGTATGCCCTTGCCGCTGCAGCCGGGTTCTCCTTGCTCGCTCTGCTGCAGCTTACGCTGGGAGAGCAATTGCCCCGTGCTTATGCGCTCCATAGGCCTGCGCAGTCTCCGGTCTGGCCTGGCCAGACCCTGACTTGGCTCGCCGTAGCGCTGCATCCGCTGCTGCGTCTATCGGAGATCATAACCCATGCGCTGCTGCGCCTGATCGGCATCGACCCGGCGGAAGAGCGCCGTGGCGCCCATACCGAGGATGAGATCCGTTCCCTGATGAAAGAAAGCAACCGGCGTGGATACATTGCCAACACGGAGATGACGCTGGTCGACAATATCTTCGAGTTTGCAGAGACGACAGCCAGGGAGATCATGATTCCCAGGACCGAGATGACCTGCCTCTATGCCCAGCGATCGTATGAAGACAACAAGCTGCTGGCGATCAGTGAGATGCATACACGCTATCCGCTGTGCAAGCCGGATAAGGACAGTATCGTAGGATTTATCCATATCAAGGATCTGCTCAAGCTGTCCGACGATCCGGTGGATATGCAGGACATTGTGCGTCCGATTCTGAAGGTGCCGGAGTCGATGCAGATCAGTGCTCTGCTCAAGCTGATGCAGAAGAGGAAAACGCAAATGGTGCTTCTCATTGACGAGTTCGGAGGCACGAGCGGGCTGGTCACGTTCGAGGACATCATCGAAGAAATCGTCGGAGAGGTTCAGGACGAATTCGACGAGGAGCGACCGCAGATCGAACGCCGGAATGAAGCCGTTCACTCGATAGACGGCCGGTTACTGATCGAAGAAGTGAACGCTTTCTTCGGATTGAATATCGAGACGGACGATTACGATACGATAGGGGGCTGGATTTATTCACAGGTCGAGATGCCTCCTGTCCAGGAGCAGCAGATCCGCTGGGGAGAGCACTGGTCCTTCATTATCGAGGAGGTCGACCATCTGCGCATCTCGCGGATTCTCATTATCCGGGCGCATCCGGACTCCGAGAAGGAGACCTTCTGCAGCTAGTCCCGCTCTGGAGAACAATAGGCGTGGCCTGCCGTCAAGGGAGCCGGCAGCGCATATTGGCCGAAGCTGCTAGATGCTCTGTAGATGCGGGCACGTCTGGATTGATATTGGCCCAAGAAAAATCAATAAAGCGCTGCAGGCCTTGAAGAATCAAGCCATACAGCGCTTTATTTGTCAGGTAAATACGGTTGTAATGAAGAAGTGATTCAAAATTACATCAAATAGCTGCAAAAAAATCAAGCGGTACCCCTTGTTTCGTTTGCCGCAGCCTGTTCGTCTTCGCTACTCCGCCCACTCCGCGAGATGGGTGACATTTTTCCTTCTGCACGGCTTTGGCCATGGATCTCCCTTCCCAACAACAACCCGTCGACAAGACCATCGATACGTACGCGTTCCTCCGGCAGCAGTTGGCGGATTTTTGCCAGCAGTTCAATCTCTTCAGGAGAAAAATCGGAATTATGGTGTAAATTTACATCGACGCACTTCTCTCTTCCGGTCAGCAGCCAATCTGTCGTCACGTCAAAATAGAGCGCGATTGACAAGATAATATCGATGCCCGGCTTCATACTATCTTTTTCGAAACGGCTCAAATTGCTGAAATTAAGCAGCTTCATCAGTTCTTTCTGACGTAAATGCCGGGATTCCCGTAAATAGGCTATTCGTTTTCCCAATGTGTCCAAGAGACTCAACCCCCCCTTGAAATGTTAATGTAAATTAACATATTTACATTTGACTAAATGTAAATATACATATAAACTGATTTTAGATTTACTTTTACATCACAAAAAAAGCTTATCATACATTATGTCCGAACGATAGGTGGTCAAACCTGACGTTGACTGATGATTTTGCTGTTTCGGCTATAGAGAAAGGGGGTGAACGGAGATGCTCGCTCAAGGACAGGCAAGCAACTTTGAATGGCACGAGCTCGACGGCGTGAAGCTGGAGATTATCGCTGTGCATACGCCGTATGGGATCTGTGCCGTCGGGTATCACGAAGCATCGGCACGAGCTTACGTTCTTTCCTCGGTCCTGCATATTGAAGCGCCGGATTTTTATGAGGAGCTTTCTCTGGCTTTGTCCAGAACTGCTGCCAAACAAACGGAAATCAGAACGTTGCCGGTGCAGAGGCTGCAGGCCGTTAGATCTATGACGCCAGGGCTTACCGGGTTTCATCAGAGACATGCCCCGTGGCCGAAGCGCCGTACCTCACCGCCTTCTGTCCCTCTGACTATGAGCTGATTCGAATCAGAGCGAGGGAGAACATGCCGGCAAGCGTAAAATGACGCGAGGAGGAAATGCCTGTTGAATAAGAGAGAGCTAACGCCGCTGGGAGCAGAGGTCAAAAAGCGCTTGATCGATATAGGAATGACTCAGGGACAACTGGCGGAAAAAATCGGCACCAGTGATCAGTATTTGAATCTGATCTTGTATGGACAACGCTCAGGAAAAAAGTATTTATCGAAAATCATGACGGAGCTAGGTATTGATCCGGATACGATTCGTCAGCCTGCGTAACAGGCCGGGAACGTGCAAGTTCCCATGGAGGTTCCATTATAGCAGTAAAGTATACGGCTGATCTGATTCAGATCAGTTTCTTTTTTTGATTTACAACGTAACAGTGTTATGTTACATTGTAAGAGGAGGCGAGAGGATACGATGAGCGATGAAGAGCTTATTTCCAAGAAAGAGCTGCTGGAACTGAAAGGTATCTCTTATGGGCAGCTGTACCGCTGGAAGCGGAAGCAGCTCATTCCGGAGGAGTGGTTTATACGGAAGTCGACCTTCACGGGGCAGGAGACATTTTTTCCGAAGCGGAGCATCTTGGCCCGTATTGATAAAATCGTAAATATGAAGGACGGTCTGTCATTGGATGAGCTGGCGGATGTGTTTTCCCCTGTGATGGATGATTTACCGCTGCAACGATCTGTTTTATTGGAACGAAACATTGTTTCGAAGGTGTCCCTGGATGTATTCACCCCTCTATTCGGGGAAGAAGCGGCACTCTCGTTCCAACGGGTGCTGGTCGTCTATATGCTCGACAAGCTGCTGCATTCCGGGGAGATTAACCTGGACGAAGGGCGAATGATGCTTCAGACCTTGCAGGAGCGGGAAGCTGACCTGGATCGAAAGCCCTGGGTGCTGGCCATTATCCGCAAGATGGGCATATCTTCCTTCGTCATGGCCGAGGGGGAAGTGGTCTGGTTCGAGCCGGGCACGAAGATCGTAGCCAGGCTGCATACGGCTGCATGCGTTGAGGAATTGAAACTCAAACTGAGCTAGGAAAGGATGAGTTATATGGAAACGCGTCATTCGCTTAACGTTACGGGCAACGGTACTTCCTCCGGCGGCGTGTTTAAGGATATCAAGATTGTAGGCGATGCCCAATTTCAGGGTTCTGTGGATTGCATGAGCTTCCGGTGTACAGGGACAGCCCGGGTATCTGGCGATCTGAAGAGCACTTCCTTCGGACTTAGCGGCAACCTGGATATGGACGGCGATCTGGACACGGGGAAGGCTACCGTCAACGGCAGGCTTGAGGTGGGGGGAAATGTAAAAGCCCAGGAGATCAAGTCCAACGGAGAGACCACCATTCGCGGCCATGTGGCCGGCGAGCAGATTCAGATGGAGGGTACGTTCCATATCAAGGGCCGTTGCGAAGCGGAGACACTCGGCATCAAGGGGATGTTCCGAATCGGCGGACTGGTCACAGCCGACCTGGTTCACATAGGCATGCACAGCCGCTGCACCGCTCATGAGATCGGAGGCGAACGGATCGAGGTGCGGAGAGCCGAAGGCACGATGCTGAAAAAGCTGATCGGATCGTTCTTTCTCCCTGCGGATTTCTATGAGGGCACCCTGGACGCGGAAACGATAGAAGGTGACGATGTATACGTAGAGTATACAAATGCCAAGGTTGTGCGGGGCAAACACGTGACGCTTGGTCCCGGTTGCCGGATCCAGCAGGTTGAATATACCCATGAATTTCATAATGAAGCCGGGTCCACTGTAGCGGAAGCTATCAAAACCGGCCATGGATTGGAGTGAATCAGATGACGGTCAGAGCGGATTTGAACATAGACGGCATCATGGGAGGCGCCGGAGGAGGGCTGTACCGCAATGTGACGATCAACGGTCATGGATCCGTGAACGGGAACATCGACTGTGCTACGTTCACGTCGAACGGGCGATCCGTGGTGCGGGGTGAGGTCGTTGCTTCCGGGCAGGTTGACGTGAATGGCTTAGCGGTATTCGAGCAGGACGTGGAAGCCGGGTATATGCATGTTAACGGCAAGGCGGAGGTCGGGGGGTTCCTGGGAGCCGGGCGGCTGCGCGTCGACGGACATATGAAGGTAGGCGCGGGCTTGTCCGGAGAGAGTGTGGAGGTCAACGGATATTTGGGCGTGAAGGGCTCCCTGGAGGCGGAAAGCTTCCGCTCCTGCGGCAGCTTCCGTGTCGACGGCTTGCTGAATATCGGATCCCTCCAAGCGGAGTTGTATGCGGGATGCCAGGCGAAGGAAATCGGAGGAGAAACGATTGAAGTACGCAAGCCCTCGGGAAACAGCCCGTTCGGCCAATGGGTCCGTTCGCTGATCTTCGGAGGCGATCACTTAATCGCGGAGACGATCGAGGGCGATGATATTTATCTGGAATCGACCAAGGCGGGCGTTGTCCGGGGCAAACGGGTAAAGCTGGGTCCAGGCTGTGAGATCGGAGTTGTGGAATATAGCGAATCCTATGATCAGCACCCGGAGGCCAAGGTCACAGACAGCCGGAGAATCGGCTAAAACTCCCCTGCAACAGGCAGACTAAATCTGTAGACTGGTAACATCATATAGAGGAATGGGGAGTAGTCCGATATGGCCAATGCCATTCAACCTAAGTTAGGATTCGTTGTAGCGGGATTAATGCTAGGCATATTGACCGCTGCGATGGACAATACCATCGTGGCGACCGCGATGGGAACGATCGTCTCGGAGCTCGGCGGGCTGGACAAATTCGTCTGGGTCACTAGCGCTTATATGGTCGCGGAGATGGCCGGCATGCCCATATTCGGCAAGCTGTCGGATATGTACGGGCGCAAGCGTTTCTTTGTCTTCGGCATGATCGTGTTTCTGCTGGGCTCCGCCCTATGCGGCACCGCGCAAAGCATCGAGCAGCTCAGTCTGTACCGGGCGATTCAGGGCATCGGCGGCGGAGCGCTGATGCCGATCGCGTTCACGATTATCTTCGACGTATTCCCTCCGGAGAAGCGGGGGAAGGTATCCGGTTTATTCGGGGCTGTGTTCGGCATGTCCAGTATTTTCGGACCGCTGCTCGGCGCTTACATCACCGATTACATCAGCTGGCATTGGGTGTTTTATATCAACCTGCCGATCGGTCTTGTCTCGCTGGGCTGCATTCTGCTTTTCTATAAGGAATCCCTTCGGCACGCCCCTCAGAAGATCGACTGGTATGGCGCCGTTACGCTGGTTGGGGCTATTGTCTGTCTGATGTTCGGCCTGGAGCTGGGCGGTCATACGTACGGATGGAGCTCTCCACAAATTCTGGGGTTATTTGCGGGCTTCATCGTTCTGTTCCTGCTCTTCCTGGTTATTGAGAGAAGGGTGGAGGAGCCGATCATCTCGTTCGATATGTTCCGCAATAAGCTGTATGCGGGCAGCAACCTGGTGGGCCTCTTCTTGGGCATCGCGTTTATCGTGGCTACGGTTTATATCCCGATCTTCATCCAGGGAGTATTCGGCGGTTCGGCGACCAATTCCGGCCTGATTCTGCTCCCGATGATGCTGGGAACGGTCGTGACGGCGCAGGCTGGGGGCTTCCTGGCCGGCTCGGGCAGGATGAGCTTTCGGGGCGTCATGATTATCTTCTCGATTCTTTTCATCATCAGCATCGTGCTGCTTGCTACGATTACGGGAAATACACCGCGCTGGGTATTGACGGTCTATATGATTCTTGTCGGCTTGGGGGTAGGCGCCTCGTTCTCCACACTCGGCATGGCGGCCATGCATCCGTTCGACGAAACCCGCCGCGGCTCGGCCAGTTCGACGATGTCCTTCGTCCGGACGCTGGGAATGACGCTCGGGATTACGATCTACGGCTTGATTCAGCGCAATCATTTTACGTCAGGGCTTGGAGAGGCTTTCGGCCCAGGGGCTGGGGGCGGACTACCCGGAGGCGGTTTCTCCAGCGATCCGCGGGCGCTGCTCTCTCCGGAAGCCCGAGCCTCCATTCCGGCGCCGGTGCTGGAGAAAATTACAGGCGTGCTGTCGGAGTCGATCACGTACGCCTTCATGTGGGCCATCGTACCTGCCGTGCTTGCCTTCGTCTTCGCGCTGACCATGGGCCCGGAACGGATGAACCATGCCAAGGCAGCTAACGGCCCGCAGGGGGAGTAACGAAATGACGGAAGACATGGTATACTTGCTCTAACGATTCATGATTGAGGACGAGAGCAAGGAGATGGGTAAGAGTTGGCCCGTAGATTCAAGGGATTGAAGCTGACCCCGCCGCGCGTCTTTGCGGCGGGCTTTGCGCTTATTATTGCGATCGGGACGCTGCTGCTGTCCCTGCCGGCTGCTGCGGAGAGCGGCCAGCACACGCCGTTCATCGACGCGCTGTTTACGGCGACGTCTGCGACCTGTGTAACGGGACTTGTCATCGTGGATACCGGCACTTATTTTACGACGTTCGGACAATTGGTCATTCTGGGACTGATCCAGCTTGGCGGGCTTGGATTCATGACGACAGTCACTTGGTTCGCCGTCGCTCTGCGCAAGCGTATCTCGCTCCGCGACCGGATTATGCTGAAGGAATCGCTGAACCTGTCGGGCATCGAGGGCGTCGTTCGTCTGATCCTGAGGGTGTTGCTATATTCGGCGCTGATCGAGAGTGTGGCGGCGCTGTACTTCATGTACCGCTGGTCCTACGAGATGCCGCTGCCGCAGGCGGCTTATTACGGCGTGTTCCACGCGATATCCATCTTCAACAATGCAGGGTTCGAGCTGCTGGGCGGGTACCGCAATCTGACCCCTTATGTGAACGACTGGGGGATCAATGTCGTGTCCATGCTGCTCATCCTGCTCGGAAGCATCGGATTTATCGTATTGGCCGAGCTGGTGGATTACCGCCGTACGCGCAGGCTGTCTCTTCACAGCAAGGTGGTGCTTTCCGCTACGGCTGCGCTGACTTTGGTCGGGGCATTGCTGATCTTCATCTTCGAGTTTACGAACACCCGGACGCTCGGTCCGCTGGACTTGGATTCCAAGCTGCTGGCTTCCCTGTTCCAATCGATCAGCCTTCGCTCAGCTGGGGTGAATACCGTCGACATTACCCAGCTGCGGTCGGCGACGATGTTTCTGATGATCATCATGATGTTTATCGGAGCTGCCCCGAGCTCGACGGGTGGCGGTATCAAGCTGACGACCTTCGTGATCCTGGTCGGTGCATTGCTGGCTATGATCCGGGGCAAAGAAGATGTGGTGCTGTTCCGCCACCGCATCGCCAAGAGCGATATTTATAAAGCGACGACGTTCTGCTTTATTGGGCTGTTTTGCGTCGTTGCCTCGACCATGGCGCTATCGGCTGTACAGCAGCAGGATTTCCTGATCATTTTATTCGAGGCGGTGTCGGCCTTCGGCACGGTAGGGCTGAGCGGAGGGCTGACGACGGAGCTGGGGACAGGCGGCAAGGTGATCATTATTCTGATGATGTTTATCGGACGAGTGGGTATTGTGACCCTGGCCTATGCGCTGCAGCCGAATCCGAAGAAAGAGCCTTTCCGCTATCCGGAAGGCAAGCTTACAATCGGTTAGCCGTCTGGGACAAGCCCATTATCATTATAGCCCGGGAAATAATTACAAAAAAACCGTCAGATTCTAGCGAATCCTGACGGTTTTTTAGGGTGTTAGGCCTGAATCATCTGATCGATAACAGCACCGCCGAGACAGATGTCCCCATCGTAGAAGACGACGGACTGTCCGGGAGTAATGGCTTTCTGCGGCTGATCGAAAGCAACCTCGCAGCGGCCGTCCGGCAGAAACTGAACGGTAACCCCCTGATCGGGCTGGCGATACCGGAATTTGGCTGTACACTTGATGGAGGTCTGAGGAGGCTCCCCAGCGATCCAGTTCAGCTCGGAGGCTAGTAGTGCCTTGGAATACAGCTCAGGATGCTTCTCCCCTTGGACAACGTACAGGATGTTCTGCTCCAGGTCCTTGCCGGCTACGAACCAAGGCTCTCCGTTGCCTGAGCCGCCGATACCGAGTCCTTGACGCTGACCGAGCGTGTAATACATCAGTCCGTCGTGACGTCCCTTGACCTCGCCCTCCAGCGTTCTCATCTCGCCGGGCTTGGCCGGCAGATAGCCGCTCAGAAATTCCTTGAAGTTCCGCTCGCCGATGAAGCAGACGCCCGTGCTGTCCTTCTTCTTGGCCGTAGCCAGACCGGCTTTCTCGGCAATGGCCCGTACCTCAGGCTTCGGCAGATGACCGATCGGGAACATCGCTTTGGACAGCTGGTACTGGTTCAGCGCGTTGAGGAAGTAGGTCTGATCCTTCCCGGCGTCAACGCCGCGCAGCAGGCGGTACTTGCCGTCCGACTGCTCCACCCGGGCGTAATGACCCGTGGCGATATAGTCTGCGCCAAGCTCCAGAGCCTTGTTCAGAAATTCACCGAACTTGATCTCCCGGTTGCACATCACATCGGGATTCGGGGTGCGCCCCTTGCGGTATTCGTCCAGGAAGTAGGCAAATACCTTATCCATGTATGGTTTCTCAAAATTTACCGTATAATAGGGGATACCGATCTGATCGCATACCCGGCGTACATCTTCGGCATCTTCCTCTGCCGTGCAATGGCCGAATTCATCGGTGTCGTCCCAGTTTTTCATAAATACGCCGATCACCTCGTAGCCTTGTTCCTTCAGCAGGAGCGCGGATACGGAGGAATCGACACCTCCGGACATCCCAAGGACGATACGTGGTTTACTCATGTGCATTCCCTCGCTTTGCGTGTGACATGGTATGTATTATACAACCATTTGAGGAGAAGACAAAATAATTTCATCAATATAGCAAGGTTAGTCTCCCATAGGAAGCGGATTTATGTTACCATAGAAAAGATACTATAATGTATGATATGTGAATGAGGTGCTTGACTTGAAAATTTCTACCAAAGGCCGCTACGGGCTGACCATCATGATGGAACTGGCGACTCGTTTCGGAGAAGGCCCCACCTCACTGAAAAGCATCGCGGAAAAGCATCAGCTTTCCGAACATTACTTAGAGCAATTGGTTGCCCCGCTGCGTAACGCCGGGTTGGTCAAGAGCATTCGCGGCGCTTACGGTGGCTATATACTTTCGAAGAACGCCGAGGAGATTTCTGCTGGCGATGTGATTCGGGTATTGGAAGGGCCGATCAGTCCGGTCGACTTTACGGAAGAGGATGATCCGGCGAAGCGGCATTTGTGGATTCGCATTCGCGACGGGATCGCCGAGGTGCTGGATTCGACGTCGCTGCAGGACTTGATTTCGTTCAAGGACGAAGGCAGCCAGAACGACAGCTACATGTTTTATATTTAGACCCGGGCAGGCCTTATTCCTAAGGCTTGCCACCCTTACTCTCAATCCGTTGCAAATCAATGCGGGACGAATGTGGTGAATTCAATTGGACACGATTTATTTGGATCATGCCGCTACAACGCCGGTGCATCCGGAAGTGGTAGAGGCTATGCTGCCTTACTGGACAGGAAGCTTTGGCAACGCGTCCAGCATGCATGGAGCCGGTCGCGCAGCGAAGCTCGCACTGAATGCTGCTCGGGACCGAATCGCCGCTTTTGTCGGCTGCTCGTCCTCCGAGCTTATTTTCACGTCCGGAGGTACAGAAAGCGATAATCTGGCGATCTATAGCGCGGCAGAAGCCGGACGCAGCCGTGGCGCTCATATTGTGACGACGCAGATCGAGCATCATGCGGTGCTGCATGCCTGCGAGCGCCTGGAGAAGCTTGGCTATGAAGTGACGTACGTTCCGGTAGACGAATACGGACAAGTCTCGCCAGAGGCTATACGGGAGGCCGTAAGGCCCGACACCGTTCTGATCAGCGTCATGCATGGCAATAACGAAGTAGGTACGCTGCAGCCGATCGAGGAGATCGGAAGCTTTGCGCGCGAACGGGGCATCGTTTTTCACGTGGATGCCGTTCAGTCGCTGGCTTACGTACCCATCCGGTTATCCGAGCTTCCTGTCGATTTCATGAGCTTTTCCGCGCACAAGTTAAACGGTCCCAAGGGGATCGGCGCGTTGTATATAGCTAGAACCGCGCGTTTCATCCCGCAAGGCTACGGAGGCTCGCAGGAGCGCAAACGCCGCCCAGGCACGGAGAACATCCCGGGGATTGCCGGGTTTGGCAAAGCGGTGGAACTATTTGAACGGAACAGGTATGAATCTAGGGAGAAAGTGGAAACACTACGTAGTAGATTGGTCCATGAGCTCGAACTGCGACTTGGCAAGGAAGCCTTTCTCATCAACGGACATCCGGTTGAGCGGCTGCCGCATATTCTGAACGTCAGCTTCCCGGGCATCGCTACGGAAACGATGCTGATGAATCTGGACCTCGCTGGAGTAGCTGCTGCCAGCGGATCCGCCTGTACGTCAGGGTCGCTGGAGACGTCTCATGTTCTGCGTGCGATGGGATTGCCGGATTCGAGAGCAGGCTCGGCGATCCGCTTCAGTTTCGGGGCAGGCAATGATGCGGATCAGATGGTCCGCGCCGCCCAGATTGTTGAAACCGTCGTGCGGCGTCTGCGTAGTAAGGTATAAGTTTCATTGTCGGCAAATGTCCTTTCCTGGTATTGCCGGTGGGGCAGCCGTCTTCGCCTAAAAACTTACCCTGTGCAGGTAAGTCGGGCGATTGTCAAGGACAACGAGGCGATGCTCTCAATTTGGGCTCAAACCCGGAATGGAGAGATTACGGTTGAAGCGAACCCGAGATGTGATCGGGCTGCCCGTGATTTGCGTGCAGACCGGCAAGCAAGTAGGTGCTGTGAAGGATGTGCTGCTTGATGGCGAGTGGCAGGTTCGCGCTTTCATACTCAGCGACGGGCACTGGTTCCAGGAGGCGAATGGCGTCGAATGGGAAGGTGTCATAGCGGTCGGCGACGATGCCGTAACGATCGAGCGTGAAGATCTCATCAAACCGCTGGAGGCTGCAGATTCGTGGAGGATGCTGCTCGGTGGAAGCCGCCGCATCAAGGGGCTGCCGCTGGTTACCGTCAACGGACACCAGCTCGGAATAGTCGACGATGTTTACCTGGATGAGGAATCGGGTAGGAAAGTAATAGGTTATGAAGTAACCGAGGGTTTCATTTCAGATCTCAAAGAAGGGCGCAAGTGGTTGCCAATGCCGGACTCGGTCAAAGTCGGCGAGGATGCCTTGATTGTTCCCGTTCACGCAAGCGAGGCATTGGAGGAAATCTTCGTACCAAAAGAAGAATAGGGTGATACCGATGTTACGTTGTCCAAATTGCAACTCCAAAGATATTGGCAAAATCGGCTCGCACCAGTTTTATTGCTGGGGCTGCTTCATCGAACTGACCGTGAACGGTGAAAAAATGTCCGTATACCAAGTAGAGGAAGACGGTACGCTCAGCTCGCTGGACGATCTCTTCTTCGAAGAGGAAATGCCGCAAGTGCACGCCAACTAACGAATGTACATGCTAGATACGCATATGGAACGCCGCATCCTTGAGGCCCAACCGGGCTTGCTGGATTTGCGGCGTTTTTGGCATGCAGCGGGAAGAAAATTGAGATTATTAATCGTTGAATAGGAAATTTCAATTAGTCAAGCTCATTCCAGACCGATATAATTAAATAAAGTATTCCTACATTAATAATATGATATGAAGGGGTGGTCATTCTGAAATTTGTATTATCCAGCCTTGTGATGAATATCCCTAACGCTGTGACAGGCGAGACACTCACTACACAGCAGAAATATCAGAATATATTGAAACAAGCTGTACTTGCCGAGGAGCTTGGGTTTGACGCTTATGGCATAGGGGAGCGGCACGGAGCTCCGTTCTTATCCTCCTCGCCTCCAGTGGTCTTGACGGCAATTGCAGCCAAAACCTCGCGAATCCGGCTGCTGACCACCGTGACGGTATTGAGCGTGCTGGACCCTGTACGTGTAGCCGAGGATTATGCGACACTGGATCATCTCTCCGGCGGCCGGCTGGAGCTGATCATCGGCAAAGGCAACGATCCGCGCCATTACCCATTGTTCGGCATTACCGAGGAAGAGCAATGGGATTCCTTGGCTGAACGCTACGCGCTGCTCAAACAGCTCTGGAACGAAGAGGAAGTCACCTGGGAAGGACGTTACCGCTCGCCGCTGCATCAAGTGACTACGCAGCCCAGACCTTATCAAGCATCCATCCCAGTTTGGCACGGCAGTGCATCAAGCACGCTCTCGACGGAGCTTGCGGCGAAATACGGAGAGCCGATTTTCTCATCCAACACGTTCCATCCACAGGCTAAGTACAAAGCGCTGATCGATCATTATCGGGAACGGTTGGCCCACTATGGTCATGATCCGAAGAATGCCGTGGTAGGTGCAGGCGGAGGGAGCCTGTATCTGGCGGATACGTCTGAAGAAGCGGTCAAGCGGTTTCGTCCTTACTATGACGCCTTTCACTCCACCGCATCCTCGAAGCACAACAAGACGCCTTTCAAGGATCTTGATGACAATCTCGCGAACGGCCCCATACTGGTGGGAAGCGCGGATTTCGTGATCGAAAAAATTCTTAATTACCACAAAGCTTACGGGCATCAAGTGCTAAGCATCGGCGTAGACGGACTTACCGAAGCGGAGCAGCACGAGCAGCTCGAGCGCTTTGCCAAGGATGTGATTCCGGTGCTGCGCCGTGAAATTCCGAGCACAGTATGGAGCACGAACCCTTCGGTGTTGCAGCAAGGGGAAGTGATCGTATCCTCGCGTTGAGAAGCGGGGATAACGAAGCATCCATACGGACATCAGCAAGACATGCTTGGAGATCGAAAGGAATTAAGGACTGGGTGCGGGTCGGTTCATTACCGATTCGCCCCAGTCCTTTTTCCATCAAAGGCTCTTCTGTCCCGCCGAAATATGGGTTAAGAAAGGAAGGTTGTACATATACTGTCTACTGTAGAAAATGGAAACCTGCCGCTGCCCATGCGGCCGAGGAGAGGAAGCCGATGGACAAACTGCCGAAAAACCGCATTCTGCTGGGCATGGTCTATGTGCTGATCGGGCTCGTTATCCTGCTGCTGCTGATGCAGCTTCGGCCGATGATTACAGGGGTCTATGTATTTCTCCGGGAAATTCTGACGCCGTTCATCATCGCCCTGATCATATCCTATGTGCTGAATCCCGTCGTATCGCTGCTTGGCGCCCGCCGGGTGCCCCGTACGATTGCGGTGCTCCTGATCTATGCCATGTTCATCATGTCCATGACCGTAATCCTGATGAATGTCATCCCGATGTTCGTCAAGCAGCTCGCGGAGCTGAACCAGCATATGCCGGATGTCTCCTTCCGCGCACAAAGTCTGGTGGACAATCTGAACGGCCTGCAATTTCTGCCGGACAGCGTCCGGATCGGGATCAACCAGTCGTTATCTAAGCTGGAGGCCAGCGTGTCCTCGGCGATTGCGGATTACATCAACGGCATTGGCAACACGATCAATACGCTGTTCATGATTTTCATCATCCCCTTCGTTTCGTTCTATATGCTGAAGGACTTTCAACTGCTGGAGAAAACGACGCTGGCGATCGTGCCCAAGACGCACCGCAAGGAGCTGGTTTCGATGCTGATGGATATCGATACGGCACTCGGCAACTACATTCGGGGTCAATTCACCGTCTGTGTCATCATCGGCGTGCTGGCTTACATCGGTTATTGGGCGATAGGTATTCCCTACGCGCTGCTGCTGGCGAGCATCGTGGCGGTGTTCAATATTGTCCCTTATCTTGGGCCGTTCCTCGGAGCGGCACCTGCTCTGATCGTGGCATCGACGGTCTCCATCAAGATGGTGCTGCTGGTCATTGTAGTGAATATGGTGTGCCAGATTCTAGAGGGCAATGTCATCTCCCCGCAGGTGGTAGGGAGGTCGCTCAAGATGCATCCGCTGTTTATTATCTTTGCACTACTTGTAGGCGGAGAAGTAGCCGGAGTGCCAGGGCTTATTCTGGCCGTGCCATTTTTTGCGGTGATGAAGGTGATCCTGCAGCACTTGTTCCTGTACTATGTACATAAGCGTACGGTGTAGCGGCCAAAGTGGCCGGCGGCCAGTTGACAGTCTCCGCTATCCAGCGGTATAATTTGCCGGTATAGCTTTTATTGACTATAGTCAAAAAGCGTTGAAGAAATCCAGTAGGTCGTAGTCCATTGGCCAGAGAGAAGGCTTGGGGCGGTGGCGCATGCTCGGCGGGTCGGCATAGGATGCCGGGCAGCGGAAAAGTGCCAAACGCTTCGCTGTGAGAGCCTTTCTAATGAAGGATGACCGAAAGCTCATTTCGGAGTGCGGATAAACTCCGCCGGATTCGGACCCGTTAACGTCCGGCAAGAGGAGATTGTGCATCGTTCCGGCGCGCCTAGGCGGCTTCCGGCGGTTCATATGCGCAATAACCAGGGTGGTACCGCGATTCAATCGTCCCTGTTTTCAGGGGCGTTTTTTTGTCGTTTTACGTTTCATACCAATTGAGGGGGTTATTAGAGTGAAAGCTAGTGAAATTCGCGCCAAATGGTTAGCTTTTTTTGAAAGCAAGGGACATAAGATCGAGCCGAGCGCTCCGCTCGTCCCTCACAACGACCCGTCGCTACTGTGGATCAATGCTGGCATGGCGCCGCTGAAGCCGTATTTTGATGGACGCGTCGTGCCTGAGAACCCGCGCATTGCCAATTCGCAGAAGTGCATTCGTACCAATGATATCGAGAATGTAGGCAAAACGCGCCGTCACCACACGTTCTTCGAGATGCTGGGCAACTTCTCCATCGGCGATTATTTCAAGGAAGAAGTGATCACTTGGGCCTGGGAGTTCCTGACGAGCAAGGAGTGGATCGGCTTCGATCCTGAGCGGCTGTCGGTTACGGTATACCCTGAGGATACCGAGGCCTTCGAATTCTGGAACAAGAAGATCGGTCTTCCCGAAGAGCGCATCTACAAGCTGGATGAGAACTTCTGGGATATCGGCGAAGGTCCGTGCGGCCCGTGTACGGAGATTTTCTACGACCGCGGCGATAAGTACGGTGATCTAAGCGATCCTGAGTGCTGGCCGGGCGGCGAGAACGAACGCTTCCTCGAAGTATGGAACCTCGTCTTCTCGCAATTCAACCACAACAAGGACGGCAGCTACACGCCGCTGCCGAACAAGAATATCGATACGGGCGCTGGGTTGGAGCGCTTCGCTTCCATTCTGCAGGACGTAGACTCCAACTTCGACACCGACCTGTTCCAGCCGATTATTCAGAAGACGGCTGAGCTGGCAGGTGTGACGTATAAGCAGAACACCGAGACGGACATTGCGTTGAAGGTCATTGCCGACCATATCCGCACCGTGGCATTCTCTGTGGGCGACGGCGTGCTGCCTTCCAACGAAGGGCGCGGTTATGTCATCCGCCGTCTACTGCGCCGTGCCGTTCGCTACGGCAAGGTGATAGGCCTGGATAAGCCGTTCCTGTACTCGCTGACGGGTATCGTGGGCGACATCATGGGTGTCTACTATCCGGAGGTTGTACAGAAGCGTGAGTTCATCGAGAAGGTCATCCGCAACGAAGAGGAGCGGTTCCACGAGACGCTGGGCGGCGGTCTGGCGATTCTGGCCGAGCTGACGGCGAAGGCGCGTCAAGCAGGCGAATCCTCCATCAGCGGACCTGATGCGTTCAAGCTGTATGACACGTACGGGTTCCCGTTCGACCTGACCGAGGATTTTGCCAACGAACAAGGCCTCACGGTCGATCGTGCCGGCTTCGATGCCTCTATGCAGGAGCAGCGGGAGCGCGCCCGCGCGGCTCGTCAGGAGTCCGACAGCATGAAGGTGCAGGGCGGTCCGCTGGCGGATTATACGGTTAAAAGCGAGTTTGTTGGTTATACTGAACTGGTAACAACTGCTAAAATCGAAGTGATCGTTCACGAGCAGCAGTTCGTGGATCTCGTCGGTACGGGCGAGCTGTGCCAGGTCATCCTCGACCGCACACCGTTCTATGCGGAAAGCGGCGGTCAGGTCAGCGACCATGGCTATATCACGGCAGGCGACCTTGTGCTGAAAGTTGAGGACGTCGGCAAGGCACCGCATGGCCAGCATGTGCACACGGTGCGTGTCGAAGCGGGCGTGCTCCGCAAGGGCGAGACCGTGCAGGCGGTCGTCACTCAGGATGTGCGTGAGGATATCATCAAGAACCATACAGCGACTCACCTGCTGCATAAAGCGCTGAAGGAAGTGCTGGGCGATCATGTAAACCAGGCGGGCTCGCTCGTCGCTCCGGACCGTTTGCGCTTCGACTTCTCGCACTTCGGCGGCATCTCGGCCGAGGAGCTGCAGGAGATCGAGCGCCGCGTCAATGCGCAGGTATGGAAGAATATCGCTGTCAACATCGACCTGAAGCCGATCGCGGAAGCGAAGGCGTTGGGCGCGATGGCGCTGTTCGGCGAGAAATACGGCGACATCGTGCGTGTCGTACGCGTCGGCGATTACAGCCTTGAGCTGTGCGGCGGCTGTCATGTCGGCAGCACGGGTCAGATCGGTCTGTTCAAGATCATCAGCGAGTCGGGCATCGGTTCCGGTGTGCGCCGGATCGAGGCGGCAACGGGAAGAGGCGCTTATCAATATCTGGATGACCAGCTGCAACTGCTGCGCGATGCGGCAGCCTTGCTGAAGTCCAATATTCAGGATGTGCCTAAGCGTGTAGAGGGTCTGTTCGCCCAGCTCAAGGAACAGGCGCGCGAGAATGAATCGCTCAAGGCGAAGCTGTCCAGCGTAGAGGCGGGTTCTCTGACTACCCAAGTCAAGACGGTCGGCGGTATCACCCTGCTGGCGGCTGAAGTCAGCGCAGGGGATATGGAGACGCTCCGCAATATTGTGGATCAAATGAAGCAAAAGCTCGGCTCCGCCGTTATCGTGCTCGGCGCAGCGGCAGAAGGCAAGGTGAACCTCGTCGCTGCCGTAACGCCGGATCTGGTCAGCCAGGGCTACCACGCCGGCAAGCTGATCAAGGAAGTGGCGACAGCCTGCGGCGGGAGCGGCGGCGGCCGTCCGGATATGGCACAGGCAGGCGGTAAGGATGCTTCCAAGCTGTCCGAAGCGCTCAGCGGCGTAGAAGCCTTGATTGAGTCTAAATAAATGTTGGATAAAAGGTTCGCCTGTCAAGAGGAATTTGTAGACTTATGGCGAATATGTGAGTAACTAAGAATTGCAGGGGGTGCTTCGCAAGATGAGTTCAATGGATAAAACGATGAAGTTCAACGTGAAAGCGGAAGAAATTGAAACCTCGCCCAAAGAAGTCATTCTGGCGGTATATGACGCGCTGCAGGAAAAAGGGTATAATCCCATTAACCAGATCGTCGGTTATCTGCTCTCCGGCGATCCGGCTTATATCCCGCGTCACGATAACGCCCGAAGCATCATTCGCAAACGGGAGCGGGACGAACTGATCGAGGAATTGGTCCGTTCGTATCTGAAGCAGTACAAGTCATAGTTCACGAACGGGGCAGCATGCATGCGGTTGATGGGATTGGATTACGGAGACAAAACGATTGGCGTCGCGGTCAGCGATGAGCTCGGATGGACGGCCCAGGGGCTGGAGGTGATCCGGCGTACGACCGGAGAACGAGACCTGGGCCGGCTTCGGGACATTATCCGCGACTATGAGGTTTCGGAGATTGTCGTCGGTTTGCCGAAGAACATGAATAACACGATCGGACCCCGTGGAGAGCTGTGCATCGAGTTCTCCCGGTGGCTGCACGAGGAGCTGCAGCTGCCCGTTCATCTATGGGATGAACGGCTGACCACCGTCTCGGCGCAGCGGACGCTGATCGAGGCGGACGTAAGCCGCAAGAAGCGGAAGCAGGTCGTCGATAAGATGGCCGCAGCTTTGATCCTGCAAAACTATATGGATGCACATTCCAAGTCGAAGAGGTGAAGGACCATGTCCCAGAAGGAACAAGGCGACATTCAGGGTCAACTGGAAGAAGAACCCGAAATTATTTTTATTCCGGATGAAGAAGGCAATGAGGAAGAATTCGAAGTGATCATGAAGTTCGAGGTGGATGACTCGGACAAGAAGTACATGATGGTTGTTCCTGTCGATGCGGATGAGGAGTCCGATGAAGTGTACGCGTTCCGCTATGAGGAAGACGGAGATGATCTCCAGCTGTACACGATCGAAGACGAGGAAGAGTGGAACATCGTCGAAGAAACGTTCAACACCCTGATGGATGAGTTCGATGAAGATGAGGAAGAGGAAGAGTCGAAGTAAAACTTCGGCTCTTTCCCTACGTGAGGAGGACCCTATGTCGAATTCGGCCCAAGAGGCAGCTCCTACGCGCCAGTTGCGGGATGCGTACGGAGATGATATTATTTTATATGACGAACAGCAGGAATCCGTCGTATACCGTATCGTATCCGAGCTTATATGGAACGGCAACGGTTACGCTATGCTGGAGAAGGAAAAGCCGGGCAAGTCGGATGAACCGGAGATTTTTCGCGTCACGCGCAAGGGCGATGGCGAGCTGGAGCTGGAGACGATCGAGGATGACGACGAGTGGGAAGATATCTCGGAGTTGTTCGACGAGCTGCTGCTGCCGGATGATGAAGCCTTGTAAGCGGCAATTGACCTTTAACAGCCAATGAGCGGAGATAATCCGCTCTTTTTCGTTTGTTTGGGAGAAAGGAGCGGCGTAAGACGTAAGAAGCGCCTGAAGGAACTGTGATGAAAGTCAAGCGGCTTTGGTTGAGAGGACTTATCCTGATTATTTGTTTGGCCGCCGGTCTTGCGGCCGGCCTGGCCTTGTATATCAGCCGCAGCCTGGCACCGTCTCCTGCCTCGGATATATCCGTACGCATAGTATTCCCGGCGGGAACCGGCGTGAGCCAGCTTGCTGCTGAGCTGGAGCGCAAGGGCTTGATCCGCGATGCGCGGCTGTTCACGTACTATGTGAAGTACAAGGGCGAGGGCGGCCGCTTTCAAGCTGGGGACTACGACATGCAGCCAGGACTGACACTGGATGCGATTATGGACAAGCTGAACCGCGGGGAGACGGTTAAGGAAGCCGGGCTGCGCCTGACCGTGCCGGAAGGGTTCACCGTCCGGCAGATCGCGGAGAAGCTGCAGCAGGCCGGGATTGACCCGGCCGCGTTCGAGGCGGCTGTCACGCGCTTCGCAGCACCCAAGGATTCGGCGGCATCCGCCATTCCGAGCGATCCGAACCTGAAGGTGCGTCTGGAGGGGTATCTGTACCCCGACACGTACGAGTGGAAGAAGGATGCGACGCCGGACGAGATGATCGCCACGATGACAGGGCAGCTCGACAAGCGGCTGCAGGAGCTGCCGGAGGGCTGGCGGCAGGCGATGGCGGACCAGGGACTGACTTTACATCAGACCTTGACGCTCGCGTCGCTGATCGAGCGGGAGGTAGCTGTGGATGAGGAACGTGCGCTCGTCAGCGGCGTCATCCATAACCGGCTCAAGCAGAACAAGCAGCTCGAGATTGATGCCACGATCCAGTATTTATTCGACAAGCAGAAGGAACGGCTCTTCGAGAAGGATTTGCGGGTCGAGAGTCCTTATAATACGTACTTGAATAGGGGATTGCCTCCGGGGCCGATCGCAAGTCCGTCACTAGCTTCGATCCGTGCGGCGATCTATCCCCAAGAGACGAAGTATTTATTTTATGTGACCAAGAAGGATGGCAGCCGCAAGCATCTGTTCGCCGAAACCTTCGAGGAGCACAAGAAAAATATAGCCGAGAGCAACAAGACGGGATCGCCTTGATCCAGGGTGAACCGAATCTGAGGACAAGAGGTGTCGCAATGACGAAAAAGCCGGAATTGTTGATAGCTGCAGGCACGCCTGAAGAAGCCAGGCGGTATGTGGAGGCAGGAGCGGACGCCATTCTGCTTGGTGAGCATCGCTTCGGCCTGCGTTTACCCGGGGGAGTTACCGTCAATGAACTGGAAGAGCTGGTGCCTTGGCTGCATGAGCGCCAGGTGAAGGTGTATGCCGCCGTTAACAACCTGATGAGCAACGAGCAATTGGATGACCTGCACGAGTATCTGAAGGAGCTGCACCGGGTGAAAATCGATGCGCTGGTATTCGGAGATCCGGCTGTGCTTATCGCGGTACGCGGGGCTGCTCCCGGCATCGGCTTGCATTGGAACGCGGAGATGACATCGACCAACTACGCTACGGCCAAGTATTGGGGGACCAAGGGAGCTACGCGTATGGTGCTGGCACGTGAGCTGAATCTCGACGAGACGCTGGAGATCAAGCGCCTGCTCCCCGACATGGAAGCTCAGGTACAGGTCCATGGCATCACGAATATTTATCATTCCAAGCGCAGCCTGCTGACCAATTATCAGAACCATCAGGGAGAGAGCCGCGTGCTCACATCGGATGAGGTGCTGCAGGCAGGCGTGGATCAAGGTCTATTCCTCATCGAGCAGGAGCGCCAAAACGAGCGTTATCCGGTCTATGAGGATATCAACGGGACCCACATCATGAGCTCTGACGATATCTGTGTGCTGGACACGCTGCATGAGCTGCTGGAGGGCGGGATCGACAGCTTCAAGATCGAATCGCTGCTTAAGTCCGTCGAATACAATGAAACCGTGCTGCGGGGCTACCGTCAAGCCATCGATGCCTATATAGCCGATCCGGAAGGCTATGTATTCGACGAAGGGCTGCTGGATGCCATCCGCGAGCTCCAGGACCCGAGACGCGAGCTGAGCTACGGATTTTTCTTTAAAGTGCAAGTCTACTAAGCCAAGGCAGAAGGGGAAGAGGTGAGTCGAATGACTACAAGGGAACAGGAAGCGTTGCTCGGCAAGCGGATCCGGCTGGATAAGCCTGAGCTGCTGGCGCCTGCGGGCAGCCTGGAGAAGCTGAAGTTCGCCGTTCACTACGGCGCGGATGCGGTCTACATCGGCGGGCAGCAATACGGTCTCCGCTCCAATGCAGACAACTTCACATTCGAGGAAATGCGCGAAGGGGTGGAGTTTGCCGAGAAGTACGGGGCCAAGGTATTCGTAGCGACCAATATTTATGCGCATAACGAGGATATTGAGGGGCTGGAAGCTTATTTGCGGGGGATTGAAGGCGCCGGCGTTCATGCGATTATCGTCGCCGATCCGATCATCATCGAGACCTGTAGACGCGTCGCTCCCAAGCTGGAGATCCATCTGAGTACGCAGCAGTCGACGATGAACCGTCAGGCCGTGCAGTTCTGGAAGGAAGACGGTGTCGATCGTGTCGTGCTCGCCCGCGAGGTCAGCATGGAAGAGATCGTGGATATTAAGCAGAATGTCGAGATGGAGATCGAGGTATTCGTGCACGGCGCCATGTGCAGCTCGTACTCGGGCCGCTGTGTGCTGTCCAACCACTTTACCGACCGGGACTCCAACCGCGGGGGCTGTTCGCAGTCATGCCGCTGGAAGTATGATCTGTTCGCGACCGAGGAGGAGCTCAGCGGTCCGCAGATCGGGATCAAGGAGCTGCCGATGTTCCAGGAGGGCGACAATCCGTTCTCGATGGGCTCCAAAGACCTTTGCATGATTGAGCATGTACCGGAGCTTATCCGTTCCGGTGTGGACAGCTTCAAGATCGAGGGACGGATGAAGAGCGTCCATTATGTCGCTACTGTGGTGAATGCGTACCGCCAGGCGATCGACGCGTATTTCGCAGATCCGGTGAATTACGAGCTGAAGCCGGAGTGGCTGTATGAAATTCAGAAGGCGGCGAACCGCCCGCTGAATACCGGCTTCTTCTATGACTATCCGGGGCATGAAGATCATATCTTCGAGCCGGAGGATAAAGCTGCTCCTTACGATTTCGTAGGAGTCGTGCTGGCATACGACGATGAGAACGGCACCGCATTGGTTCAGCAGCGCAATCACTTCAAGCCCGGCCAGGAAATTGAATTTTTCGGTCCTGGCGGCACATTTTTCAAACAGACGGTACCGGATATCTTCAATGAAACGGGAGAATCGCTGGATGCCGCCCGTCATCCGCTCCAGCCGATCCGGATGAAGGTGGAAGCGCCCGTCCGTCCGCTGGATATGGTCCGCAAGCGTATGGGCAAAGCCAAGTAATCCAGAAGCCTGTCGAAGCGAAGTCCGCAAGGGACTTGCTGATGACGGGCTTTTTTCTTTGCCGGCAAGCTTATTCTAGTCGTCTGGTTAGGCGGGATGATGAGTCCGTAGGACTACGTAAACGATATTTTTTTGAAATAACCGGGACTTCAAGAGGATTCCCGGCCAGGATGTCGAATACTTGGTCTTAGTGAGGCGGATCAGGTAAATATTTACTTTAAGACAACGTCCAGCTCCTATTAAGAACAGGTGGTGTATCCTATGAAGAAAACGCTATCATTGCTGCTTGAGCGCCTTCAGCACGCTGGCCGGTCCGTGAAAACCAAAGCTGCTTCTGCATCCGGGTCCAGCTCCTCCGAACCTGGCGGTCTTCAATCCCGCGGAGTTTCTGAGTCTTTGGGGAGTATGCGGGTCAATTCGTTGAAGTCGGTAGGAACGAAGCTGTTTGTTATTTTTTTCTTAAGTATCGTATGCTTCGTATTGACGGTGGGGCTCATCTCGTACAATAAATCCAAGGAAGTGATCCAGAGGAAGGTTGCGGATGCATCCGAGCAAACAATCATTCAAGCCGGACAAAAGCTCGATCTGATCTTCGCCAGCTACGAAGAGCTATCCATGCAAATCATGCTGAATAACGAAATAAGCAGACTTGTAAGCGCTAGCAAAAAGACGGAACGAAATTCCTATGAGTTTCTGGAGCAGACGCGCCTGCTAACGGATCAATTGAATATGTACTCGTTCGCCAATAAGAACATTCAAGCCATTCACCTGATCTCAGACAAGGGCGAGGGCATCAACTCGACCTCCAACTCTCTGGGAACGACGGTCCAGGGGGACCAGGAATGGTTTAAAACGATACTGGACGGAGGAGGCCAGGCACGCTGGCTGGAGACGAAGGCGAAGGGCTATACCGACGGAACGGCGGGCAACTCGCTTCCCTCCTTTGCCCTCGGACGGCTGTTGAAAAATTCGCTCACCGGCGAAGTGAACGGCGTACTCGTGATTGAGATCAAGGTCGATGTCATCGGCAGCCAGATGAAGCAGATCCAGATGGGGGAGGGCGGCAGTACGGTCGTGCTGTCAGGGAAAGGCAACTATGTGTACAACGAGAAGCTCGACCTGCTTGGCAAGCCCAATACGTTCCAGATGGGGATGGATCGCTTCCAGCAGGCGCATGACCAGTTGAAGTCGCAAAACGACACCGATCAGATTGTGTACTATAAATCCCCGGTGAACGGCTGGACTGTCGTAGGCACGATGCCGGTGAAGGAACTGGTGAAGGATGCATCCGTCATCTACGATATGACGTTTGCGATGGCATTCGGAGCGATGCTGATTGCCATCGTCATCGGATTTATGCTTGCTCGGATGATCGGCCGGCCGTTAGTGGTGCTTCGGAATCTGATGAAGGAGGGTGAACAGGGTAATCTGCAGGTGCGCATGGAGGTGAATCGTCAGGACGAGATCGGCCAGCTCAGCATCAGCTTTAACCAGATGATGGAGAAGATCACCCAGTTGGTGCAGCAGACGAACAGGTCCGCCCAGGAGGTGCTGGCGACAGCAGGTGAGCTGTCTGACGTCTCCAAGAAGACGGCGATGTCGGCCAAGGATATTGCGGTCGCCACGGAGGAAATTGCGATGGGAGCGAGCAGCCTGGCGGTCGAATCGGAGCGCGGCAATGAGCTGACCTATGGCATCGGGATGCAGATGCAAAGCGTCGTGTCGGCCAATGTGATCATGGGCACGGCCGCGGGTGAGGTGCAGACTTCCAGTAAGCAGGGGATCACGTATATGAACGAGTTGATCGGCAAGACGAACGAGACGGAGTCGATGACGCGCTCGATGGTCGAGAAGGTCGATAATTTGAAGGAAAGCACACGTTCTATCGTTAAGATTCTCGATGTACTGGGCAACATCTCCAAGCAAACGAATATTTTGTCGCTGAATGCGACGATCGAAGCAGCGAGGGCGGGAGCGGCGGGCAAGGGCTTCATGGTGGTTGCCGATGAAATCCGCAAGCTGGCGGATCAGTCCCGCCAATCGATTGCCATCGTCGGACAGATCACGGAGAAGATCCAGAAGGAAATCGGTGAAACCGTTGAGGTGTTGTCCAAGGCCTACCCAATCTTCCAAGAGCAGATTACATCTGTGAAAGAAGCGGATACGATCTTCAAGCAGGTGGACGCGCAGATGGGCGGATTTATCGAGCGTCTGTCCGAGGTCACGGAATCGATCAGCCAGCTGGAAAACTCGCAGCTCGTACTGAGCGAATCGATGACGAATGTGAGTGCCGTGGCGGAGGAATCGTCGGCGACGTCACAAGAAGTCGCATCGCTTAGCAATGAGCAGCTCAGTATCTCTGGCGGCCTGGTGAAGCTGGCGGACCGGCTGGAAGACCTGTCCAATTCCCTGAAAGAATCTTTATCGAGATTTCAAGTGTAACGGAGCGGGTAAAGAGGAAAATCCGGTCATCCCGACCGGATTTTTTTCTTGTTCTCCAATAACGGGGCACAAAGTCCCGGAAATCAGGATTTTTTTCTTTTTTTCAAAGAAATAGATCAAACCGATATAACAAGATGAGACTGAAATGTCGATAAGACTATGGTACTACTATTTAATCAGTGGAAACTTTTTGGAAATCGAAAAGGAATTTGACTGATTGTGTCGAAAGTGTATGTACATAACAATATGAAGAACGTGTAAAGAATCGAAAATTCTGGTCATATACGTTCTATCTAACAGAATTAGGTGGTGCTTCCTGTGAAGAAGACATGGTCTTCACTGCTTGAAAGTCTGCAGCATGCCGGCAAAACCTTACTAGCGAAACTGGCATCGCGCAGTACCCCATCCGGCTCAGGGGGAGCCGGTGGAACGGCCGGGCTGGCCAATACGGGCGAAGGGCTGCAAGTGAATCCGTTGAAGTCGGTTGGCGTGAAGCTTTTTGCGATCTTTTTCTTTTGTATCGTGTTCTTCGTACTGATTGTCGGGCTGATTTCCTACGCGAAATCCAAGGATGTTATTCAGACTAAAGTCGCAGACGCTACCGAACAAACGGCCATCCAAGCCGGGCAAAAGCTGGATCTGATTTACTCGACCTATGAAGATTTGTCCATGCAGATTATGCTGAACGAAGATCTTCGCAAGCTGGTCACGGAGCTTCGCACGACAGAAGCTAATACATACAATTACATGGATCTATCACGTCAAATTACGGATAAGCTGAACGTTTACGCGTTCGCTAATAAGAACATCAAATCCATTCACCTGCTGTCGGAGAAGGGGGCAGGGGTAGGGTCATCCTCCAATGCAGCCGGCGGCGGCTCCGCAGCAGAGCAGCCATGGTTTAAACAAATCGTGGAAGCAGGCGGACAGGCGGTATGGCTGGAAACATCGGAAAAGGGCTACTCCCAGGAAAATGTCATATCAAGCGGGGCAAGTCCTTCCTTTGCGCTCGGACGGGTGCTGAAGAGCATGACCACCAACCAGATTACGGGCGTACTGTTGATCGAGATCAAAGTCGAAGTTATCGGCGATCAGATGAAGCAGATCGATATGGGCGATGGCGGAAGCACGATTGTTATTTCTTCGAGTGGCAATTATGTATACAATGCGGATCAAGCTCTGCTCGCTAAACCGAATACGCTGAATCTGGATAAGAGTGCGCTGGATAAGGAAAGCGGCCAATTGAAGACCAAGGATGGTCAAAATCAGCTGGTTTTCTACAAATCCAAGATCAACGGCTGGCATCTCGTCGGCTTAATGCCGGTGAACGAGCTGGTCAAGGATGCGAAGGTGATCTTCGACATCACGGTGGCCATGGCGTTCGGTGCGATGCTGATTGCCATCGTGATCGGTTACCTGCTGGCCCGCATGATCGGCCGGCCCCTCATCCAGCTGCGGAATCTGATGAAAGAGGGCGAGCAGGGCAATCTGCGCGTGCGTATGGCGGTGAAGGGGCAGGATGAGATCGGTCAGCTCAGCGTCAGCTTCAATGAAATGATGGAGAAGATTACTCAGCTGGTGCAGCAGACGAATGTTTCGGCCCAGGAAGTGCTGGGTACAGCGGGCGAGCTGTCCGAGGCGTCTAAGAAGACGGCGATGTCGGCCAAGGATATTGCGGTCGCGACGGAGGAAATTGCCACAGGAGCTAGCAGCTTGGCGGTTGAATCCGAGCGGGGCAATGAGCTGACGCATTCCATCGGCATGCAGATGCAAAGTGTCGTGTCGGCCAACGTGATCATGGGTACGGCGGCTGGTGAGGTGCAGACCTCCAGTAAGCAGGGAATCACGTATATGAACGAGTTGATCGGCAAGACGAATGAGACCGAGTCGATGACGCGCTCGATGGTCGAGAAGGTCGATAATTTGAAGGAAAGCACGCGTTCTATCGTTAAGATTCTCGATGTATTGGGCAACATCTCCAAGCAGACGAATATTTTGTCGCTGAATGCAACGATCGAAGCGGCGAGAGCGGGAGCGGCAGGGAAGGGCTTCATGGTGGTTGCCGATGAAATCCGCAAGCTGGCGGATCAGTCCCGCCAATCGATCGCCATCGTCGGGCAGATTACGGAGAAAATCCAGAATGAAATCGAAGAGACGGTTCAGGTGCTGTCCAAGGCCTACCCGATTTTCCAGGAGCAGATTGCATCCGTGAAAGAAGCGGATACGATCTTCAAGCAGGTGGATGCGCAGATGGGCGGGTTTATCGAACGTCTGTCCGAGGTTACAGAATCGATCAGTCAGCTTGAAACCTCGCAGCTCGTCCTGAACGAATCGATGACGAATGTGAGTGCCGTGGCCGAGGAATCGTCGGCGACATCGCAAGAGGTCGCCTCGCTCAGTACGGAGCAGCTTAGCATCTCCAATGGCCTGGTCAGGCTGTCAGACAAGCTGGAGGAGCTATCCAACTCTCTGAAGCAGTCGCTTTCTAAGTTCCAAGTCTAACCGTTCGTTCATCACTCTAACTATTCAGGAATGCCCGCCTCGGGTTGAGGCGGGCATTTTTCGCGTGTTTGTCTGGCATGACCCCTTGGAGGATTGTTGTTCGAGGAGGTCGCCTAGCCGCACCGCCGGTTTGGGGAATCCTGGTTATGTACATACTGTGTCTATATGAAGCATGACTGGACATGTATACAGACTGGCTCGCTGTTAGCGTTACATCTGTGAGCCTCGGGCGGGAGATACAGCTATGAATGGATCGCATGAGCACGCTCACTTGAAAAAGAACCGGATCTTCGTCATCTTGATCTTCATCGTCTGCATCTTGCTGATCTGGAATATTCGTTTATTCTGGATTCAGATTGCTGCTTCGGGGCGCTGGACTTCTCGCCACATCAATCTGGTGGAAAATTCGGTCGTCCAGCGGGAGCAGGGAATCGTACTCGATAGCGGTCGCGGGGATTTCGTAGATCGGCACGGTGAGCCGTTGACAGGGACTACGCTGCAGACGCTGACCATCTTTCCCATCCGGAGTGAGCCGGAACGGGATGGGGAGAGGGAGCGGATGCTTGGAGAAGCCGCTCGTATTCTGAGCGTGCCGCTGGTCAGTCTGAGAAGCTTCCAACAGGCGGCAGCTGCTCCCAGAATGTGGCCCGGACCGGACGGCAAGCCTCTCCCCCTGCGGGAGGAGCAGGCCCGTCAGCTGGAGGCGCTGGGGCTGGAGGATCTGCGCGTAACGGCCTATAGGCAGCGCTACGCTGAACATCAGCTTGCCGCCCAATTGATCGGCTATATCGGGCAAAATCCGGAGCGCGTCACCCGGCAATTCACCGATCAATTTCATAAAGGGGAGCTTCAGTTGACAAGCCGGATCGGCAATGCCGGACTGGAAAAGTCATTCGAGCCCTGGCTTAGGGGGATTGGGGCAATCTCCGTGTCGCTGTTCACGGATGCAGGCAAGCGGCCGCTGCCGGGTCTGGATATACGGACGATCAAGCCCTCTAATCCTTACTATCCCTTGAAGATTGTGACGACGCTGGATCGCGGCTTGCAAGCGCAGGTTGAGACCAAGCTGATGCAGTCCGGCATCCGGGAAGGTGCCGTCGTCGTACTGGATACCGCAACGGCCGATGTGATTGCGATGGCCAGCGCTCCTTCCTTTCACCCGGATCATGTCGATCCGGGCAGCAGCGACTGGAACAACCATGCGCTGCAGGCAGAGGCTCCGGGCTCTATCTTCAAGACGGTGACTGCGGTTGCCGCATTGGAGGAACAGGTGGTCAAGCCGGGTGAAGTCTTTCATTGTGATGGTGAACTGGGGCGGTTCGGATTTCGCTGCTGGAAGCACGGAGGACATGGGGACTTGACGATCGAGGAAGCCTATGCTCAGTCCTGCAATGTGGTATTTGCCCATCTTGCCGAGCGGCTGGGCGGTGAGAAGCTCGAGCAGTATGCTCGCCGTCTGGGCGTAACGGCCCCGGTTGGATGGACGGGGGGAACTAGCGCGGGAGCTTCGTTCCATCAGTGGGACGGTGAGCAGCCAGGCCAGACCTATGCCCCTGCGACTGACCGCACGGATCCAGGGGCGCTGGTACAGACGGCGATCGGTCAGCGCGATGTGCAGATGACTCCGCTGCAAGCGGCTAATCTGGTGGTGACCCTGCTTCATGAGGGGAATGTGCTTTCTCCGCGAGTTGTCCAGGAGGTACGCTTCGGGAACGGTCGGCTCTACGAACGGTTTGATTCGCATGATGCAGGGATGGGTTTAGGAGCGGACGAGGTTTCTGTTCATTCGAAAACAGCCGAAACGCTGCTGCATTGGATGAGTGGTGTTGTCGAGCGCGGAACAGGCAAGGCGCTGCAAGCGGCGGTCTGGCCGCTCGCAGGCAAGTCCGGTACCGCTCAGATCAGGCTGGAGACCGGCAGAGAAGGCGAGAATCATTGGTTCATCGGGTATGGGCCTGCGGATGCGCCCAAGTACGCGGTGGCCGTGTTGAGCCGCCATGTCTCTACCGGGGAAGCCAACCGGTCGGTAAGGCTTTTCCGTGATGTGATGGACCTGCTGGCTGCCAGTGACCGTTAGTGATAGCTGGAAGGCTGTAGAGTCGGCAGCAGCAGGGTGAAGCAGGTACCTTTGCCCCGCTCACTGGTCACATCGATACGCCCGTGAATATTTTGGATCGCCCGGTAAGTGACCATCATGCCGAGCCCGGCGTCCTTGCCCCTTATCGAATAATAAGGCGTGCCCAATCGCCCGACCTCGTCAGGTGTCATCCCGATGCCGTGGTCGATGATGTCGATGCTGACGGTGGTGCTTTGAAGAGAGCCGACGACCCGCAGCGTTCCGCCTCCAGGCATCGATTCGATGCCGTTTTTGCACAGATGCACGATGCATTGCATGAATTTATCCGAATTGGCGCTAATCATCAGCTTATCCTGCAGATCGGCATCGATTTTGACATTCCGCAGGCGGGCGAAGGTTTCCACAGAGCCAATCGCCTGAAGCACCAGATGCTTGGCATCCAGCAGTTCGATCGCGTCCATCTGGGGCTTGGCGAACGATAAATAATCTTGAATCAGGGCTTGAGCTCTTTCGATCTCCTCCAGCACCATCTGCACGTAGACCTGGCGTCTGCCCTCCGAAACATCCCCTTGCTTGATCATTTGCACAAAGCCCTTGGCAACCGTCATCGGATGGCGCACCTCGTGAGCGAAGGAAGCGGCCAGCTCGGTCAGCACATTCATCTTGTCGTGATGCTCGGCTTGCTTCAGCATACTCATCTGCCTGAGGGACTGCCTGGCTGCATAGGCCGCTAACACGGCAGCACCCACGTAAGCCAGCGCATACACGGTATAAAAGCCTGCCGTCTTCATATCGATTCCGTACCCCGATCTGGTCTGATAAATGATTGCAGCGGACGCTGTCAGCAGAGATAAGGTCAATCCCATCGCTGCGGCTGTAAGCGGATGGAGTACCCGTCCGTTCGCATTCGTTTTTCGGCGGATCAGCAGCAGGTAGGCCATCGCAAGGAGGGTGGAGATAACGGAAAGATAGAACAGGGCCCCGCTGTCCAGCACAAATTGGTAGATCAGCGTGATGGCTGCGACTGCAGCAGCGGGGAGCAGTCCGGCATACATCAGGCATGCAGCCACGGAAAGGAGCCGCAGGTCACAGGGCAGTCCGCTCGGTATCGCTATAGGGTACGTCATGCTCAGAATCGCAGACAACGCCGTAAGAATTGCCGCGAATCCGTCATAACGTCGTTCTTGAAGCAGGTGGTTCCGGCCGGTCCAGAAAAGCTGGTAAAGCAGAATGGGCATGATGGCAAGCAGTATTTGAAGCAGCAGATGGGCAATCAAACTCACGTCATCACCTTTTGTATGTACGGGGCCATGGCACGGGCGTGCGATAGCTCCTACTTAATTGTGTCTTGAATGCGCCTCGCGACAGATCCCGTAATTGGGGCTGAGGCGGGGCGCCGAGTTCATAAAGCCGTTCCAGAGGATCAGGCCTTAACAGGAATGGTCCACTCCGAGCCCTCAATCCAGGAGCGGTCGGTGAACTCCCGGCCTTTCACAACGACCTGGTGCGGGTAGATTTGGACATACATGCCCTGGACGCCTGCTCCGCCGTCCGGGCCCGGACGGGTTTTGCCAACGGAAGCGTTGGTGAACCAGTGGAACGTATTTTCCTTGTTATAGTGGTCCTCGCTGAGGAAATTACGGTGCGTATGTCCCGAGAATACGAAGGCATTGCGGTAAGGCTGCAAAATCTCGCGGAAGCGCTTGGCCCGGATCAGCCGGTGGGTTCCTCCGTCCGTCCCTGGAGATGGCAGCGGCTGGTGAATAAAGATAAAGGCCGGCTTTCCGTCGGCATGAGCCTTCATTTTGTCCTCGAACCAGGCGAGCTGCTCATCGGAATACCACGCGCCTTCACCGACGTCCGGCTTCTCCTGGACATACAGCTCCTGGGAAAGCAGAATCAGATGCACATCCTTCAGCCATACATCCGTGTAGGGCTTTTCCTTGTACCCGAAAAACTTCATAAAACGGTCGCGGCACATCGCGTCGGTCTTCCCGTTGGGGACGGTTTCTGTCGAAAACGCTCCGCGGTCGGTCAGCCAAACATCGTAATAGTCATGATTGCCCATGTTGGCGTAGATAGGAGGAAGCTTATAAGTATCGAGTATTTTGCGAAGCTGCTTGTACTCGAGATCCCTACCGAAGTCGGTCACGTCGCCTCCGATGACAATCGTATCGACGGGTGATTCGAATTTGCTTACGTCCTTCAAAGCCAGATGAAGCTTATCGCCGATGGTCGTATCGGCTACGGAAATATGCAGATCGCTAAGCAGGAAAAAGGACAGCAAGGGCTGGTCCGAAGCGGCAGGCGTCTGGTCCGGGGGAACGGGTGCAAAGGCGGGCTCGCTATCGGGAGCGGCTTGCTCAGGGGCGAGGTAACGGTCGGTTAAGGCGGCTCCGCCTGTCGCCAGAGCGATCAGGGTGAGCAGTTGCTTGATGAATATACGTCTAGTGATCATGCAGGAATATCCTCCGGGGAATAGGGCTATTTTGGGGAAATGCTCAATATATAAATTTATTATAAAGGAGTTGACGGCAAAAAAGAATACTTGGCCGAGGCTGGCCAGCAAATCGATTGGAATCATGCCGCTCCGGGGTAAGGTACTAGGAGAAGTTAGTACTTCTCGTGCAGGCTATACCCGATATACTGGAAGTAGGGAAATTTAAGGACTGCACGCTTCACGCGGCGGTCCGGGACAGAGGTGAGAAGAGCATGAACAGAAAGTGGGTACAACGGGAAGCTCCGGCTTGGGTGGAGAAAGGCATCGTTACCTGGGAGCAAGCCGAGCGTATTGTTCGTTTATATGAAGACCGCAAGCAGGGTGTCGGCATTCTTCCACTGCTGGGGAGCATGCTGCTGGCACTGGGCATATTGAGCTTTGTCGCAGCCAACTGGCAGGAAATTCCGCAACTAGCCCGGCTTATCCTGCTGATTGCCGTCATGTGCGGCTTCTATGCCGGCGGCGAGTTTTTGATCCGCAGGGGAGATTCCAGACTTGGCATCGGGCTGATAAGTCTTGGAGTAATCAGCTTCGGAGGAGGGATCATTCTGGTCGGCCAAATGTTTCATCTGGTGGCCTACAATGCAGCCTCTTTCCTCTTATGGGCTTCAGCCGGGGCTTTGGCGGTTTACTTATACCGCAGCCGTTATTTATATCTGATCGCGCTGATATTGTTTAACGCCGTGCAGATTTACAGCTTATCCAGCTTCGGCACCTTCAGCTATACCGGATTTGTGATGATGGTCGTCCTGCTCGGCTTCTACGGATGGAATAGCCGCAGCACGCTGCTGATCTGGTGCTTCAGTCTGAGTGTCACGGCCCAGTGTCTGATGTGGACATTGTCCGAAGATCTTCCGTTTATGTGGATGTTCATCCCTGCCATGGCTCTGTATGCGCTAGGAGACTGGTTCAAGGAACGCCAAGGCAGCTACGCGATGCAGGCGGCTCCACTTGTCGTCGCTTTCCTGTTCGGGATCTTCGCCGTCTTTGCCAGCGGGGAGTGGATCTTAAGGGAGCTTCATGAGGAAATCCTGCCGAGAGCTTCCTTCTATCTGGGTGCGCTTGCGCTGCTGTTCATCATCTCCCTGCTGGGCAAATACCGCCGAGGTGCGCTATCCGGCGCTTTGGAATGGGTGCTGCTGCTACCGTTCGTGTATCTGAATGCCGGGGTGGCGGTCTTGTATTTGCTGGCCCTATTCCTCTTCTCTCTTTTCGTACTGTGGAGGGGTTATGCGGAGGGCTGGAGTTTTAAAATCAATCTAGGGACGGTTTTATTCATTATCAGCAGCTTGGTGGCGTATGTGAAGCTGACCTGGGACTTCATGGACAAATCGCTGTTCTTTATCGTAGGGGGCGTCCTGCTGATCGGATTAAGCTGGTTCTTGAACCGTAGAAATAAACGGATATTGAAGGCGGCAGAGGAGGCGACACGACATGAATAAACGGGCGATACCGAATATGGAGGTAGAGCTTGCACCGCGTAGACGTGGAGTGCTGGCCGCTATGCTTGTCGGATTGCAGGTGCTCGTATTGATTGGCATAGCGATCTCCTTCTATGCAGTCAGCTGGTTTGGGAAGGATGTACAGGTCAGAACGGTCCCCGTTGATCCGAGGGATCTCCTGTACGGGGATTATGTGAACCTGAGCTATGAGTTCAGTCGTCTTCCCGCTTCGTCATGGAAGGGAGCTGGTTCGGGCGTGAAACAAGGGCAGGTGCTTTACGTGGTAGTGAGGCCGGAATCTGACGGAGCTTTCGTGGCGACGTCTGCCTATGACCGCAAGCCGGACTTGTCGGGCGGCGAGGTTATCCTGAAGGGAAGGGCGGCGTATAGCTGGAAGCCGCAAAATAATGGAGACCTGCGAATTAACTATGGCATCGAGAAATATTACGTACCGGAAAATACAGGCAAGGAGCTGGAGGAGCAGGCATCCCGGCTACTCGTTCATCTGAAGGTCGCGCCATGGGGCCAGGCCAAGATCGAGGGGCTGAAGGAGCGCTAAGGAACTAGGCTGCGATTATCGGCGATGATGTTTAAGGTAGGGATACGACGGGCTGGCGGTCAACGACTTGCGAGGGCAGATGTATCCGGGTCAGCTCAAGTTCCGTCTTCCGTCATATGCCGTATATAAGAGTCTGAACTGGGGAGTTGCTGCGGCAGCTCCTTTTCGATTAAGATAGCGGTATTCTGACAAGCGCTCTGCGATCGGAATCGGCGCCAAAGAAGAGATCGGGCATAGCCAGGGAGTTGTGCGATAAGCGATTCTTGCAGGCCTGCGGAGACAGGGCGCCTGCACAAGTGGAAGGGGAACGGGAAGATGAAGGATACGGCGACTGCAGCTAACAGAGAGGGTCTGCAGAACCTGCTGCTGCTCGACCGAAGCGGAGATTTCAGTGAACGGGATATCTTATATCCCTTCGCGCTGGAAGAGCTGCTGTGCCGGTATGTCGGCGAGGGAGGACCACCGATGATCCATATCTGGAGGCATCCCCGCGCTTTTGTGATGGGGCTGAGAGACAGCAGGCTTCCGCAAGCGGCCGCGGCGGGCCGCAGCCTGGAGGCGGACGGCTACAGCGTGGCCGTCCGGAATTCGGGAGGGGCGGCGGTGCCGCTGGACCTTGGCGTGGTTAATGTGTCGCTGATCGGACGCAAGCGTTCGGGAGCGATTGATTTTCACGACGATTTCGAACGGATGTACGAATTGATCGCTCTGGCCTTGGAGCAGGCAGACGGCGGAGTAAGCAAGGGAGAAATTGCCGGCGCCTACTGTCCAGGCGATTTCGACCTGAGCATCGGAGGACGTAAGTTCTGCGGGATTGCCCAGCGCAGGCAGCAGCACGGCTATGTCGTGCAGGCGTTCATCGTGGCTGAAGGCTCGGGAGCGCAGAAGGCAGGGATTGCGCGCTTATTCTATGAACAGGCCGCCGAGGGAGCTGCCGCGGATACGGTGTATCCGCATGTGAGTGACAGCAGCATGGCGAGCTTGAGCGAGCTGCTCGGACCGGGCTTCGGCCTCGGCGTGCATGGGCAGCCGGCCGCGGAAGCGGAGAGCGATTCGGCTGCCGGAGGCTTAGCCGGAGCGGCGCAAGCCTTTATCGACGCGATCAAGCGCGTCGTGCGCGAGCGGCAGACGCCAGAAGGCCTGGCCGAAGCTTCGGCCAGGCTGTGGCTGCCGGACCCCACTGAGGTCCGGGCGATGGTACAGCGGATGCGCGAGCGCTACGGCTTCTCACAAGAAGCGCTTTAGCATCCAGGGCAGCTCTTGCTGCCAGAAGCCCCATACATGCTTGCCAGGCTTCTCTTCATAGATGACCGAACAGCTCCTCTCCGTGAGGAGCTGTTTGCTGATCCGGTTCGCCTCCACAAAGTCAAAAGTGCCCCGCTCGGTTTTGACCTCTTTTTCGTCCAATCCGATGACCATCAGAAGCTGCAGCCAGGACAGATCGCTCTCCATGCCGAGCCGCTCCTGGGTGGACAGCAAAAAAGCACCCGACAAGGATATTACCTGCGTAAATAGGCTAGGATAATCTAAGGCAAGATGCAGCGAAACCGTTCCGCCCAGCGAGTCCCCGGCCAAAATCCGTGCGTTCGATTCGCGCCTTACCGGGTAATGATCCTCAACGAACGGTATGAGCTCCTCCGCGAAAAAGCGGCAGTAGGCGGCAAACCGCTCTCCGTCCGGCGAGTATTCGCTGGTGCGGATGCTCTTATCCACGTCTACCCCGACGATGATGGCAGGCTCCACATTTTCATCATAGATCAGCCTGTTCATCGTGGTCGCGATGCGCCCGAAATTGAAAAAATCTTCCCCATCCTGACAATATACGACAGGGTAGGACAATAGCTCATTGTAGCCGGGCGGCAAGTAAATCCGCAGAGCCCTCGTTTCCCCGAGGGAAGCTGACGGGACGAGCTCCTTGACAATCGTTCTTTTGTAATATAAGTCCTGATCCATGCAGGGGACACCTCCGGTTGTATTATAATAGTTTTGTAAATTTTAATGCCCTGTAATACTCATTTTATGAAACTGTTATAGTTCATATGCAGCAGGAAGAACTTATTTATCTAGATAGTTCTTGTGTTATTCACAAAAACAGGTTTATAATACTACTATAACAGAAAGTGTGTTTTTGTTCATTGCATCTTTCTTGCAGACCTGTATCTTTTCCACTACCCAACTAACCGTAAGAGGTGACTTTTAATGAGTAAGCCGCATATTGTTGGCGTACAAGAAGTAAAGCCGCTAAGCGTTCTTTCGACAGACGGCCAAATCGTCAATCCGGAGGAAATGCCGAATTTAACCGATGATCAATTGCGCGAGCTGATGCGCCGCATGGTGTTCACGCGCACTTGGGATCAACGTGCCGTTAACCTGACCCGTCAAGGACGTCTTGGCTTCTACGCGCCGGTGTCCGGACAAGAAGCAACCATGATCGGCAGTGAGTTCGCACTGAATAAAGATGATTTCATTTGCCCGGGCTATCGCGATATGCCGCAAATCGTATGGCATGGCCTGCCTATGTACCAAGCGTTTCTGTATTCACGCGGACATCAGCATGGCGGACAGATTCCTGAGGATGTACACGTATTGATGCCGCAAATCATTATCGGCGCGCAATACCTGCACGCGATGGGCGTGGCAATGGCATTCAAGAAGCGCGGCGAGAAGCGTGTCTCGATCACTTATACCGGCGACGGCGGTTCGTCCGAGGGCGATTTCTACGAAGCACTGAACTTCGCAGGAGCGTTCAAGCTGGGATCCATCTTCGTTGTTCAAAACAATGGCTATGCGATCACGACGCCTTTCGAGAAGCAAACGGCTGCTTTGTCCGTTGCTCATAAAGCAGTATCTGCAGGCATCACGGGCGTACAGGTAGACGGCATGGACGTGCTGGCTGTCGTCAAGGCTGTGCAGGACGCGGCTGAGCGCGGACGCAACGGCGAGGGCGCGACATTGATCGAAGCGATCACTTACCGTTACCTGCCGCACTCGATGTCCGGCGATGACCCTTCCAAGTACCGCACGAAGGAAGAAACGGCTGAATGGGAGCAAAAGGATCCGCTGAACCGTTTCCGCACGTATCTGGTAAGCAAAGGCCTCTGGACTGAGGAAGAGGAAGCAGCTGTCGTTGAGGATGCGAAAAACACGGTTGCCGAGCAAATCAAGAAGGCGGAAACAACGGAAAAAATGACAGTGCCGGGTCTGATCGACAGCATGTTCGAGACGACGCCTCAGCATCTGGAAGAGCAAAAAGCGGGTTACTTAGCGTAAGCGTAAAGGAGAGGAACATCAGCCATGGCTCAAATGACAATGATTCAAGCGATAAAAGACGCAATGCGCGTCGAGCTGCAGCGCGACCCGAACGTCGTCATTTTCGGAGAGGACGTTGGTAAGGTCGGAGGCGTATTCCGTGCAACGGAAGGCCTGCAAGGCGAATTCGGTGAAGAGCGCGTATTCGATACGCCGCTGGCGGAATCCGCAATCGGCGGTATGGCGGTCGGGATGGCTACTCAAGGCTTCCGTCCGATCATGGAGATTCAATTCATCGGCTTCATCTATGAAGCCTTCGACCAGATCGCGGTTCAAGCGGCGCGTCTGCGTTACCGTTCCGGCGGCCGTTACCAGGCTCCGATCACGATCCGTACACCTTTCGGCGGTGGCGTTAAGGCTGCTGAGCTGCATACCGACTCCCTCGAGGGTCTGATGGTGCAAACGCCTGGGATCAAGGTTGTCGTGCCTTCGAACCCTTACGATGCGAAAGGTCTGCTGATCTCCGCGATCCGCGACAACGATCCGGTATTCTTCATGGAGCATTTGAACTTGTACCGTTCGTTCCGTGCTGAAGTACCGGAAGGCGAGTACACGGTGCCGATCGGCAAAGCGAACGTGGTCCGCGAAGGCTCCGACGCTACGATCATCACGTACGGCGCGATGGTTCACACCTCGCTGAAGGCGGCGGAAGAGATCGAAAAAACACGCGGCGCCAAAGTCGAGGTTATCGACCTGCGTACGCTGATTCCGCTCGATATCGACACGATCGTCGAGTCGATCAAGAAAACTAACCGCGCGATCATCGTGCAGGAAGCGCAAAAAACTTCGGGTATCGCGGCTGAAGTCATCGCTCAGATCAACGAGAAAGCGATCCTTCACCTGGAAGCGCCAGTGCTGCGCGTAGCTCCTCCAGATACGGTATATCCTTTTGCCCAAGTCGAGGATCAATGGCTGCCGAATCCGGCGAGAATCGTAGCTGGCTTGAACCAAGTGCTTGATTTTTAATTTGACGAAGCGACAAGGATGGTGAGTGTTCGATGGCAACTTTTGAATATCGGTTTCCGGAGCTCGGCGAAGGCATCCACGAGGGCGAAATCGTCAAGTGGCACGTCAAGCCTGGCGACACTGTAAATGATGAAACGATCCTGATGGACGTACAAAACGATAAATCGACTGTGGAAGTTCCTTCCCCGGTTGAAGGCAAGATTGTGGAGCTGAAGGTTGCCGAAGGTACAGTATGTACGATTGGCGACGTCATCGCCGTCATCGATGTAGTCGGCGAAATCCCTCAGCAAGCGCATGGTCATGGCGATGCTCCTGCAGCAAGTGCAACCGAAGCGGTTGAGAAGGATGCAGCTAAGGGCGGCGCTGACGTTAGCGGCGTTGAGCCTGTTGGCAGTGCAGTAGCAGCCAATGTGGCGGCTTCCAAGATCGACACACCGCTCGCAGGCTCTGCTCCTGCAGCAGGTGCTTCCGCCCAGGCTTCGTCCGCGGGCAGTGTGCTGGCAACTCCTAGCGTGCGCAAGCTGGCACGCGAGAAGGGTGTCAACATCGCCCAGGTCACGGCTACCGGCAAAAACGGCCGCGTGACCAAGGAAGATGTGCTTGGCTTTGCAGCAGGCGGCGGCGCAGCGGCAGCTCCAGCAGCTGACAGCGCGGCTCCGGCAGCAGAAGCGGCGAAGTCTTCGTCCGCACCGGCAGCTTCTTCCGCAGCTGGCGCTGTCAGCGGCGACCGTGAAGAAGAGCGCGTGCCGCTCAAGGGCATCCGCAAGGCAATCGCCAATGCGATGGTCAAGAGCGCGTATACCGCTCCTCACGTTACCCTGATGGACGAAGTCGACGTGACGCGTCTGGTTGCGCTTCGTGAGAAAGCCAAGCCTGTCGCTGAGAAGAAGGGCGTCAAGCTGACTTATCTGCCATTCATCGTCAAGGCTTTGGTTGCGGCAGCACGCCAATTCCCGGCTCTGAACGCGATGATCGACGAAGAGAAGCAAGAGATCGTGTACAAGAAGTACTACCACATCGGGATCGCTACCGATACGGACAACGGTCTGATCGTGCCTGTGATTCAAGATGCGGATCGCAAGAACATCTGGACGATCGCTTCCGCGATCAAGGACCTGGCGACTCGCGGCCGCGACGGCAAGCTGTCCGGCGCCGAGCTGAGAGGCTCCACGCTGACGATTACGAATATCGGTTCCGCAGGCGGCATGTTCTTCACGCCGATCATTAACTTCCCTGAAGTTGCGATCCTGGGTACGGGCCGCATCTCCGAGAAGCCGGTCGTCAAGAACGGCGAGATTGTGATTGCTCCTGTTATGGCTCTGTCGCTCAGCTTCGACCACCGCATTATCGACGGCGCTACGGCGCAAAACTTTATGAACTATATCAAACAACTGCTCTCCGATCCAGAGCTGCTTGTCATGGAGGTGTAATCCGCTATGGTAGTAGGTGACGCATCTGTTGAGATTGACGTATTGGTCATTGGTGCTGGTCCCGGCGGTTATGTAGCAGCCATCCGCGCTGCTCAGTTGGGTAAAAGCGTACTTGTTGTGGATAAGGAAGAAGTCGGCGGAGTATGCTTGAACCGCGGCTGCATTCCTTCCAAGGCTTTGATTTCCGCTGCGCATCATTATGAAGTGGTTAGCCACTCCGAAGCGCTCGGGATTACGGCTGAAAATGTAAAGCTTGATTTCAGCAAAGTACAAGCTTGGAAAGACGGCATCGTTAAGAAGCAAACCGGCGGTGTCAACATGCTGCTGAAAGGTAACAAAATTCAGTATTTCAACGGCGAAGCACTGTTCATCAACGATCACGAAGCTCGCGTCTTTAATGATAACGAAACAGCACGCTACAAGTTCGAGCACTGCATCATCGCGACTGGCTCCCGCCCGATCGAGCTGAAGGCATTCCCTTACGGCGGCCGCATTCTGTCCTCGACCGAAGCGCTGTCCCTGCAAGAAGTGCCTAAGAGCCTGATCGTCATCGGTGGCGGCTATATCGGCATTGAGCTGGGTCAAACCTATGCGAAGCTGGGTTCGAAAGTAACGGTGCTGGAAGGCTCCGACTTCGTCCTGCCAGGCTTCGAGAAGGAATTGACCAAGCTGGTCGAGCGCAATCTGAAGAAGCTGGGCGTCGACATCGTCACGGAAGCTCTCGCTCAATCTTGCGAGAAAACTGCCGACGACGTAACGGTTACTTACACGGTGAAGGGCGAAGAGAAGAAAGTAACCGCCGACTATGTGCTGGTTACGGTCGGACGCCGTCCTAACACCGATGGAGAGCTGTCCTTGGAGCTGGCTGGCGTCGAAGTTGGCGAGCGCGGCCTGATCAAGGTTAACGAGCAATGCCAAACGAACGTACCGCATATCTATGCGATCGGCGACATCGTCGCAGGTCCGGCTCTGGCTCACAAAGCTTCCTATGAAGCGAAGGTAGCTGCCGAAGCTATCGCAGGACTGCCTAGCGTTGTCGATTACAAGGTCATCCCTGCTGTCGTCTTCGCGGATCCTGAGATCGCAGGCGTTGGTCTGAGCGAGGCTGAAGCCAAAGCGAAGGGCATCAACGTCACGATCGGTAAGTTCCCTTACGCGGCGAATGGCCGTGCTCAATCGATGAACGCGAATGAAGGCTTCGTGAAGCTCGTCGGCGACAAGGATACCGGCCTCTTGGTCGGCGGATTCGTCGTCGGTGCAGAAGCCTCCAACCTGATCGCCGAGCTGACGCTGGCGATCGAGATGGGCGCTACCCTCGAGGATATCGCATTGACCATCCACGCTCACCCAACACTGGGCGAGATCACGATGGACGCCGCCGAAGGCGCGCTGGGCCATCCGATCCACCAATTGGGCAAATAATAGGTGTTACTCTGAAGAACCTGCCTTGCGGCGGGTTCTTTGGCGTTGTGGTATACTGGAAGTAAAAGATCTGTGGCGGGTGATACGATGACGATTAGACGGTTGAAACCGAAAAACGACTTTATCTTTCAGCGCCTGTTCGGGGAGCCTGAATCCAAGAGCAGCTTGATCGCACTATTGAATGCCATACTGGGGCTGAAGGCTTCGTCACGTATTGCTGACTTAACCGTCATCGAGAACAAGCAACTAGACAAGCAACTGATTGATGACAAGACAGGCCGGCTTGATGTTAGAGCGGAGACGGTGGAGGGTGTTCAGATTGATATTGAAATTCAGCTGACCAACCAGCGTAATATGGCTCGTCGTACGTTGTTTTATGCCAGCAAGCTTTATGTAAGCTCGATTAAAGCAGGTGGCAGGTATGAGGACCTTAAGCGAACGGTAACGATCAATATTTTGGACTTTAAGTTATTTGAATTTGAACGTTTCCATAGTTCGTTTCGTTTTTATGAAGATCAAGAGCCCAAATATTTGTTAACCGATGCGATGGAACTGCATTTCATCGAATACCCCAAGTTTGCGGTAGCATCCAAGGACTTAAACGATCCTCTTCACCGCTGGCTGCTATTTCTCGACGAGAAGCTGCCGGAAGCCCAATTGAAGGAGCTGATGCGAATGGATCCCGAGATTCGAAAGACAGAAGAGAAGCTCGAATGGCTAAGCAGCGATCAGGAGACGCTCCGGCTGTATGAGGCGCGCGAGCATGCGCTAATTGAGCTGAACAGTTTGCTTGCTGAGGGAAGAGCGGAAGGCCGTGAGGAGGGCAAAGCAGAAGGTAAAGCAGAAGGTAAAGCCGAGGTAGCCTTAAACATGTTGAGGGAAGGCATCAGCCGGGATATGATCCGAAAAGTAACCGGGATCTCGGATGAAGAGCTCAATCGGCTCATTCAGATGGAAAGCTGAGTCCATTACAAAATACAACCTTAGTAGAATTTCAAACCATATATACTTACTTGCTACTTCCTCCTGGCCGCTTGCAAGGAGGAAGTTTTTTTGTACCGAATCCTTAAATTTTCAGCCGGAGAGGCTGTTGTCAAAGCCTAAGGAGTAGCTTAAACAAGGCTGGATCGGGACTATACTTGGTTTTTAGGACTTAGGTCATTGTTATTCATTTAACACTTGGATATAAAGACCCACGTACTTCCTTTCGTGTTTCCTCTATAATGGAGCTATAGAGCGACAAACTTTGACATTTTTGAGGGTGGTGGGCACGGCATGCGATCTCCTTTTGCAATATGGAAGGATGCAAAGGATCGAGAATCGAAGCAGGAACCAGAAGAAAGGATCGTGCATCAAGCAGGGACTGAGGAAGAGCCAATATACGGAACAGAGCAGCAACCTGTTATTCTGTCCATAAGCAAGGCCAATCTGGATAAGAAGTCCCTGGATTTGCTTTTTGCTGTGGATCAGCTTATTCAGGCTAAGCAGCATTCGGATATGAGTATCTATGAGCATCAGGACCGCCTGATGCATGCGAATGGAAATATAGACAGATTGTCGCGCGACCTGAAGAACATGGGGCGAGTGGTCGAAGAACGCGAGAAAAGCATTCTGGATCTAGAGCAAAAGCTGACAGAGAAGAATCTGAAGTATGATCAGATGCTGGAGGATTGCCGGGATATTCAAAACGGCATGACGACTGAAATTGAAGAATTGAAAAATGTCATTGATCTGGAGCAGCAGAAGTATAGCAGCTTGCTGCATAAGCATAATGAAGCACAGCTTGAGAAAAGCAGGAAGATCAACGAGCTCGAGGAGAAGAACGGGAAGCTCGCGATTGAGCATGCCCATCTGATGCAGAAGTTCGAAGCGCAGCGAGAGGAAAAAGCCTATCTGCTTTCCATGATCCAAGACTTCACGACACGGATGTCTTCCCCCTTGGAAACGATAAGAGCGCGGAATGAAGATGGGAACGGAAATAGCTAAACCGGTCATGTCCACCCAGACCTATACGGTCTGTATGATAGAGCTGCTGGCGCTGAAGCAAGATTCAACCTGCTATAAGCTGGAATTAGGTGTTACCCGGGATGAGGGCTATGCCCGATGCGAGATCGAAATAGACGAATATACATACAAGCAGCTCGCAGTATTGGATTTGAGCGGTTCGGGAAGGGTGCGGTTATCGCCATTTACAAGGTGGGACCCTTTTCAACAAAAACACTATACTTCGCTGGTTGTAACCCGCGGCATCATTAGCCAGACTTTTTATTTCGTCTGTTCTGTTCTTTATAAAGAACGATTGACGGAGATCAAAGAGAACAGGACGGTCATGGTCGCATCAGTGGGACAAGTGCCTTCGTTATCTGAACAACCTGTCGCAGTGAGAGTGCGTAGCCAGCGTTGGAAGGCAAGCAAGAGGCATGGGCTTGGCATGATTGGCTTCGTTGTGATTTTGATGCTGGCAACATGGCTGGCCATCGACAAGGAAGAAGGGGTTTTGACGGCAGGGCCGAGTAACGGGTCCGAACAAGCCGTTACCGGTACCGGTAACGGAGCCCCTATCCCGGCAGAGCTAGCCTCCTTGAAAGTCGAATTCAATCCAGTTCTTCCGGCATCTGCCGATTCGGATGATGCGATCAAGCCCAGCGCGCCTTCGCATATTGCGGAGGAAGCGGAAGTGGTTGTCATTGAAGAAGGAGATAAAGTGACCAGCCTGCCTGAGGGGTACGTGGCGCTGACCTTTGACGACGGACCCTCAACGTACACGCGGCAGATCGTAGATATTCTGGTGGAGCATGGAGTAGGCGCAACATTCTTCTTTATCGGGGAGAATGCCCGTCATCGTCAGGATATGGTTACTTATGCGAGGGAGCATAACATGTCCATTGGCAGTCATTCCTGGAGCCATAAGAATCTAGCGACAGTCGGATCGGCTGAGCAGAAAAAGGACCTGAGTCAAACGAACGAGTTGCTGGAGCCGCTCGTTCATATGCCGGTCACGTTATTTCGTCCGCCATATGGCTCCTTGAACAAAAATCTGCTGGACACCACGAAATCCTTACGTATGAAAATGGTGCTCTGGAACAGAGACCCTATGGATTGGACCGTAGGGAAGAAGGCCGAAGACCTCATCCAGTATTTCAAAGACCACGACCCGTCCAAGGGGATCTATGTCATGCACGAAAAAGCAGCGACGGTGGAAGCGCTGCCTGGTATTATTCAATACTTAAAAAAGCAGAACCTAAAGTTCGTTATCTTTCAATAAGGCAGAAGCCGGTTCATCTCCGTTGTCTCAGGCAGCGGCGGATGGGGCGGCTTTTTGTTATATCCCAAGTACGGATAGAAGCATTGCTTGAGATAGAAATTTAATCAAAAAATAAAATTTAAGTATAAAGTGCAACAAATTGGAAAATTTTGAGTCTATTGTATGATGATTCATACCTATTATGTTTCGCTGACAAAGCGAAGGAGGGAGAGTTGAGACCCAATGCTGTTCAAGAGAAAGAAACGTTTGGCAACGATGACTTTGTCCATCTTACTGTCGTGCTCCATTTCATACACCATGGTATCTGCTGCTACCGTCGAAAAAATCAACAAACCGATCCCTAAAATATCTTCTTCCGGGGATAATTTTAGCTTTTTGGATGAAGATGGGCAAGCTTGGCTGCTTGGCGAGCGCAAACCAACGAAAATTCCAGGGATGAATCATGTTGTGGATATTTCACACGGAGGAGACATCTACACGGTAAAAGACGATGGCAGTGTATGGATGTATGCCCGGGATTACGAAGCGGAGAATACGTGGTATTTTTCAATCACCAAGCCTATTCAGCTTCCTGTCCTCAAGAACATTACAAAGGTGTCGACGGATAATGCATATTCGGCCGCGCTGGATCGAGACGGGAGGGTATGGGTATGGAATAGTACGAAACTCGGTCAGCCAAAGCTTGCCTTTGATGCAAAAATACAAGCAGTTCCTGATTTGAAGAAGATCGTAGATATCCAAGTCACCGTTGGGACGTTGATTGCTCTTAAGGAAGACGGGACAGTCTTGCAAGGAAAGTACAATTATGGGATGGACTGGAACGAATTACAAGGTGCTGAAGTAAGGTTCCATCAGGTTCCAAATCTTACTCATGTTGCAAAATTAGGTACAGGACAAGGAAGGCATCATTTGGTTATTAAAGAGGATGGTACGGTTTGGGGATGGGGCCCTAATGGAGATGGCGCATTGACAGGGTCTCTGGATGAAGGGCAAGAAACCTATTCCACTACTCTAGGTTATCTAGGTAAACAAGTGCCGGAGCCTATTCAGATTCAAGGTCTCTCCAAAATTAAAGAGGTCAGCTCGGGAGCTTATCATAACCTTGCATTAAGCGAGGACGGGACGGTCTGGCAATGGGGTGGAATTCACATTAATATTTTTCAAGGATTCGATAAGCCGGTCAGGCCCACCCCGTTTCAGGCGATAAGTGATGTCCAGACGATCTGGGCTGCCCAGGACTATAGCGTCGCCATGAAAAAAGACGGGACGCTTTGGACTTGGGGGAAGATGAGAAGATGGGGAGCCAGCTTAAACTTTGAAACGGGTCTTCATGACGGTCAGCTTCCGGTTGAAGTTCCATATAGGTCATAATCATGCCTTTTTTCATCTTTCATCTAAAGGAGAATGTTGAATCATGCTATTTCTTCGCAGCAAAAAAATGATCTTTAGTGGTTTGGCAGCTATACTTCTTACTTCTCCATTTCATACAGTTGAAGCCTCTGCCAAACAAAGGCCGCTTTTATCGGGATACTCGGATTTTAGTTATGTGGATGAATACGGCCAAGCCTGGTTGATGGGGGAGCGTAAGCCTACAAAAATAAAGGGATTCGACCATGTAGTGGATATTTCGCATGGAAGCGATGTTTATGCCGTTAAGGACGACGGCACGGTTTGGACGTATTTGCGTGATTATAAAAATGAAAATACATGGTTTTTCTCAATTAAAGAACCCATCCAGATTCCGGGATTGAGCCGTATTAAGAAAGTAGCAACGGATATATCTGGATTCTCTGCAGCACTCGATGAAGAAGGACGCGTCTGGACTTGGGTTTATTCACAGCATGAAGGAAGAAAAAGAGAGTTTAAAGCAAGTGTCTTACAAGTTCCCGAGTTGTATTCTATTCGAGATATTTGCGTGGCAAACCGAGAACTCGTACTCCTTCATGACGACGGGACAGTTTCATTAGGAAGCTGGCCGGAGGAAACGGTGACTCCCGCTCCTTGGGCAGGGTTTGGATTAGGAGGGCCCAAGACATGGATAGATCCTGAGGGGTCCGACCCTTATCCTATTCAAGTGAAAAAAATAAAAGGGTTCACCAATGTGTGGAAACTATCCAACGGCAACAACTTCCATGTACTGAAATCAGATGGTACCGTGTGGGGATGGAGTGAGTATGGCAATCTGACCAGTGAAGAAAGAGCTGCACTCGCAAGTGGAAAATGGGATAAAAAACCTGTGGAACCTTTCCAGATTAAGGGATTAACGAATGTTGTAGAGATCGGTGACTTTATTGCACTCAAAGACGATGGGACCGTATGGCAATGGGGAGGGCTTTATAGCGATAATTACTTAGATGTAAAACCGATTGACCCGTCACCTGTCCCTGGATTGAAGGATGCTGTGTCTGTTTACAGGGGGCCGTTCTTTTCCCTTGTTTTAAAACGGGACGGTACCCTATGGACCTGGGGGGGGGCGAGGTCTTGGGGAGGGAGCTTTAATCCCGATCTACAACGGCATGATCCTAACCAAATCGTAGAAGTTCCTACTCGATAGTTTAATCGATTTGGCTTGATCTGATTACGATTCTATTGACCTTAGAGGTATTTTACCTTTGAGGTTTTTTATTTTTCCTCGGTGATGGTAGCCGACTCCGTCTCTAGTAAGTCTGCATTAACTGGAAGCATCCTTCATAGGGAGGGAGAGAGGACAAGGCGGCAATGCTTTTGCTATCAATGCTTCCGATGTAGGCGTAGTCTGTACGGATATTGCTCCCGGCAAGTAATGGGGAGCGTACATGATCTTGTAGAGCCACCCTGGAATGCCTTCTCCTTGACCGGATAAGAACAGATGGCGTATCATAGAAGGAACAAGAAACTGAATATGTACCATGGGAGTCCGGGGGGAACCGGGCTGAGAGTACGGCCAATCTGCCGTTAACCATTTGAACCTGTTGGGTCATGCCAGCGTAGGGAGAGGTGAATCAAACACACTTTGCTTAGGGCGGGGTGTGTTTTTTTGCAAGTTGATAGTAAGGAGAGAAGTAAGATGTCCTATTTGGACTTTGAGCATATTTCACATACGTACGGTAATGGGAGCGATGGACAACCTGTGCTGAGCGACTTGAGCTTGCAGGTGGATGAAGGCGAGTTTGTGTCCTTGCTCGGCCGAAGCGGCTGCGGCAAGACGACGCTGTTGAAGATGGCGGCTGGCCTGCTCGTGCCTGCCGAAGGGCAAGTGCGGATTGCGGGCCGTCCCGTGACGAAGCCCCATGAGCGTATCGGCATGGTATTTCAGGCTCCGACGCTGCTGGAATGGCTCACGGTGCGGGATAATGTACTGCTCCCGGTTACGCTGCATGGCAAGCCTACGGCGGCGGATCGGGAAGCCGCCGATGCTCGTCTGGAGCGGATGGGACTTGCGGGCCACGCGGACAAGTTCCCCGGTCAGTTATCCGGAGGACAGCAGAGCCGCGTAGCGCTGGCGCGTGCGCTGATGCGTGAGCCGACGCTGCTGTTGCTGGACGAGCCGTTCGCCGCGCTGGATGCGTTGACGCGCGAGGAACTGCAGGAGGAGCTGCTGCAGCTCTGTGCATCCGGGAGCATGACGGTGCTGTTCATCACACACGACATCGCGGAGGCGGTGTATGTATCGGATCGGGTCGTCATGCTGCAGGATGGAGGAGTGGCTGTGGATACCCAGGTGCCGCTTCCCTCGCACAGGCATTACAAGCTGCGTTATGAAGAACCGTTCAATCAGCTGTGCCTGATGCTGCGTCAGACGATGGAAGGCGGGAGGCCAAGGTGAATAATCGGAGAACCGACAGAAGGGCTGACCGAACGGAAGGCTCTCAAGACGGTCAAAGCGAACAAATTGATCAAAGCTCACTTGGCAGTCCTGGCCCGCAAGATGAGCCAAGCTCGCAAGCGACGCGAGACCCGCAAGATGAGCCAAGCTCGCAAGCGACGCAAGGCCCGCAAGATGAGCCAAGCTCGCAAACGACGCGAGGCCGGCAGCCTTTACCAGACCGCCAGTCGCCCCAAGACCCGCAAAGCCTCAAGTCGCCCCCGGACCGTTCTGCGGGGAACAAATCTGGCAGCCGAGGCGGTTGGGGAGCACTCGTCCTGTTTGCAGCGCTTCTGCTGCTCTGGGAACTGGGCGTACGCGTCAGCGGGGTGTCTACGCTCGTACTCCCTGCGCCCTCAGTAGTAGCTGCCGCCCTGGGAAAAGGGCTGGGCAGCGGATACTTTATCCCGCATATTGCGCAGACGGTGCTGGAGATTGTGCTCGGGCTGCTGCTGGGAGGGGCGCTGGGCTTGCTCATTGGCGTAGGTATGGGCGAGTGGAGCTGGCTGAGGAGGCTGCTGTCTCCTTATGTGATTGCCAGCCAGGCGGTGCCCAAGCTCGCGCTGGCCCCGCTGTTTATGATCTGGTTCGGCTTTGGCACGACGCCGAAGGTCGTCATTACCGCCTTGATTGCATTTTTCCCGCTGCTGGAGAGTACGGTTACAGCTATTCAGTATGTCGATCCGTTGAAGCAGGAGCTATTTCGGGTGCTAGGCGCTTCCCGCTGGCAGACCTTGCTCCGCCTGAAGCTGCCGGCAGGATTGCCGGGGATGCTGGCCGGCGTGCGGGTAGCGGTCGTGCTGGCCGTCGTAGGTGCGGTTGTCGGAGAGTTTATCGGGGGGAGCAAGGGGCTTGGGGCGCTCCTGATCGCTTCTCAGGGCATGATGGACACGCCGCTCATGTTCGCCGTCCTGCTGCTGCTCACCGTGCTTGGGATGGGACTGTACCAATTGGTGCTGATCATAGAGAGAATCAAGCTGAGACCTTACAAGAAGGAGAAAGACAGATGAATAAGACATCATGGACAATGACTGCTTCACTATTACTAGCCGGGAGTCTGCTGTTGTCAGCCTGCGGGGCTGGGAGCGGGGCTTCAGAATCGGTTAAAGGAAATACAGGGGCTGCTTCTCCAGCTACGGGACCGATTCAAAAGCTGGTCATGGCCAGCTGGAGCAAGCCGATCGCCGAGCAAACCAATCTGTATCAGGCTGAAACCCAAGGCTGGTTTAAGGAAAAAGGTATCGAGTTCAGCTTCGTACCGGGTGCCGGAGGCGGCGATGCGATCAAGAATATTCTCACCAAGCAGGCGGACATCGCCTTCACCGATCCGGGCTCGCTCTATTTTGCGCTGGAGAAGGGTGAGAAGCTGCGTGTCATCTACAATATTTATCCGCAGAATGTGTTCAATGTCGTATCCCTCAAGGATAAAGGGATTCGTGAGCCCAAGGATTTGAAGGGGAAGAAGATCGGCGTCTACAGTCTGGCGAGCGGAACACGGCATAATCTGCTGGTGCTGCTCCACGAGGCCGGTCTGACGGAAAAGGACGTGACGATCATCGAGACCGGCGTGTCCAACTTTGCTCCGTTGATTCAGGGACAGGTGGACGCGACGGCCGCTACGGATACGGGGCTGGCTGATGCGAAGCTGAAGGGACTGGGCGAGGTGAACGAGCTGCGCGTCGCCGATTCGCTGAACGTGCCGAGCGACGTATTTGTTGTGACCGAGGAAACCTTTGCCCAGAAGAAGGAGCTGCTGCGCAGCTTCCTCGACGTCTACAAGCGCAGTGCCCAGTGGATGAACGAACAGCCGGAAGCGGCGGCTGAGGTGGCGGTCGCCAAGGCCATCGACGGGCAGGATAAGAAGCGCAATGAACAAATCATCAGGCTCCGCAATGCCTCGGCACAGACGCCAGGCGGGCAACCGCTTGGCACGCTGGATGCCGCTTTGCTCCAGCAGGGGGCCGATCTGTACAAGAAGCTCGGCCTGATTCAGAAGGAGCTCAGTCTGAAGGACGCCGTGACCAATGAATTGCTGCCTACAGGAGAGCAAACGAAGAAGTAACCGGAAAACGGATAAGCAAGCGTACAGAAAGGATGAGAACGCAATGAGACCGGAATCAAGAGATTTGGCCGATCAGGTACTGACGTACATCGGACGGTTTTCGGATATAGAAGCCTACGCGGAGGCTCCGGATCGGGAAGGAAGAGCGAGTGAAGCTGACGCCAGGTTCAATGAGCTGGCGCTGCAGCTGTTCGCCTATCAATTCAAGCATATTCCCGCCTATCGCAAATACGCCCAGGCCCGGCGGAAATCGCCTCTGACGGTGCGGAGCTGGCAGGAGATCCCGCCGCTTCCGATCCAAGCGTTCAAGGAGCTGACGCTCTCCTGTGAGCCTGAGGGCGAGGCGGAGGCTGTATTTATGACCAGCGGGACGACGCAGGCGGACAAGCGGGGCAAGCATTACCATCCGACGCTGGAGGTATGGGATGCTTCGATGGCGCCGCCGTTCAAGCGGTATGTGCTGCCTGACCGCGAGAAGATGACGATCCTCGTGCTGTCTCCGGCGGAGGATGTGAACCGCAACAGCTCGTTGTCCAGATATTTGTCCAGGGCGGTGGAGCTGTTCGGGGAGGCGGACAGCCGTTTGTTTTTCTCGCCGGAGGACGGGATTGATCTGAGTGCCGTTCTGACGGCTCTGCAGGAGCGGGAAGCGAACGGCGGACCTGTACTGCTGATGGGCGCCACGTTCGCCTACGTGCACTTGCTGGACGCCTGCGAGGAGCAGGGGAAGCAGATAAGGCTCCCGGAGGGAAGCCGGATTTTCGATACCGGCGGATTGAAGGGACAGGCTCGCGAAATCTCACCGGAGGAGTTGTACGCGGGTCTGGAGCGGCACTTGGGTGTGAAGCGCGAGGATTGTGTGAATATGTACGGGATGACGGAGCTCAGCTCGCAGCTGTATGACCGCAATATCCGGAGCCGTTTCTTGACGGGCGAGTCTGTCTATGAGAAAGCGGGCGGCCCGTGGATTCGTACGCTGGTGCTTCATCCGGAAACGCTCGAGCCGGTCGCTGACGGGGAGCGTGGCGTGCTGGCGCATTATGATATGGCAAGCTGGAACTCCGCATTCGCGATCCTGACCGAGGATATGGGATACCGGACGGAGCGGGGCTTGGTGCTGCTGGGTCGCGTTAAGGGCTCCGAGGCCAGAGGCTGCTCCATCGCCGTCGATCAATTGATGACTGCCAGCCGAAGGTAGGTGACCCATCCGATGACTGCACCGAATAACGAACAGAAGCCAGAGGATGAGGAATACCTAGGAACTCAGGCGGCTGAATGCCACGAGAAAAACGATGCCGGACCTGTGGCCGTCATCGAGGCTTACCGTTTGCCGCGAGGCATGGCTCCGGCCGAGACCCGGGAACGGCGGTATGAAGGTCCCGCCGGAACGCTCGTGCTGAGGCTGCCTGTGCTCAGCCCGGAGCTGCTTGAGGAGGCAGCAGCTCAAGTGACCGCCCGCAGAGCCGCATATCTTGCGCAGCTGCGGACGGATCAGATCGTCGAGCTGATCGACCGGGCAGTGGCCCGCTGGCTGGACCCGGAGTACGGGCTGCGTGTGCTGGCCGAGACGTGGCTTCCCGTCATAACCGGCTACAACGGAGAGATGATCCGGCTGGAGCTCAAGCGGTTTTTCCGTACGTTCCGGCGGAAGGAGCTGCTGCGGTTTCTGGATGAGGAATTCGATGCGGCAGCCGTGCTCGACGAGTTTCGTCCCCGCAAGCATGGGGGGCTAAGCCGCGCCTACGGACCGGAGCTCATCTTCCATGTATTCTCTGGCAACGTGCCGGGCTTGCCCGTCTGGAGTCTGGTGATGGGGTTGCTCGTCAAGTCCGCATCGATCGGCAAAACCTCCTCGGCCGAGCCGCTGATGGCGGTGCTGTTCGCCATGACGCTGGCTGAGCTGGATGAGGAGCTGGCCGATTGTCTCGCTATTCTTCCTTGGAAGGGAGGCAGCGAGGAGCTGGAGCGGCCCTTGCTGGATGCGGCGGATGCCGTCGTCGTGTACGGCTCGCAGCAGACGGTGGAGCAGGTGCGCGGCCGTATGCCGGCGGAGCGGCTCTTCCTCAGCTACGGGCATAAGATCAGCTTCGCGATGGTGGGGCGGGAGGCGCTGACCGTCGACCGGTTCAAGGAGACGGCAAGACGGGTGGCGGAGGACGCTTCCGTATACGACCAGCAGGGCTGCTTGGCCCCGCATGGGGTATTCGTAGAGGAAGGCGGAGCCGTCTCTCCCCGGCAATTCGCCCAACTGGTCGCTTCCGAGATGGAGCGCTACCAGGAGAAAAAGCCGCGCGCAGACCTCTCCGACGAGGAAGCGCTGGCGATCCGGTCGGTCCGCCAGCGCATGGAGCTGCGGGGGCTGCAGGGAGAGCCCGTATCGGTGTATGCGAGCGTTCGCGGCACGGACTGGACCGTGATCTATCAGGGCGCGGGCGGGTTTGAGCCCTCGCCGCTGAACCGGACGCTGCATATCTTCGCCTGCGGAAGTTTGGAGCAGGCAGCCGGTCAGCTGCGACCATACCGAGAGTACTTGCAGACAGCCGGGTTAGCCGTCGGACCGGAGAGGCTGGAGCCCCTGGCGTCTCTGCTGGGAAGCCGGGGTGTGACCCGGATCTGCGCGGTCGGCCAGATGGCCAGGACGCCAGCAGGCTGGCATCACGACGGGCGGATGAACCTGCTCGATCTGGTACGCTGGGTCGACCTGGAGCGAAGCGCGGAGCTGGAAGCTGAGCGGTACGACCCGGATTTCGAATAGGATCGAGGCTTTAGTAGCGGAACAGCCTCGACACCAGGCCAAAGCCAGGTATATCCGGGAGAAAGGGAGGTGATGGTTATGGAATTTGCCGGGAAAACAGTGTTGGTCACCGGCTCCAGCCGCGGCATCGGAGCGGCTATCGCCGAGGCCTTCGCGGCCCGCGGCGCGCTGGTGATCGTCAATTATGTCCGCAATCAGGTGGCGGCCGAGCATGTGGTTGCAGGCATTCGCAGCCTGGGGGGCGAGGCGGTCGCTCTGCAGGCCGATGTGACGGACCGCGAAGCCGTGCAGGCGATGGTCGATCAAGTTGAGGAGGCATTCGGCCGCCTCGATGTCGTCGTCAACAACGCGTTAAGTCCGTACAGCTTCGATCCGAAGCATCGCAAGACGGCGTGGGACATAGGCTGGGACGACTACCAGACGCAGCTTGAAGGCAGCCTTGGTGGGGCCTTTCACATCTGCCAGGCAGCGATTCCGCTGATGAAGGAGCAGGGAGGCGGAAGGATCGTGAATCTGGTCACGAACCTGATCGATTTCCCCGTCGTGCCTTACCATGATTACACAACAGCCAAGGCAGCGTTGCTCGGCTACAGCCGCAACCTGGCCGTAGAGCTGGGGGCGTTCGGCATTACGGTGAACTGCGTGGCCCCTGGCCTGACGTCCCCTACCGATTCCAGCCGGGATACGAAGGAGGACACGAAGAATGCTATTATCGGCTTGACACCTCTTGGACGGCTGGCTTCGCCAGGGGATATCGCTGGGGCTGTCCTTTTCTTTGCTTCGGATTGGGCTTCCTTCGTGACGGGGCAATGCCTTCATGTAGACGGCGGACTTGTGATGCGGTGAATGCACCGGCCGCGGTAGCGAATGAGTATGAAAAAACCAGGGCAGAAGCCGAGCTGCTGCCCAAACCATTACCGGGAGGATTGAATATGGGAATCGAGACCAGCATTGAAATTTTGCATCGGGTGCGGGAGCATAAGCCGCTTGTTCACAACATTACGAATGTCGTCGTCACCAACTTTACAGCCAACGGCCTGCTCGCCCTTGGGGCTTCGCCGGTCATGGCTTACGCCCATGAAGAAGTGGCCGATATGGCAAGGATCGCAGGTGCGCTGGTCGCTAATATCGGGACGTTGAACGAGGAGCTGATTCAGTCGATTCTGATCGCAGGCAAGTCGGCGAACGCCCATGGCGTTCCGGTCATTTTCGACCCGGTCGGGGCGGGGGCGACTGCCTATCGGACGGAAGCGTCTCGTCGTATTCTGGACGAGGTCAAGGTGTCGGTGCTGAGGGGCAATGCGGCAGAGGTAGCCAATGTCATCGGCGAGCAGATGCAGATCAAGGGCGTTGATGCGGGAGATGCTGCGGGCAGTGACGCTGCTGTACTGGCTCGCGAGGCTGCGCGCCGTCTGGGGATTGTCGTGGTAGTTACGGGAGCGGATGACCACGTTAGCGATGGGAAGTCGACTTACCGGATCAGCAACGGCACGCCTTTGCTGACGTCGGTGACTGGCACCGGCTGCTTGCTGACCAGCGTGATCGGCGCCTTCGCTGCGGTGGAGAAGGATCTGGTAGCTGCCTCGGCAGCGGCACTGGCTTTCTACGGAGTAGCCGCTGAGCTGGCTGTGGAAATATCCGGTCCGAATCACCCGGGCGCGTTCCAGACCGAGTTTCTCAACAGGCTCCATACGACGACGGGCGAGGATCTGGTCGGCCGGGCAGTCATCCGGCTGCTGGACTGACGGTCTCTCCGGCAGACAAGCTGTTAGATTGCTGGATCTGACTAACTGACTACAAGCAGAACTGATGCGCTCTTGCGAGAAGGGAGCTGTCAGCTCTGTTTTTTTGTATAGATGGGGTTTGCTAGCGTGCAAGGGTTTCTTCACTTGCTTAACGGAAGCAAAGGCTGTCGGGGGTGCAAGGAAGGGCTTGCCATGCTATGATCAAGGTAACATCACTAACGATCAGGAGGTATGGCTGTTGCAAACATCTTGGCAGGAAATGATGCTGATCGAGGAGCTTATGACTAACACCTGGCCGGCCTATACCCAGCAATCGTACGGAAGTTGGAAGCTGCGCGCGACCTTCGGCACGACGAAACGGGCCAACAGCGTACATGCTGTCGGTCCGCTGCCCGAGAGGGACGGCTGGCTGGCGGAGATCGAGAGCTTCTACCGGCGGCGCGGCCTCCCGGCGTATTTCTGTATCAGCCATGCTTCGCCCGAGGGGCTGGATGCACTGCTGGCCGAAGCAGGATACGAGCTGGAAACGCCGTGTCTGCAGATGACTGCTACGGCGGAGCTGGTCTTGCGTTCTGTAACTCCGCTCGGAAGACTTGTCTTCGAGCTCGCCTACGAGGCGGATGAACGCTGGCTGGAGGATTTTCTGCGGCTGGAGGGGTACGAGGCAGAACGCTTGCGGGGGTACCGTCATATTTTCTCGGCGATCGGTCCGGACAAGTCTTTTTTTCGCGTCCTGGAGAATGGGGAGACCGTAGCTCTGGGTACGGTCGTCAGCGAACGGGGTTATGCAGGGATCAGCAATATTGTCGTCGATCCCCGGCACCGCCGCAAAGGGATTGCAGAGCAGCTCTTTGGCAGGGTGGCCCAGTGGTCGCTGGAGCGTGGGGCAGAAAAGCTTTACCTGCAGGTGATCCGGGATAATGAGCCTGCTGTAGCCTTGTACCGCAAGCTTGGTTTCGAGACGACGGGAAGCTATCACTACCGCTGTAAACGGCTGTGAAGGATGCGGATCGGGGAGGGAATATGCGATGCAAACGACAGAGGTTGCTGTTATCGGAGCAGGCATCGGGGGATTATCGGCCGCCACCCTTCTCGCGTCCAAGGGCTTATCTGTCACCGTATACGAGGCTTCCGGGGAGCTGGGAGGCTGTGCGGGCAAGTTTGACCGCGGGGGCTATTCCTTTGCCGTAGGGGCGACATACGGGATGGGCTTCGAGGCTGGAGGGATGTTTGACCGGCTGTACCGGGAGGTTGGGATAGAGTCTCCTGCTCTTCGGATGCAGGAGGTGATCATGGACGTTCATCTGCCTGACCGGCGCGTTCGCTACTATCGGGAGCAGGAGGCCTGGTTCCGCGAGATCGCGCGCGTATTTCCCCGGCATGCGCAGGGGATCGTCGACTGGTATGCGGAATGCTTCGGCATGTCGGGTCTGCTGTCGGCGATGGCGGAGCATCGACCGGTAGTTCCGCCCAGAAGCCGGGAGGATATCGCCCGGCTGCTGCGTATGCTGGATTGGAAGCTGGTCGGGGCTGCCCCCCTCCTGTTCCATTCGCTCGGAGACCGGCTGAAGCGCCACGGTATTCCGGCAGACTCGGAGTTTGTCCACTTCCTGAACGGACAACTGATCGACAGCGTCCAGACGACGGCGGACCGATGCCCGGCCTTACTGGGCTATACGGCGCTGAATGTGTTCCATCGGGGGGCGTTCTATATCGAGGGCGGCCTTGCCCGGATCAGCGAAGATTTGGCGGGTGCCTTCAGGCAAGCGGGAGGGGAAATCAGGCTGCGAAGGAAGATCATCCGTCTGAGAAAAACTTCCGCAGGCTGGGAGCTGACAGACCGCCGCGGGGAGAAGCTACTGGCTAAGCAGGTCATTCTCAACAATTCCCACCGGCATCTGGACAAGCTGCTCGCTGGAGAGCCGCCGGCCGGAGGTCTCCTGGAGGGCCGTAGTGGCGTGCAGGCGGAGGATGAAGGTTCCGCCTTGGCCCTGCGTATAGCACAGGATGAGTCGATGGCAGGCGTGGATGGCGCCAGTATGGGATCTGCCGGGAGCGAGGGGAGAACGGAGGCCGAGTGGGGGGCCTTCGTCCTCTACATGGGCTGTCGGGCCGAGGCCTTGCAGCATGATGAAGAGCCGCCCGTTCTGTTCCATCAGATCATCTCCCGCTATGGAGAGCCGCTGACGGAAGGGAATCAGCTGTTGGTATCGTTCTCCCCTCCAGGTGACCTTTCCCGGGCGCCGGAGGGGAGGCTGGCCGTCACGGCTTCCACCCACTGCGCGCTGGAGCCATGGTGGCAGAGAGAAGGCTATGAGCAGCGGAAAAGCGAGTATACGGAGCGTATGCTCGCCGCTGCCGGGCGGGCGCTGCCTGGGCTTCGTGAATCGGTAGAGCTGCTGCTGCCCGGCACACCCGTGACTTACCGCCGGTATACGGAGAGGGAGCGCGGAGCTGTCGGCGGAAGCGTCCCGCGCAGTGCGCTGGATCTGCTGCGTAAGCGCTCGGGCGACACGGAACTCCCCGGCGTGTGGATCTGCGGGGATACGGTATACCCGGGTGCAGGCACTCTCGGGACAGCGATGTCGGGATGGATTGCCGCGGACCGCGCTGTCCGCTATAGAGGCGTGTGAGCCGCCTGAAGCACGGGTGGGAGCGTGCACTCCGCCGGGTTTACAGCGATCGTACGACTTGAGGGCTCAGCCAGACGGCCGGGCCTTTCTTGCGTTTGGAAGCAGAGCGGGCGGCCTCGATACGAGAGATTCTGGGTATGGCTTCCGTTCGGATGCGGCTTCCTGCCCTAACACCGGTTTCTGACGATCGGGTGTGAGCGCCGGTACGCTTGGCAGATGTGCGGTGCCCGGATAGCTGACGGTTCCCTATGGCCGGATAAGTCACTGATTTTTCAACCCACTCACTGGCGGTCGGACGGGGTTTCTCCGCACGTCCACGAAGATCGGGACGGACTCGCTTGCCGGTTTGGATGGTCGCCGTTTCCTTCGGAGGCTCGGAGCCTGAACGGTTGGTATCCGAACGATGCGTGGTGTCTCCCGAGCTTTGATTTTGGTCCAGGGCGGCAGCCGAGTTGCCCACTACTAATGTTTTTGTTTTCTGGTTGTAGGCAAGCATTAAAGGCGTACCGGGCATAAGCCCAAGCTTGCGACTCAGAGAGGCAGGCAACCGGAGCTCCTCACTGATTTCATTTGCTGGAACGCGCAGGCGGGCCTTTACCGTGCTATGGCCGCTTCGAATGGTGAGTGTGGGGTGTGTCGTCCAGGGTATCCCTAGAACGGCGGCGAGAGAAGCTCCTACGGTAATGCGCGATTCCCGGGTGCGATCTGTCTCCAGTATACCGTGACCGCGGCTGACGAGGAGACGGGTCAAGGTGACCGTGTCCTGCAGGGAGTTGTATTCTGCCAGATAACGTGTCTGATCCTTCAAACGAAGCTGCTTGGCGGCTACGGGGTCGATTTCCATATAAGGGAAGGCGCATTCGTCTCCTTCTCCCAGAAATATACGGGCTTCGTGCTCGGCACTGCCGTTTTTGAGCGTGACGGTTGTGCCGTTGGGCAGATCGCTCAAGCCGTAGGCCACATTGCCATAGCAGCTCAGAACAAGTGTGATTTCACTTCTCGGTTGCTTCGTAATAGTTATGTCAATGATGTCTCTTCCCATAGAAGATCCGTTCCTTTCTGTCCCCAGAGTCCACTTCAATTCGCTTTACAACGTATGCCATTGCCCTCCCCGGCGTTTGTATGAGTGTCCCTGTCGGGTTGCTTAGGCCATTCTTTTTTTGCTGGCAGGCGATAGGGGCCCCTGGTGATGGAAGATATTCCGGGTAGAGATCGGCGATGAAGAAAGAGGATGAGAAAGGAGAAGAAATGATGAGTGAGCGGTTACCGATACAGACAAAGGTTTCAGACATGCATGGTCCGAAATCTGAGTATCCCATAGGACTGGTGCCCAATTTAGGCTATTCAACACCAGCTCCAGACCATTCTGGTCGGGTTCCCGCAAGCTACACAGGTGTGGATGGCTGCCGGGGAGGCTGGGTCGCGGTAACACTGGCCGCCGACGGCAGCTGGCGATCCGGGATCTATACTCGCTTGCAGGAGCTGTGGGAAGATCATGAAAGGTCGCAGCTTATCTTGATCGATATGCCAATAGGCCTTGCAGAAGGATCGGAGGGACGGCTCTGCGACAGTCTGGCACGCAACCGGCTGAAGCCGGGGCGGGCGTCCAGTATTTTCCCGGCGCCTGTCAGGGAAGTCTTGGAGGCCGATGAATACGCGGAGGCGAACCGGCTGCAGCGGCAGTTGAGCGGCAAGGGGCTATCCCGGCAAACCTGGGGACTCGTCCCCAAGATTCGCGAGCTGGATGGTCTGATGCAGCGATCTGGGCAGGCTCGGGTTATTGTCCGCGAGTCGCATCCGGAGCTGTGCTTTGCCGAGCTTTTCGGCGGGCCGATGAGGCATAGCAAGCGGGAGGAAGCGGGATTCGCTGAGCGGATGTCCCACCTGGGCGGCATCTGGCCCCATGCAGGTCAGGCTGTGGCTGAGCTGCTCGAACGTTACCCGCGCCGTATAGCAGCTCGGGATGATATCGTAGATGCCATCGTATTGGCAGTGACAGCCTGGTTAAGTGAGGGCTTGCCGGAGGAGCTTCCCGCTAAGGGGGATATAGACCGCATGGGACTTCGGCGTACGATTTCCTTCGTGAATGCAGCGGGTAGGGAGAACTGAACATGACGGTTCGTTGAGGTTGCAAAACGGAGAAAGGCCGACTCCATCCTGCTTCGAATAAAGGGGGAGGCGCGTCCCGTAGAGCTCCCTGCCTTCGTCCGAATTATTGATCCTCTTCCAAAATCTGTTATGATGCTCATGACGGGTATTTTTCCATAACAATACAAGGGGTCTCCGTTGTTTCTAAATTAAACGGCTTATTGAAGCAGACCTGAACTGAACCATACTGATAGCAGGGACTGTCGGAAGACTGGTTTGGAGGTCAAAGGGAGGGTTCGAAGCGTGACCATTGATTCTCAAGCGGATATTGAGGCCTTGCAGCGAGTGGGCCGCATTGTAGCGGCTACGATCGACGAGATGAAGCGCCAAGCACGTCCGGGTATGACGACGCGAGAGCTCGACGATATCGGACTTCGCTACATGGAGGCGCATCGGGCGACACCCGCTCCGCGCAAGGATGTCGGATTTCCAGGCACGACGTGCATTAGCGTCAATCAGGAGGCGGCGCACGGCATTCCTGGGTCCAAGAAGCTGAAGGCGGGCGATGTGATCAATATTGATGTGTCCGCCGAGTTGGACGGCTATTATGCGGATGCAGGGCACTCGTTCGTGCTGGAGCCTGCAGACGACGGGCTGCTTACTTATTTATGCGAATATACGCACCGGACGATGATGAAGGTGATCGGCGAGCTGCGGGCAGGCGTTAAGCTTAATATCATCGGACGTCTCATCGAGGAGGAAGCACGTGCGGGCGGGCTGCATGTGGTGAAGAATTTATGCAGTCACGGCGTAGGACGTTCGCTGCATGAGGAGCCTAAGCAGATTTTGCCTTACTTCAATCCGCATGACAAACGGAAGCTTCGCGAGGGTCAGGTCATTACGATCGAGCCATTTCTCTCGACTGGAGCCGAATATGCCGTAGCTGCAGGGGATGGCTGGACGCTTCGCTTGCCGGACAGCAGCTTTGTAGCCCAGCATGAGCATACGATTATCATTACGAAGGAGCATCCGATTATCGTTACCGCTCTGTAACGGCAGGATGGCCCAAGCCTGAACAGACCGAATTTGGACAGGATGTCATAAAAACATTGAATGTTCACGGAAAGCGCGCATACGTTAAAGTAAAGTTTCGATGGAGGAAGAGGCTGATTAGGCAGACCTCTTCTTTCTTGCAGGTTAGGGTAGAGTTTTCTTAAGAAATATGATACGATATGTATCAAGTTCTGAGTAATCCGAGGGGGGGCTTATATGGTAAAAAGCGAGCGTAATTGAAACGGATTCAGTTTGGACGGTCGTTTTCCGGTTTGGTCAGCAATAATACGCAGTACATAATTTTAGATTTGTATACAAAAAGGAGCAAAACTATGAAAGGTAAAGTCAACCGCACGTTGGCCTTGTGGATGTCCGTCCTTCTGGTGCTCGCCCTGGTGTTTCCTCTCCTCGGTCTATCAGATACGACAGCCCGTGCATTCGAGGGATCCGATAGCTCCCTAACGGTCCAGCCCAACGTGTATGGCGAAGTTCAATCTTCTGCCACCGTAGTGGAAGATGTCTACGAAGGCGCATGCAAGCCTTGGACAGCCACGACCCAACCGGTCTGGCAAAGTATTCTCAAGCCGAATCTGACAGCGGGCAAGGTTACCTTCACGATTCCTGAAGGATATTGCGATATCCAGCTTTCCTTCTCCAGCTATGGCTACAAGGATAATGTACAGCCGAACTATATGGGAGCTCCGTACAACAAGCAGTATCTGTACGATAACAAAACAGCCATCTACGGGCCGGGCACGTATACCGTTGAGGTGAACATTCCATGCGGCTATTGGCAATTGGACCTGTACAAGGGACCTGTGATCTCATCCATCCCTTATGGACATCCAGCTGCGCTATTGATCAAGGCACTCGTTAATTACCAGGTCAATTCATGCACGCCTGAGCCTGAACCGCCTTCGCTCGATCTGATCGACGCTTCGGCACTGTGTGTGAATACGGCTGGCGTCCTGCGTTTCGAATTAACAAACAGGAACACCTCGAGCGTAACCGTCGATTACACCCTGGGAGGGACAACGGGGCAAGTGACGCTTGAGGCTCATGCATCCAAAGTAATTGAAATCGTTTCCAATAGTACGGCTATTCTGCAGGTAGCCCTGAATGGAGTTAGCAAGAATACGGTTGCGGCCAATCCGGCCAGCTGCCCTCCTGATCCTGAGAGCCCCGTGGCGCTGATCGACGTATCGGCGCTCTGCGTGAAGGAGAGCGGCAAGGTCCGCTTCGAGTTCAAGAACCGGAATGCGGTGACTGCCGAGGTGAGTTATTCCCTGAGCGGAACAACAGGGGAAGTGACACTGGCTGCGGGAGAAACCAAGATTGTGGAGCTTGCGTCGACGAGTAAGGAACTGCTGACGGTGACGGTCAAAGGGGTTAGCAAAACGACCGTTGCTCCGAATACGGAGAACTGCCCTCCTGATCCCGAGAGCCCCGTGGACTTGATTGATGTAACTGCGCTCTGCGTACAGGATAGCGGCAAGGTCGGATTCCAGCTGACGAATCGGAATAAGGTGTCTGCAGAGGTCGGTTACTCCCTGGGCGATACAACGGGGCAAGTAACGCTGGCTGCGGGAGAAAGCAAGACGGTGGAGCTTGCATCGACAAGTAAGGAACCGCTGACGATCACGGTTAAAGGGGTTAGCAAAAAGACCGTTGCACCGAATGCGGAGAGCTGCCATCCGGTCCAACGCATCGATGCGGCACCGCTTTGCGTCAATCAGAGCGGCATCGTCCGCTTCCAATTGACCAATGGCAACGAGACGGTGACCGAAGTGACTTACAGCCTGAAGGGTGTAATCGGTCATGTTTCTCTGGTGGCTAAGGGGTCCTCTGTGATTCAATTGTCCGTGGCTTCAAACGGAGAGCTGTTAAAGGTTGAGGCCGGTGGTGAAAGCAAGGAAACAGTCGCGGCCAGCACAGTGCTGTGCAGCAATCCAGGTGATGGCGATCCGGGCGGTGGCGATCCAGGTGATGGCGATCCACCTGGTGGTAATCCGCCCGGTGGTAACCCACCATCAACTGTAAAAGTTCCAGATGACAAGGTACCGACGGGGCCAGTCGTGAAGCCGGATCCGAGCAAGCCGACGACACCAAGCACGCCGACTGTACCGGGAACCGATCCGGCTGTGCTCCCTGAGAAGCAGGAAGCTCCAGACGATCAGACGCAGCCGGCCGCTTCGGAGCCGGAAGTGCTGATCCCCGAAGGAGACATTCCGCTCGGCTATCCCGTGCTTCCGCAGACAGGCGAGAAGTTGCCCTGGACGTATTACGGCATCGGCACCTTGCTGATTGCAGCGGGTATCGTGTCTGGCATCAAGCGCCGTCGTACCGGCGCGTAAGGCCGTTGAAAAGGGGACCTCGGGTCCCCTTTTCAATTTTTCTGCTGCGAGCAGAGTGTAGGATGAGGAGGGGATAACGATGCGAAAAGGGGCCATTGCCCTTGTGCTTGTGGGGCTTTGCACGATTGCGTATCCGCATGTGCAGCAAGCGCGTGAGGACCAGCAGCAGCGGGAATTGCTCGTCTCCTTGCAGGCTTTCTCCGCTATGGAAGAGGCCGGCGAGGCATCGGAGCTTGCTGCCGGGTTAGAGGAGCAGCAGGGTGAGGCGCCTTCCGGCAGTACGCTGCCTGCAAGCAGCGGAAGCGGGACCCTTACTTCGGAAGGCTCGGCGGCTCCAGCCTCAGGGACGACCGCGTCTGCGCAACCTTCTGATCCGAAGGCTGAGCCCGCGCAGAAGCGTCAGGCCGAGTCCAAGCCCACAGCGATCGGTGTGATTGAAATTCCGAGTATCGACTCTAGGCTCCCCATTCTATCGGGCGTCAGTGAGGCGAATATGAGACTCGGGGCCGTGCATTTCAAGGGAACGGCGATGCCCGGGGAGACGGGGAATGCCGTCATTGCAGCCCATCGCAGCCTTAGCTATGGACGCCTATTCAATCGTCTGGTGGAGCTGAAGGCAGGAGATACGGTGGTTGTCCGTGTGGGAAGCACGAAGACGGAATTTACCGTTACCGCCACGGCCATCGTCGAGCCTGACGAGGTATCGGTGTTGAAGCAGTCTCGTACCGGTGCTTTTCTTACGCTGATCACTTGCGACCCGATCGATACGGGCACCCACCGATTTATTGTACATGCCGTGGCATCCGGCAAGTCTTAATACGCAGCCGTCTAAGCGCTGCCGGGACTTTGCGTAAGAGAAGGTTGGGCTGAATGTTGTCAAGAGTAAATACTGTAAAACATTCTCATGAACTTTTAATAATTGCGACTTTAGTGAGGAAAGAAGAGGGATTGCGGATTTCCTGGTAAATGGTGGGTTCCGTGATTGTGGTATGGTGTTATTGGGTAGTTGACCCAACCCATCATATACTTAGGAGGAAGTCATGAACACATCTAAGAAAAGCCTGATTGGTAAAACGTTAGCGGGCATTACGCTCAGCCTTACGGTAGCTTTCTCAGGCCACTATCTGACCGCCCCTCAAACGGCTTATGCCGCTTCGGCTTCAACGACTGCCAGCAAAATCATTCAAACAGGCAAGCATTACTTGGGCGTGCCTTATAAATTTGGCGCCAAGAGCGGGAACACGAGCTCCTTCGATTGCTCTTCCTTTACACAATATGTGTTCAAAAAGCATGGCATCAGCCTGCCTCGTTCTTCCCAGGATCAGTCCAAGGTCGGGAGAAAGGTTAGCAAGAGCCAGCTGCAGCCGGGAGATCTGGTTTTCTCGGATACGAACCGCGACGGCAGGATCAATCACGTGAGCATTTATATCGGCAATGGCAAGCTTCTTCATACTTATAAGGTTGGCGTCGGCGTTACCATTTCCAACTTCAAAGGCAGTACCTGGGACAAGACCTTTGTAACAGCAAGACGCGTCCTGTAAACCTACTTACTATAAGCGGCAGAGCTCCTTAGACAGCTAAGGGGCTCTGTTTTTTTATGTACGCTGCAAGAGGCTAAGTCTGCCTATGATAATCGTTGACACACCCAGCAATTGGAACTATATTAGGAGTAAATTATTTGTTAGTTATCTTAACTAACAAATAAAATGCCTGTTGACTGTATCTCACGCAAGCGAGGAAGGCAGGAGGGAGGAACGACTATTGGACCTAGGGCAACCTGGAAATATCAAGATGGTCAAGCAAATGAACAAGGAAAGTATACTGTACCGGCTAAGGAAGCAAGGGTCGATGTCCAGGGCAGATCTGGCCAAGGCAACGGCATTGAGCAGACCGACGGTTTCCGCACTGGTGGAGGAAATGATCGGTGAGGATCTGATTTGCGAAATTGGCGAGGGTGCATCCAAGGCGGGCCGGAAGCCCATTTTATTGGCATACAACTACAAGCTCAGCGCAGTGATCGGTGCGGTCTTCGAAGGAACGGTCTTACATATGGCTCTGGCGGATCTCAAGGGAGATCCGTTGTGTCAATATACGACGAGAATGAATGAATCCGTATCTGGTGAGAGAGCGATTCTGGAGCTGGAAAAAGGACTCCATTCCTTGCTGTTTCAGAGCGGTTATGAGAAAGAGAAGATTCTCGGCATCGGACTTGGCTTGCCGGGCATTACCCAGAAGCGGAACGGGACGATCAGTTATGCCCCGAGCACAGGCTGGATGGGCCTTCCGGTTCAGAAGGAGCTGGAAGAACGTCTGGAGCTCCCGGTCACGCTTGATAATGACGTCAATATGATGACACTCGGGGAGTATTACCAGGGCGCCGGTCGGGAAGTATCCAATCTGATCTACATGCATATAGGCACGGGGATCGGAGCGGGCATCATGCTGAACCGTCAGTTTTACCGGGGCAGTATGGAGGCCGCAGGCGAGATCGGCTATATGATGATTGGTCCGGTTCAGGACAGGTCCCAGGACGGCTATGGCGTATTCGAGAATAATTATGCGATTCCAGGCATCACGGAACGTGCCAAGCGGTTATTCCCAGATCTGCAGGAAGAGACGAGCGTCGTGAAGCAATTGCTGCAGAAGTCGTCCGAAGGCGTCAGGGAGGCGGAGGAGCTGCTGGAGGAGGTGCTGACCCACTGGTCTTACGGGATCGCGAACATGGTCAGCATTCTGGACCCGGAGCTGCTTATTCTCAATGGAGAGATTGTGCATATCGGGGAGGGTGGGCTGCGCCGTATGGAGGCTCTATTGAAAAACTGGGTTCCCGTCGTACCACGGATGGAGTTTGCCGTGCTGGGTGAACAGTCCGGCATTATCGGAGCGATCTACAGTGCCATCGAATCCTTCTCCACGATTCGGAAAATTCGTAGCTGAACATCGCAATTATACATAGAGAGGGATGTAGCAGATGAGTTACCCGTACGATTTTAGAAAAGAGGAGGGCTCCTCCTTCCCCGGCAAAACCTATACGGAGGTTGTACTGGAGCCGGCATATAACGAAGCGAAGAATCACCTGCTGGGCCCGATGATGGCGATTAACAAGGCACATCTGATCATGCTGCTGGAGCAGGAGCTGATCACCGGGCCGGAGGCCAGACAGATCGCGAAGGCTATCGCGGGCCTGGATCTGGATGCCTTAAGGCAGTCTGCCTATACGGGCCAGTTCGAGGATTTGTTTTTCCAGGTCGAACATCAACTGCTGCAGAAGGCCGGGGATATCGCTGGCAATCTTCATCTGGCGCGCAGCCGCAACGATATGGGGATTGCCATCTACCGGATGACGCTGCGCGAGAAGCTGCTGGTCACGATCAAGTCGGCCTTGCTGCTGAAGGAAACGCTGCTGCAATTCGCATCGGAGCATGTGGACACGCTCATGATCGGCTATACGCATACCCAGCAGGCACAGCCTACGACGCTGGCTCACTATATCATGGCGGTTGTTGATTCCCTAAGCCGGGATATCCGGCGGATGACGGAGGCTTACCGCAACTGCAACCGGAGCAGCATGGGAGCGGCTGCCCTGACGACGTCGGGCTTTGCGATCAGCCGGGAGAAGATGATGACCCTGCTGGGCTTCCAGGAGCTGATCGACAACTCCTATGACGCAATTGGCGGAGCGGATTATATTGCCGAGATTATGACGGCCGTTCAACTGGCGGCGATCAACACGGGACGGGTTGTGCAGGACTTCCTGCTGTGGTGCACCCAGGAGTTTGCTGTGCTGAAGATGGCAGACCCTTATGTACAGATCAGCTCCATCATGCCGCAGAAGCGCAATCCGGTCTCGCTGGAGCATATGCGGGCCCTGTTGTCTAGCTGCGTAGGCAACACGAATACCGTGCTGACCATGATTCACAATACGCCGTTCGGCGATATTGTGGACACCGAGGACGATATGCAGCCTTATGCATGGAAGAGCATGGAGATGCTGGAGAAGGTCTTCCGCTTGCTGTCTTGCGTAGTCGGAACGATGGAAGTCAACAAAGAAAAACTCCGTGACCGGGCTAAGCAAAGCTTCGCTACGATCACCGAACTGGCTGATACGCTGGTGCGGACGGACGGACTCTCCTTCCGTAAATCGCATCATATCGTCAGCGCCGTGGTCAAAACAGCCATGGCCAGCGGCTTGAATGCCAATGAAATTACGCTGGAACTGGTCAACCGGGCGGCTCGGGATGTCATCGGGCACGATCTGAGTCTTGATGAGTCGATGCTGCAGCAGGCGCTGGACCCGGATTACTTTGTACAAATTCGCTCGCTGCCTGGAGGCCCAAGTCCCAAGGAAATCAACCGGGTGATTCAGCTCCGTCTGGAGCAGCATGCAGAGGATCAAGCTTGGCTGGCCCGTTCCGCGGAGCAGTGCGTGGGTGCTCTGCGCAACCTCGATGCAACCGTTGAACAGTGGAGCCTGGAAGTCGAATAGCTGGAGCCTGCGTGAGGCGGGTGTGTTGTCCCTGATCCGAGTCAGAGCCCCGCTTATCCAGGAAGCATTCGGCTAAATGGCCTATGATCGTATAAAGAAAGCTGGAGCTGCTTATTGACAGCATACGTAACGGAATGCATAACGGAATGCGTAACTGAATCTAGAGCCTTTCCACGTGTGGTATTCGCGATGGAAGGCTCTTTTTATTGTGTTATGTTTCATTAAGTACATTGACATGCATAGTAATATGCTATACGATATACATGAAGAGGTGAAGCGGTAGTGAAAGAAACAGGGATCAGCAGCGATCTGATACGCGGCAATATCGATACGATCATCCTTCGCGTCCTGTGTGACGCGGATAATTACGGCTATGAGATTATTAAAGCTATTTATAAGAAAAGCCGGGGAAGATACGAGCTGAAGGAGCCTTCCTTGTATACCAGTCTCAAGAGGCTGGAGGGCCAGAAGCTGATTGAGTCGTACTGGGGCGATGAAAGCCAGGGCGGACGACGTAAATACTATAAGATTACCACTGCGGGTGTAGAGGCGTTTCACCGTAACCTGGCGGAGTGGAAGGCAGGCAGGCAGCTGATCGACGAATTATTGGAAGAGGGGGGAGAGGGAGAATGAACCTCTTGCAAGCTCATGTGGAGCGCTTGTTCAGACCGTATCCGGCCAACAGCCGGACAGATGAATTGAAGGATGAGATTCTAGGGAATCTGGAGTCGAAAGTAGCGGATCTGACATCGGGAGGCATGGAGTACGGAGCGGCTGTACGCAAGGCCATCGAGCATATGAATACCGTAGATTTTCTGATGGAGGGTACGTCCCGCATCTATATTCACCGCTTCTGGACCGAGCTCTCGCAGGTAGCGCTACTGTATGCTCTGATTGCCTGGATCGTGACAATACCGATTCAGGTGGCGGGTATAGGGGCGCTGCTGAACTTGTCGCTGCTCGTTATCGCCTTCATAGTGGGATGTTTGTTCGCAGGCCTGAGGTTATGGTCGGCCCCGCGGGATAAGGTGGCGGTATTCCGGCTGGCTTCGATCTCGCGTTACAGTAGATTGGCTTGGCAGGTATGGGGATTATATATTGTCGTCTCGGTGCTTGGCGTGACAGCCGTTCAATTCGGCAGCAACATATGGTTCTCCAGGCCGGTTACGCTCAGCGGGCCTTATCAATGGGGCGTAGTCGCCATCCGTTACGCGCTGCCGTTTGTATCTGTGCTCATCCCGCTGCTCTTTACGGCGTCTATCAAGCTCGCACATAAACATGAGGCAGGTGGAGACGATGACTTTGTCGATGCGTAGCCGAAGCTGGTTGATTTTCGCACTATTTGTACTGGGTATATTGCTGACGATGGCTGTGAAGGGAGTGATCCTCCCGCGTATGGAGCTTAACGCGCAGCAGTACAAGGTGGAGCAGCAGAATCCGCTGACTCATGACCCGGCTATCCTGCAGAAATACCGGAGCAAGTATATGGGGGATTTCTCGAATCTTTCTAATCTGTTCAACGCTCTGCCCTTAAGCCGTACGGGCATGACTTTCCAGTTGAATTCGGAAGCGCTGACTGCTGAGATTCTGTACAAAGGGAATACAGAGGTACTTGGCGCAGAACAGGTTGAGCGATCCCTGTTGTATAACGCGACCGCGGCTTTCGCCTTGATCGATAATCTGGAGGGGCTGACATTCAGCTTCGAGAATAAGTCTTACCAGGTAAAGCGCTCAGCTATGAAGCTGTGGTACGGGACGGGGCTGTCCGGTCTGTTGGAGGAAGAGATGTGGAGGACCAAGGTGCAGCACAGACTGGGTGACCATGCTTATTCGGCTAGGTTCGCCCAAACCGTGCTGACAACAGAGTAAGAAGTGCAGGAGGAGCGTCAAGGCTCGAAGCCCGGCTGGCTGATGTAAATCTGATCCTCCGGAAAAACTTGCCTCAACCGTTCGTAGACGAGGCGATACGCAGAGGGGGCGTACCAATCCTCCAGCCTCAGTTCCCGGTACAGGGAAGCGATGCCCAGACTGCGGGTTCGTCTGCCTCCGCTGCCGTCTCCCATGAAGTAATCATCCAGGCAGACCCGGTTGACTAACGGCCGCAGCAGCTTCGCAAACGCTTCGCTGCTGGGCAGCATCGGCGCTATCGCCGCCTGGGTCTGTACCCCTGCATCGGCCAGTAGCCGTAGGGCTTGCAGCCTCGCCTGGATGGGCGGAGCGCTGGGAGAAAACGTCTTCCGGATGTCCTCCAGGTCCGTCTCCACCGTCATACTGACCCTGACCTTATCCCCAAGCTTCTGCAAGACGTCGATATCCCGCGTGACGAGCGGGCTGCGGGTTTGTACCAGGACGAAGTCAGGCGGGTTCTCCGCCATCACTTCCAGCAAGGAGCGGGTGACACGCTCCCGGTGCTCGATCGGCTGATAAGGGTCCGTACTGGAAGACATGAAGATGGTGACGGGCCCTTTGGCCTTGGCCCGAAGCAGCTCCTTGCGGAAAATCGCCGCTGCTCCCTTCTTAATATCGACCCAGCTTCCCCACTCCGCTCCCCGAAATGTAGCCACCGGCATCTGCCGCACATAGCAGTAGGAGCAGCCGAATGAACAGCCTGTATAAGGGTTCAGCGTGTGGCTGTAGCCTCCTAGAAAGCCGGATCCTTTATTCATTAACGTTTTGGGTTGTTTGACTAAATATTCCGTTCTCATGCCTGCCTCCCTGGCTTATGCCGTTCCGGTTGTCTCTATGATTAGTATAACTTTATCCAGATCGATACGCACCTGATCCCTAATAAAAGAGCAAGATACATGGAAGGAATCCAAGTATCTATCCCAGGGAAGGCAACTTCACTGTCGTCTTGCAGCAAAAAAGTGATCCATTCTTCATCCTAAGTATCTCCGCATCCAATCCGGTTGCCCCAAAATTCTCCTCGGTATCCGAACTCTTACCTATCAATAAATAACTAAACGCTTACATTCATTTGCATATGTCGTGGGCTTTTCGTTCGATATCGTAGATTTATTCCAATAATGATTGCACGGTTCATTGTTCGAAATGTGCGGATTTACTAATCTATTAGTGTGGTCCATACCAATCGAAGGGGAATTGAAAATGAGTGTATCATTCAAACGTGCATCGGCGCGCGTAGGCGTAATTACGGTAGGGCATGAGCCTTATTGGGAGCAATTTCCGGGACTCCGGGAAGAACTGGCCGGTTACGGTAAGGAATTTGAGGGGATGTTGTCCGCCCATGAGGTCGAGGTCGTTTCGGCCGGCTTTGTGGACAATGTCGACAAATCATTTGCGGCGGCTTCGTACTTGAAACGTCAGGATATCGATTTTCTGTTTTGTTTTTTGAGCACCTACGTTACCTCTTCTTCGGCAGCTACCGCCATTCTGAATGTCGGTGTGCCGACCGTTCTAGTCGCACTCCAGCCGAGAAAACGGCTTGACTATCGCAATACGACAACATACATGCAGCTTGCCAACGATAATATCTGTTCGCTTCCCGAAATCGGAGGGGTGCTGATACGTGCAGGAAAGCCTGCTGCAGGGATGATCGTAGGCACGCTCCATGATGATCCCCGAGCTGTGAACGAGCTGAAGTCATGGTGTCAGGTAGCCAATGCGCGCCGTGCGTTCAAGCATGCGCGAATCGGCTACCTGGGTCACACCTACGAGGGGATGTACGACATGAATTCAGATCCGACAGCGTTTACGGCTGCCTTCGGCTCCCATGTGCAGATGCTGGAAATGTGTGATTTGGCTAAGCTGGTGAACGGCGTAACCACTGCCGAAACTGCGAATAAAATCGACGAGATCAAGAGCGTATTTACGATCGCCGATCCGTTTATTGATCCGGTGACGAGAGCCATTAAGCCGGAGGATCTGGACTGGTCGGCCAAGGTTGCTGTCGGGCTCGACAAGCTCGTTCAGGAGAACGGCTTGACCGGACTTGCGTACTATTACCGAGGCTTGGACGGGAATGAATACGAGCGGATCGGTTCGAATATGGTGCTCGGCAATTCTTTGCTCACAGCAAAAGGGATACCGCTTGCGGGCGAAGCGGATCTGAAGACATGCGCAGCGATGCTGATCATGGACAGACTGGATGCAGGAGGCTCATTCGCGGAGCTGCATCCCTGCGACTTCGTGGACGACATCGTGCTGGTAGGTCATGATGGGCCGCATAACATTAAAATTAGTGACGGCCGACCGATTATTCGGGGGCTGGATTTGTTCCACGGCAAGCGCGGCTCCGGCATCGGTGTTGAGTTCAGCATCAAGTCCGGTCCGGTAACATTGCTTGGTATTTCCCAGACGGCGGATGGTAAATTCAAGATGATCGCTACGGAAGGCGAATCCATCAAGGGAGAGATTCCACAAACCGGCAACACGAATACGCGCTGCAGCTTCGGCTGCTCCGTAGCTGAGTTTGTCGAGAAATGGTGCTCGGCCGGTCCGACCCATCACTTCGCGCTGGGCGTCGGGCACGTCGCCCCGAAAATCCGCAACGTTGCCAAGGTACTCGGCATCGAGCTGCAAATCATCTAAGGCTAAGTGAAAAGGGAGTGAACAAGTTGAAGCAACCGGGAAATGGAAGCAGCAGGCTCCTGAAGCGGGCTACCCTGGAAATGAGTCTTAAGCCGTTCAAAAGTCTCGAACAATCGGCGATTGATGAAGTTTGTACGGAAGCGCTGCGGCAGTGGCAGCCGCTCATCGGTATGGCTGAATCCGCATCGCTGCTGCTGTGGGTTTCGGACGGCAGCGAGATGTTGACTTGGAACGGTCAGCTAGAGGACGAATTCGAGTGGGCCCGTTATATCGGCTTTGCCAACGAAGAGATGTTCAGCCATGTCCAGGATCAGAGCGATCCCCACATAGCTCGCCTGTATATGGACCATCCCGTTCGTTTCACCTATGGCGATTTGCGCAGGGTTGTCGACGCCTTCAAGCGAATTGCGGCGGAGCAGTTTCATGTTCGTCTGGAAGTTGGGGTTCCTTTTGACGCGGGTCCGGAGTTTGCCTACTCGGATTTCAAGTATAAGGATCATCCGGAAATCAACCGCGCGGAGCTCGGGGGGACTTACGTATCGCTGAAGGCCGATTATACCGTCGTCTGTTCCTGGTCCAAGCTGAAGGCGGATACTGCAGCTTACGCGGCCTATCCGGACGGCATCCTGGAAGGCACTCCGTTCGGGGAGTATCTCGGGCGCCAATGCGCGAGCTTCCTGCCCGCGATCGGCTTCGACTATATCTGGTTCTCCAATGGTTTCGCATTGTCTTATTTCCCGTGGACTTACTTAGGCGCTAACTATAACGGAACCGACCTCCCGCTAGCGGACTACACGGAGCTTTCCTCCAAAGTCATGTCGTTCTGGGACTTGTTCAAGCGGGAATGTCCAGGTGTGAGGACAGAGGTGCGAGGGACGAATTACGGAACCGGCATGGACTTGGCGAAGGATTACATTCCGTTTCTTGAACTATACGAGAAGAAGTATCTGGACTTCCCGCCGCCAAACTCTCCGTGGGGAGCGCTCAATTACGATTTTGGGCTGGAGCTGACCGGATACATGTCCAGAATCGCGGAGCTGCCGGGGGAAACGTATCCGTACCGTTTTTATGTGAATGATCCGTGGTTTTGGCAAAATCCCTGGTGGGACTATTATGACCATGAGCCGCATGACATTTACGGGCCGCTGTCGGTCGCGCGCATGAACGCAGATGGAGCGCTTGAGATGCCTGGTATCGTAGAGATCCTGACGATTGATACGGAGAAGGGCGAGCTGTGGGGGGACGGACCTGCGGAGATTATTCCCCATCTGCAGAAAGCGTTCCGCGAAGCCCCGGACGAACCGGGTCTCGTCACTTGGCTGTATCCGTTCCGTGAGCTGCACGAGGCGCTGCAAGAGGATAACACGGCCTCTGGCCGCGTGTTCTTCCATGATTGGTTCGTGCGCTGCGCCATCAATCATGGCTTTCCGCTCAACACGGTACTCGGCACAGACACGTTCCGCGCGATGTCGACCGAAGCCCGGCGTAAGCTGAGCAGTACGATACTGTTCGTATCGTCGCTGTGGCTGGACGAAGCCCGAATTGCCGAGCTGGCGGACATGGTCCGTGGTGGCGGTAAGGTGCTGGTGTACGGCGACGTACGGCAGCCGGCGCTACAAGAGCTGTTGAATGTACAACCTGCCGACGGAGCGGGGCTGGAGGGGGATTTTGCCCTCGAGCTATCGTTCGAAGAAGACGACGTTTACGGCGATAGGGGGGAGCGCAAGCTGAGGCATCGCGCCGACATCGGGGACGGCATGTTGGACCTTATACTGCGTGATAGAGCAGATACCGGGACGCGGGTCGGTGCGGTCGCTGTACAGGAAGGCGAGGAACGCATCTTCGCGCTTTCCCGGTCACTGTCCGAATGGAACGGCGGTCGCATCGGCTGGGTGCGCGGTTCGCTGGCTTTCGACCAGGCGGGGGTCACCCATCTGCCGGTTCGGCAGGAGAACGAATGGATGGACACGTCGATTTTGCTTCGGTATATGCTGCAGGACTTTGGCATGTCGATGCGGCAAGTGAAGCAAGACCCCGATTCGCAATCCGTACTTACCTTCGTTTCGCGACATCGGAACGGCTTCATCATGACAGGCTGCAAGCAGGATTCGTCCGTGCAGCTGAAGCTGCGCTTCCCTGAGGGTGTACCTTTGTTCCCGGGCCAATCTATTGTTCTCGGCGAGGGCGAGGCGGAACTGTATGCACTAGATCGAACGTTCCGGGACGAGTGCCGTGTTTTCGTAAACCAGCGGGAGCGGAGTCTGGTATCGTGCCGTGAGAATCAGCCGACTCCGTCCAGAATGAAGCAGATGGTCCGCACGTTGAGCATCAGTCATTTGCGGGACGCCGATGTAACCATCTATCCGCCAATCGAGATGTTAGCATCGGGAGCTATAGAAATCAAACAAGGTGATGGAAGCCTATTGGATTGGAGTGGGGGGCAGGAAGGTAATCGACTGCGCCTTGTCGGGATCACCGGAACGATTCATATTTCCTGGTGATGTGAGCATGACCTATCGTCTGAAGTGAGATCAAAGACCTCAAGCTCCTGTGAACTTGAGGTCTTTGGTATGATGAGGTTTCAACGGATCAGAAGACTTGTTAGGATAGGCCTGAGATTCTCTGCCATATGCTTATAGCCCAAATCGGAAGGATGGATGCCGTCAGCTGTACATTCTTGATAGTCCGGGCCCAGAAGCTCAGAGCCGTCACAGAAGTGGATATGAGCATCTCCCTCTTGATTCAAGCGTTCTACGGCTGCGCGTTGAAGCTCTTTACGCAGTTCCCGGCGCTGCAGCAGATTTTCGTCGAAGGCTTCTTTGGCAAGACGGATTTGAGAGATAACGAGAATGGGGACCTCCGGATGAACCTTGCGATAGATGCGAATGAAGGCCGGCAGGGATTGTTCGAGGTGCTCGGTGCTGGGCGTATTTCCTTCATAATCGAGTACAAGCAAGGCAGGATTGGGAATCTGGCTAATGAGATGAGCCAATTCGGGCTCACCCTGCGCATTTCCTGAGAAGCCGAGACTGACGAACTCGAATGGAAACATACGGCTTAGTTGATTCGGATAGGCCATGCCAGGCCGGGACGCACAAGCACCGTGGGTGATGGAGGTGCCGTAAAGGAGTACTTTTTTATCCGACGAGAACCCATGGAACTCTGCCACTGAAGCATCAGGTGCAGTTCCAATCCATAGCTCCTTGACCCCTTGATAGAGGGGGAGGTTGAGCGTAATCTCCCGCATCTCTGTAGACAAGGATTCGAAGAGAACGCTCTCATATTCCGCTTGCGCCAGTTCAAAGCGTGTGGTGTTTACATAGGTTTGCTCACCTGCCGGGCCGATATAACAATCAACGCCGCATTGAGCCGTAGCAGACATCTGGTACATCGTGGCTTTGTCGGCTAATACGATTCGAACGGCGAGTTTCGAGGAGTCGGTTTGAAATCGAACTTGAACGCCGGTTGTAAAATTGGCAAGACGGTCCACTTCTGATCGAATATGATGGCTCGGATTCAGCGGAAGTCTTCGATAAAGTCCGTCCTGTGCGAGCCAGGGCAGTCCGGTTATAAGGAAGGGGGAAGCAAGCGGCGAATGCCATTCCCACTGGTCGCAGCACGGTACATCGGGCTGCATGTTCTTGTCAAGCTTGTGAATAGGATGGGCCGTTTTTTCCATCGTTCATTCCTCACAGTCAATGAAAATGTTAACGATCCGAATCATCTTCATTGTAGGGAATATGAGGAGTGGAAACAATGAAGGCTTCGATGGTTTTTGGAGTCCTGCTACGATTTATTTCTTCCACACCTTCAAACGCTCCTTGACGTACGCGGAGGGCATGGTACCCGTTACTTTTTTGAATACTTTGTTGAAGTAGGACTGCTCGCAAAATCCGAGAAAATCGGAGATTTCTCCGATGCTCATCTGAGAGCCGGTCAAGAGATCGCATGCGGAGGCTATTCGGATCTGCTGAATATAGTCGGTGATCGTTTGACCGGTCGTTTCCCGGAAGACGGTGCTGATATAGTTTGGCGTCCGCCCCACATGATGGGCGAGCTCCTTCATGCCGATTTGCTCGCGGTAATGATGCAGAATGTAGTCCTTCAGCTGCATGGTAATCCCATGAGCTTTAGGGTGTGTGATAGATCCTTGATTGGCCTCTTCGTTGATGACCGCGATGATTTCTAGAAGTACGCTATGGCACAGCGTGTGCGTGTACGTCGATTTTTGAAGCCAGTATTGCGTAAGAGAAGAGAAGCGCTGCCGGATGTAATCGAAGTTATGCGGCCTTATGAGTTGACAGGCGGGCTCGGCAAGCAGCGGCAATCCGTCCCCAATTCCCGAATATTTGAAATGCGCGACATACATGTCGTGTGCCTGCTTGGAATGGTTCAGTGCACTTCGAATATGTCCCTCCGGCACGAATAGAAGGTCGCCTTTTTTCAAAGTAAAAGATTGGGATTCGACCGTATAAGTGATCTCGCCGCCAGTGATCAAAATTAAAATATGATTATGAGCTGCCGCGTGCGGGACATGCCAATCCGGCTCACAATGCTCGAAGTAGATGGCGATTGGATGAATCATTGTGCGAAATCCCCCTTGTTCCCATCATCGGAAGTCTAATCGATTATAGCAAAATCGTAGCCTGCCTCCAATAATCATGGTCTCATTCATAGCCAGATTCAAGTGGATATGACTATGCTGAAAGGAAGCAATCGTATTCGATAATCCTGGTCTCCTATATAATAAAAAGAAACATGCCATGTTGATACCAGGGCTGGCCGCGATCTTGATATTTAGTTACTATCCGATGGTAGGAGCCGTTATTGCATTCCAAAAGTTTATTCCGACGAAGGGGTTATTTCATTCCAAATGGATTGGCCTGGACAACTTTCGTTATGTCATGGAGCTTCCGGATTTTTATCAAGTGCTATGGAATACGATCTATATCGCCGGCATGAAGATCCTCGTGGGGCTCATCGTACCCATTATAGTCTCGTTGCTACTGAACGAGATTCGGAAGGAAGTCGTGAAGCGCTTCGTACAGACCCTCATTTACTTGCCTCATTTCTTATCATGGGTCATTCTGAGCGGATCCTGATCGATGTGCTCTCACCGAAAACAGGGATCGTTAACGCGGGGCTGCAGAGCCTCGGGATCGAGCCGATCTTTTTTCTTGGCGACACCCGTTCCTACAGCGCTATTTCACGAAAGGGATAGTGCTAGGCAGTGTGAAGGAATGAGTAACCGAAAAAGTAGTCCGCCTAAACATAAACTGCACCTCCTTTGTTAGTCCTGGCTGACAAAGGAGGTGCAGTTCGGAGCGAGAGAATCTGGTACTCAATCAACGTGTTTCAGCGGGAATCGTGTTATTTTATCGCAAGTTTTGAAGCTGCTTCTTCAGCCTCTTCATATGCTTTCTGTAAGACTTCATCTTTATCTAAGATAGAGGTTCCTTGAACCCGAAGTATTTCATAATCCTCAATACCAAGAAAATTAAACATCGACTTCAAATACTTGTGGGAGTATTCAACTTCGGTATACCAGTTATTGTTGGTATAGATGGATCCGCTCCCTTGTATGACCAGCATACTTCTTCCATCCTTAAGAAGACCAACCGAACCAGTTTCGGTATACTTGAACGTTTCCCTGGCGATTAGAATATTGTCCATATAATCTTTTAGTTTTGATGAAATATTAAAGTTATGCAATGGATACGCAATTACATATTTATTTGCACTTTTAAATTGTTGCAATACCTCATTCATGCGCTGGATTACTTTTTGCTCTTCGGTTGTTAATTCTTCACCGTTTCTTTGTTTTCCCCACGCGCTTAAAACAGTTTGGTCTATCATGGGTATAACGTCCTGGTATAAATTAATTTGTTCTATGATTTCCTCAATAGAATGTTGCTCTTTATATTTGCTCAAGAAGTAATTCAATACATGTAGACTGAATGATGATGTGGATTCTACTTCCGGGTGTGCATTGATGACAAGCAGCTTGCTCATTAGATGGTTCCTCCATTTTTTTTTTAGTTTGTTTTGTACATCAAAGAAGACAACGGAAGGAACCTATCTGTGACAAGGATCAATAAAAAATTTAGAACTCTTTAGGAGTGTCTTTCGAACAAACGGACAGCACCATGAAGTTTGTCCGGATTCATAATGACATATACGCGAGAAATGGCAGAACCGTCAGGATTAAAAGCAAGGGAGTAAACCGCATATGGGTTGCGGTCATACATAACCATAAAGCTTTCAATGCCGTTGACGACCACCTTCTCGACTGTGCCATCCCGGAGATAATTAGAAATGGAATAGCTCAGCAAAGCCTGGACGCGATCCCGGCCCCATATCGGGTTGATGGCAGCCCTTACTTTGCCGCCGCCGTCTGTGAGCAAGATGGTGTCTTCACTCAGCAATTCAACAATAGCGGCGATATCTCCAGCGCGAAAAGCTGCGCTGAATGAGGCACTCAGTGCTTGGGAGTCAGGTTTTAATGGCGAAATCGGCATCCCGGCGTCGTCTTTCGTAGCGTTCAGCTTGCGTTTTCCGCGACTGAACAACTGCCGGCAATTAACCTCAGATTTACCGATCCATTCTCCGATTTCCTCAAAAGTGAAGCCGAGTGTTTCCCTCAGTACAAAGACGGCCCTTTCCATCGGCGTCAACCGCTGCATCACGACTAGATATGCGTAGGCGATGTCGTCCTTAAGCTCAAAAGCCTTTTCGGGATTGCCTTCTGCCGAAGTTACGATCGGTTCAGGCAGCCACGGGCCGATATAGGTCGTCTTTGCCTTTCGCGATGATTTGAGCTCATTCAAGCAACGATTGGTGACAAGTTTACAAAGATACGCTTTAATATGGCTGACTTCGGTATTTTGCTGTTGCAAGGCAACGAACACGTCCTGGACGACATCTTCGGCGTCCTGAGACATGCCGAGCATCCTATAAGCGATAGAGAAAAGCAACGGGCGATACTGATCATAAATGGCATGGTAATCAATCATTTCGTCTAGTTCCAATCATCCGGGATTTTAAAACCTTGTTTAAAGCGAATAGGATCACTTATGAATGAGAATATCACGATTTAATATAGAATTCCCAATTTTAGCGTGATTATTGTAGAATAAAAAACGCAGCCAATCATGTTGAAAATAAGGTAAATTCCTTTGTGTTAATAAATGTTTCTCTCGACTAAGGGTCTTCATGAATACTTCGTGATGCTCGTCCATGAGTCTTATAAGAGTAAGCTAGCTGGCGCTTTTTCACATTATCCCGTAAAGACAGGCACGAATAGGCGGCTGCCCACATACACTTATAGAACAGTCTGACTGTTCGCTCGAAGCATCTGGCTTGTGCTTCGTGACAACATCGTGGAGGTGGCTCCATTCATGCCAGGTTTGTTTGCTGCGATTGCTCTGTTCATCAAGCAGCTATCACTGCTCGTCTCTTACGTAAAGAACAATGCTTTTCCCCAACCGCTGCAGGATGATGAGGAAGCTAAGCATCTCCAATTGTTTGCGCAAGGCAATCAACATTCCCGCAACCTGCTGATTGAGCACAATCTGCGGCTTGTTGCGCATATCGTCAAGAAGTTCGACAACACCGGCGAGGATCTAGAGGATTTGATCTCCATCGGGACGATCGGATTGATCAAGGCCATCGAGTCATTCTCCCCGGATAAAGGGACCAAGCTCGCCACGTTCGCCGCTCGCTGTATCGAGAATGAGAATCTAATGTCTGGAGTGGTGCTTCATAGAGGTGAGGAAAGCCCAGGCAGGGCTTTTTATTTTGGGTGAAGAATCTTCTGGTTGGCATTATGACTATTGTAGATTTGGTAAGACAAAAGAAAAAGCCCTAATAAGGGCTTAGTATCCTTGGTCTTCAAGAAATTCTCTTAAACCTTGTGGATTTATTGCGTCTTTTAGAGTACTGTTAATCGTTAAATAACCCATGATACTTCCATTTAATACTACAATTGGTGGGTGAGTTGCGAACTTATTAAAGGCACTTTTATCTGAAAATTCACTTCCATAGTCTCCAAATTCATTAAAAATGCTTTTTGCGGAAAACGTACCTCCGTAACTGCCAAATTCATTGTAGATAGAATCAGGATCAGTTGTATCGGCAGTAAGTTTTCCTAGATAAACCTTTCCGTCATTCGAGTATAAAGTAACGTTTGCTTTTTTATTTTGATTTTGCGATTGAGCTTGTCCAGTTGAATTTATATCAACTGTATAAGTTTTTGACGACCATGAAACTTTAGCCCCAAGTTTTTCCGATACTACCCTTAGCGGAACCATGGTTACTCCATCAATAATTATGGCAGGTATTTCTGAACTGATTTCATTTCCATTAACCACAAGCTTTACAATCGGATAACCTTTATAGTCTCCATTGATACTAGAAGCTGTTGCGACCCCTGAAAATAGCATAAGCAACACAGTAACAGCCAATAATTTCTTTTTCATACGTATCTTCTCCTTGATATAGGTATATTTTACTAATCGGAAGATTCAAAGGAAAACTTTAGAATAAATTATCTTGCTCTGGGTAATAGTACCAATGAGGTGAGATGATGGATGAAATACTAATCGTCCAAATTGACGACCGTCAGATCGTGGTTCATACCAAGGATGAGATATACGAGGGATCTATGATCGAACAACTAGACCGCATTCTTTCGCAGCATGGTTTCTTACAGGTGTTTCGGGGTAAGTATGCTTATATGCCCAGGGTTACGGCTTATGATCCGAAAGCAAACCGGCTTTACTTTGACCAGGACCGATACCCGGCTATGCCAGTATCTCGCCGAAGAAAGAAAGATATTGTTGCGTACATTAGAAACAAAATGGTAAATGATGAATGAATGACCGAAAACGTAACAGTTTCGGTCGTTTTTTGATGCTAATTCGACAACATTTTCTCTATCTATATGTTACGCTTGTTACAAATAAATCCATAACATCCAATGACAGATTTAATCAAAAAAGCACTGTTAAAATGAGGTGATTTATCGTAATATGGACTCAACATTAAGGTAACTTAAGTGATCCTTAAGTTCTCTTAGTGGGAGAGTAGTGAAATCCTACTCACGCCGTTCGCTTGATGGAATGGTGATCCACTCGTGGAGGTCTTCGATCTGGCAGCCAAGCACGTCGGAGGCCTCCTTCGCTTTAACAAGCGAGAAAGTAATCTTACCATTAGAGTTAATAACTTGAGAAATGAACGATTCCGAAACGTTAATACGTCGAGCTAGTTCGGCTTGATTCATATCTCCCATTAACTCCAGCAAACGGCTTCTCCCTACCTGGATAGCCATATGCGCCTCATTTTTATAGTATTTAACCAAACATATGTTCTTACATATTCAGTTATGGTATTATTAATACTCAAATACAAACTTAGGGCGGTGCATCATGGAGGATAAAAAAATCATGCCTGATATAATAGAAATTTTCAAAGAATTAGGTCTTGATTATTTAGAACTTAAAGAACGTTTAGAAAACAAATGTTCTACTTCTCCTTCAACACCCCCAACAGTAGATAATATGCTGTTTTCGCCTGATCTTCTGTAAGTCTATCTCCATTGAAGCTAAATGTAGTTTTAATCTTCTTAATAGCATCTTCTTTAGATAAATCAATCGCATCCAATAGATCATTGGCACCCTGGCTAATGGTCTTATTTCTTTCGTCTGTTCTCCCGATCAAATAATCAATTGAAACGCCGAAGAAGTCAGCCATCAATTCCAACCGTTGTCTCCTAGGTATTCCTTTTGGTTCGGATTCATACCTCCTAATATTAGAGTGGGGAATATCCAGAAACTCGGCAACCTGATCTTGGGTTAATCCCTTTTCTGCACGTAATTCCTTTAAACGCTCGCTAAAATTCTTCTTCACGAGAATCACTCTCACTTCCTCCATTCATTTTATATCATAATGTTCGTAAAATAAACGTTCTAAAAACGAGCAATTTCCTGTTGACATGTTCGAAAAGCGAGCATATAATAACATTATCAAGGTTGTTCAAAAAACGAGCACACAAGGAAGGAGGTGAACATTTTGAAAAAGCAACTAATGCCATTAGAAAAACTAATTGAAGCGCGGCGAGAGATGAAACTTACTCAGGATGATGTGGCTAAGTTGTCTGGAATATCGCGCTCTATGTACTGCAACATAGAACGAGGAGAAGTTACCCCATCATTGAGAAGTGCCTATTCGATTTCTAGGGTTTTGAAAAAAAGTATTGAGCAACTTTTTTTTGCCAGAAACGCTCGAATAACGAACAAAAAGTTAGCATAAGGAGATGAACTTATGAACCTACCGCAAATTTTCAATTACAACGGCGCTAATGTCCGCACGGTTCTGATAAAGAATGAACCTTGGTTTGTACTGAAGGACGTATGCGACCTGCTTGAACTGGCTTCGCGGGCAGTACGTCAAAGGATTTCCGATGACGTATGTTCAACCTACGCCATCCGCGACTCCGTTGGACGATCACAAGATACAACGATTATTAACGAAGACGGTTTATATGACGTCATACTCGAAAGCCGCAAAGCTGAAGCTAAAGCATTCCGGAAATGGGTAACCAGCGAAGTCCTCCCAAGCATCCGCAAACACGGCGCATACATGACACCCGAAACCCTGGCTGACGCACTAAGCAACCCAGACGGCCTGATCGTCGTCCTCACTCGACTGAAACACGAACAAGACGAGAGAGCACGTGAACGGTCCGCGCGGCTGGAAGCTGAAGCCAAGATCGAAGCGGACCGTCCAAAAGTTATATTCGCGGAATCGCTACAAGTTTCGGATGACTCGATCCTGATCGGCGAGCTTGCCAAGGTGCTGAAGCAAAACGGCATTGATGTCGGACAGAATCGTTTGTTCAAGATTCTCCGCGAAGAAGGATACCTGATCAAATCCGGAGAGCAGTACAACATGCCGACACAGCGTTCGATGGACCTCCGACTCATGGAGATCAAAACAGGATCACGAAGCAGCTCGGACGGGATGATTAAAATCACTCGTACATCCAAGGTTACCGGCAAAGGGCAAATTTACTTCATTAATAAATTCAAAGGCCGTATGCAGGCCGGTTAAGGAGCCAAGCCATGAAAATCAAACTCATCGAAGGACCGATGGCCCAATCCGGCAGTTTGATCAAGCAAGTAGCGCCGGTGCTTCAAAAAAAAGCGGTTGAGCAATATACGGAACTGCAGAAGGCAGCAGGAAAGTAACCTAATCGATTTTACCAAAATTTACTTCTATTGAATATAAGGGAGGAAAAAACATGGACCACCCAATGATCGTGCAAATCGAAAGGGACGGATACCCACGGCGCTACTTGGCCGACTTCGCGGAATCCATCGTGCAATGCGAATGCCAGGCGATGGCATCGGTAGTGGTAAACGGTCGGAACCGCTGCTGGGAATGCGCGGCTGACGAAGGCGTGGAACGGGTCAGGAGGCCGTCATAATGTCAATCTACGATAGATACTCCAATGCGGATCTGGCGGTCGAGGAAAGCCGGAAGTCCAGGATGCTGCCTAAAGACCGTCAGGCCGTATATGACGCTGCTTTCTCTGGGAACGACGAGTATACGACTCGGTTGCTCCGGAAGTGCGTGTACGAGATGAACCTGGACGAGCAGATCATGTCTGAATTTGCTTCGTCGGCCAATCACCTATTGAACGAGCTTGAACAGATGAAGAACAAGCCTGAATCATTGAGAGAGGCTGAGCATCACCTCCGGGATTGCCTGTATGTGAGGTCGGCTATGTATAAGCCTGGCAATGAAATGCTGCTGCACGACGAGACAACGGGTGGCTGGCACCATCCAGACTATAGGGAAGGGTGATCATATGGAAATAATCGAATACCACGTTAAAACGAAATGCGGCCGCAACTTCGTCTGGAGCGCTCCTGACATGGACTACCTCTTCAGGTCATTAACATTCCGTGGTTACACGGCGGTCGAAGTAATGACGCTGGACGAATACGAGCGGCAGCAAGCAGACAGGCAGATCGAGTGGAATTATCACCTTAAGCGCGAGGTTGAAGAAGGGAGAAAGGCTGTATGAGAGAGATTAAGTTCTGCGGAAGACGGATTGACAACAAACAGTGGGTGTATGGCTACTACCATTTCGATGCTTCTTGGGGCTATGGGACGCATTACATCACATTAAAAGAAAACCTTGATATGCATAAAGTCGATCCCGAAACAGTTGGTCAATACACCGGACTTCCAGATGAAAACGGGAAGGATATCTACGAAAAGAACAGATTCCAGCATGAGAAGGATATTGGAACTGTGGTTTTCAGGAACGGAATGTATTGCGTAGAATGGGACGCTCCATCTACTTGGGGCAAAGAAACGCTGCTTTGGAAACTACATGACGGCGGACGAATAATTCCGGAAAATCCCGATCTATTGGAGGCTTAGATGGACAACGACAACCTTTTTGTTGACTATGACGATGCATTTAGTTGGCTTTTAGAACAGGAAGAGGCCCGGCAGAGGCGCAAGCCGATGAAGCCATGGCAGCACCCTGATTACGTCGAACCGGAGGGAGGTGAGGAGGCATGATCGGCATACTCTGGGACCAGAAGCGCCGGCTGCAGCTCGAGATGATGCGTGAGCCAATTGGCAGCATCACACGCCGGATCTACATGGAATTGATCGCAGAAATTGAAATGGCCCTGACAGATTCACGGTCCGTCACGGCCTAAGCAAAAGTCCCGTCGAAAGAACTCTTTGTGTCCATTTTATCATAAAAGGAGTGGATTGTATGCAATTATATAAGATTTCAGACAACATGGTCGCCGTTCTTGAACTGATCGAATCCGGACAGGACGGACTGGAAGACGTGCTGGAGGCGCTGAACCTCTCGTTTGAGGATAAGGCCGAGAACATCAGCAAACTGTACCGCAGCCTCCTGGCAGACCGTGACGCGTGCAAGGCTGAGGCTCACCGGCTGTCAGAACGTGCTAAACATTTTGATGGACAAGCTGAGCGCTTGAAATCGTACCTCGAAGTGCAGATGCAGAAGATCGGGATGGACAAAGTTACATCGTCCCTATTCAAAATCCGGCTGCAGATGAATCCGCCGAGCGTCGTGATTACGGACCAAAGCCTGCTGCCCGGCGAATATTACACCTATCCGCAGCCACAGGTGAGTAAGACGAAGATCAAAGAGGATCTTACGTCCGGTGTGGAAGTTCCGGGTGCAGAGTTGAAACAAGAAAAGTCACTGAGAATATCATAAAAGGAGCGATTAACATGACTATCGTCATACGAAAAGCCGAACGTAAAGTGTCCAAAGCTCGTGTGGCATTAGCTGGCCCCAGCGGTTCCGGAAAGACCCTTTCAGCTCTCCTACTGGCCTACGGCATGACAGGAGACTGGGAAAAGATCGGACTGATCGACACGGAGAACAAGAGTGCTGACGTTTATGCCGAGACGATTAAGGCCGGGGTTCCGGTTGGTTCATTCATCAAAGTAGATCTTGAAGCACCATACACCACGGAGAAGTACATCGAAGCCATTAAGGCACTGGAAGACTACGGCGTCGAAGCCATCATCACGGACTCTATGTCACACGCATGGGCAGGTGAAGGTGGACTGCTCGAGCAAGTGGATGCAGCAGCCGGCAGTGGCAACAAGTTTACGGCATGGGGCAAGATTACACCCAAGCACAACCGGCTGATCGAGACGATTCTACGTTCCAAGTGCCACATCATTTCCACGCTTCGTTCTAAAACAGAATACGTACTGGTCGAGAACGACCGCGGCAAGAAGGAGCCGCAGAAGGTGGGCATGGCACCGATCCAACGTGACGGACTCGAATATGAGTACACGATCATGTTCGACATGAATATTGACAAGTTCGCCACGGCCAACAAGGACCGTACAGGGCTTTTTGAAGGCCAATCGGTACGTATAACGCCCGAGCATGGGGAACAGCTTCTGGCGTGGCTACAGAACGGTGTGGAGTTGATTAAATCGCATACAGTGATCGCCATAAACACGAAGTGGATCGAGTTGGGTTACAAACAAGAACACATCGACGTTCAGACCAAGAAGACATATGGAGAACTGCTTGGCAATCTGACAGAACCGCAGGGACAAGACTTCTTGGTTAAATTGTTCGAAATGGCAAAGCCGAAACAGCAGCAATCTCAAACTGCAGAGGGGGCATAACCTATGCTTAATCGTGTCATCCTCATCGGCCGTCTGACACGTGATCCAGAACTGCGATACACACCTAACGGAATCGCAACATGCACGTTCACGCTAGCTGTTGACCGACCATTCACCAACAACGGGCAGCGAGAGGCAGACTTCATCCCCGTCGTTACGTGGCGGCAACTCGCTGATACATGCGCTAACTATCTCCGCAAAGGCCGTCTGACAGCAGTAGAGGGGCGCATCCAGACGCGCCATTATGACAATAACGAAGGCAAGCGTGTGTACGTGACGGAAGTCATTGCCGACAATGTTCGATTCCTGGAGCGCTCATCTGAAGGACAAGACCTGGATCGACAACGTCAGGCTGGGGAAGAAAGCCAGGAACGAGGTAATCCTTTTCCTGATGATGGCAGGCCTATAGATATCAGTGATGATGACCTTCCGTTCTGAGGTGAACCATGAACCTAGCAAATCAACCGGCACGCTCGTACTCCAAGTCACAGCAGACCGCAGGACGGCGCATTAAGCCCACACAGAAGCAGATGGGCGACATATCGGATAAGGTGCGCAAAGAGGTTAAACGGCGCTCTGGCGACGTCTGCGAGTTGCGTAAACGCTGCGACGGTTCACGGGCGCTGGAGATGGCGCACATCACGGGCCGTAAGCAGATCCGTCACCGCACGACAGCAGAAGACCTGCGACACGCTTGCGTTCCTTGCCACAGATGGCTAGACGAAACGGTAGACGGTATTAGGTACCGTAAGACACTAAACCAATAAACCAGTATACGGCCTGGGCGGATTCGGTCGGGTCGATGAAAGGATGAAAACAATGATCAAGTGGAACCTATTCCCTTTCCCTCATAAATTAGCTCGTGAACAAATAGAGGAAAATGAATACCTAATTTTCGTGAACGGCCGAGTTATCCAGGCCACTCACGATGCTATGAGCAGCTGCTTTACACGCCCAACGGATGATGGAGAAGTGGTCTATTCATACGGATCTATCAGTCATTACGCGGAATTTAACACGCCATATTGCAGCGAAGAAACGGATTAACCGCCGAAGGCCCCCGAAACGAACGAATAATCCCAGCAACGCGGGGGCCGTATAGATCAATTGTTAGTTTTTGGAAGGGAGATAAGAGGGTATGGGAGTACCACGTATTTTACACTACCCCGGTAGCAAGTGGAGCATTGCGGAATGGATCATCAGCCATATGCCGCCGCATGAAGTGTTCGTTGACTTGTACTTCGGATCCGGCGGAATCTTCTTTAATAAACCCCGATCTACGATAGAGACGGTCAACGATATTGACGGGGACG
>NZ_JBBPCC010000020.1:0-156405 GCF_038070315.1 Paenibacillus filicis | reverse complement strand
CCGTCGGATGGTATGCATTTGGCCATTCGGCTGCGGGACTTACCGCTGTCGGATGGTACGCGTTCGGCCATTCGGCTGCGGGACTTACCGCCGTCGGATGGTATGCATTTGGCCATTCGGCTGCGGGGCTTACCGCCGTCGGATGGTATGCATTTGGCCATTCGGCTGCGGGGCTTACCGCCGTCGGATGGTACGCGTTCGGCCATTCAGACGCTGGGCTTACCGCTGTCGGGTTGTACGCATTTGGCCATTCGGCTGCGGGACTCACCGCTGTCGGATGGTATGCATTTGGCCATTCTATGGCCGGGCTTACCGCTGTCGGGTTAAAAGCATTCGGCCACTGTGCCTCAGGGCTCACGGCTGTCGGATGATAGGCGTTCGGCGCAGCATTCGGAAATTGAGCAACAGGCGACAGCGCATAAGGCAGATGAGGCTGCCCGCAGCCGCAATCACTCCCGACATGGGCATTCGGGCCCCAACCCGGGAATCCAGGATATGCAGCTTGAGCTTGAACCTGAGGCCAGTGATTCGGTTCATTGGCCTCAGCACTTTGCACATGCATGTTCGGAAACACGGGAAGCTCGGGCTCCTTCGCATAGGGGAGAGCACCTGCCTTGGTTGCCGGTACCTGGAATTGCTGGAACAAGTCTGTTGCCGGAGGCAAGTTACCGGCATGTGCCGGACCCAGGTTAGGAGTCGGCAATACGTTAGGCTGAATGTTCGGCTGTACATTTGGCGCAATATTTGGCTGAACCAAAGACTCCACATTGAACACTTCGTTAACCTTGACATTCAGCTTTTCATTGATATGAATATTAGGTTTTTCGTTTGGAACGGGAGCTGGCTTATTCTCGACTGGCTTCGCTTCGACCGCCTTCTCTTCGACTGGCTTCGCTTCAACCGGCTTCTCCTCAACTGGCTTCGTCTCAGGGATCACCGGTGCGGGCGGCAGCTCCGACACCGGTGTAGCTTCGACGGGCAGCGGAGCTACAGGTACAGCCGAGTTGTCAATCTTCGGCGGCGCTTGATGGGCCGAGTTGTCGACTTTATGATGCCCGGCGTGACCTTGAACGGACGTCTCCGTCTTGTGACCCGCGTGATCGTGCCCGTGACCGTGAGCATGACCATGACCGTGACCGTGGCCATGACCGTGCGAGCCCGATTCGGATTTTTGCTTGGGGATGTACACGACATCTCCGGTCATCAGGACATTCGGGTTTTTCAATTGCGGATTGGCGGCGACCATATCCGCCAGCGGCACATTCCAGGCCTTCCCCAGCTTCCACAGCGTATCTCCCTGGACGACCGCATGCTTATACAGATAGTCGTTGGGGGGGGATACCGGTTTGGGTTCATTGGGAATCTTCACCTTCAAGCCGATTTCCAGGACATCCGGGTTCGAAATTTGCGGGTTTAGAGCAATAATCTTATCAAGCTCCACCCCATATTTCTGGGAGAGACTGTAAAGAGAATCGCCTTTCTTCACGATATGGATTTTCAAATGAGTAAACCTCCTTCAGTTTCGCGCTCTGTGCTGCCGGAACAAAATGACATTACAGTTTATGCAATAACCTGGGCATTTGACCATGAAACCGTGAAAAAAATCTGCAAATCGTCGACACCTTGGCCCGAAATCGTGTTTGGCATCCCTTTTTATAGCTTAAACCGGCGCATCAGCGGAACCCCCAGCTTATTCAATACAACGCGCAGCACCGACCATCCGGCTCTGCGTACGACAGGCAAATGCCTGTCATAGACGGCGGAATATTCAATCTCCGCAACGGCCCCGCGGTTACGCTTGAATTGTGCAGCACCGGAGCTCTCATGCAGCAGACAACCATTGTTCCGGGCAATATCCAGCAGCACCGCCGACAACATCCGGTACAGGCCGACCTCCTGGGGCAGAGAGGTATCATAGCCGAATACCGGCGTAGTCATCACTCCATTCCGGCTGAAGTAACCAAGCACCGCGTCGATCCGGCCCGTTTTCACATTTCGCAGCGCGTGGAACTCCAGCAGCCTCTTGCTCAGCGCCAGCGCAAAAAAGCGATCCGTGAGCTGCGGATTGCATGCTGAATATTTATCCAGATACAAGGCCCGGTACAGCTCTGCCAGCCGGGGAATATCAGCCTCCGTGAGGTCGTCTGGACCGACGCGCTCGTATCCTCGCTTGCCGAGCAGTCCGTAATCCCGCTTCACCAGCCAGCGGGCCTTAGCCGTTAGGGAGGCTTCATCCGAAGGCCTCAGCATATAAATCTGCCGGCTCGGAACCAGGCGGAAGCCCTGCTTGACCAGCTCGTCGATGAGCAGCGCATGGGTCGTACGATTCAGCGAACGGAAGATGAGCGTGTGATCGGGGAACCGGTCGCGCAGAAGGCCAATAGCCGGGAGCCACTCCTCTGCCGGCATGTCCGGGTATAAATTCGTCGACAGCAGCCAATTGTTGATCTGTACAACACGGTTGAATCGGGTTGCCTTGAATAGAAGCCCAATCAGATTCAACAATGCCGATAACGGAGCCTGCAGACGATGGAGCCCCACCAGTCTCAACTCTTCCTTGGCATAAGTGACATAGTGCGTATATGGAGAGCACACATAGGAGCTGTCGTACTGCGTGTCGTTGACCGTCACCGGAACGGCATGCCCGGATACGCTCAAGATGTGAAGCGACGTTTCCACATTGCAGATATAGGCTGAGACGGACTGTTCCAACAGAGGACGCAGGAACTGTTCCGCATAGCGTCCCTGCTCATCGTTCGGCCACTCCATCGGCTCAGCTGTCCCTTCATTCAGTCCTAGCTGTCCGGCCCTGCTCATGAGCCACTCCTCCTCTCGATACGCCGCAGCTTCCGCTCCCCAGGCACGAAGTCATAGGGGCGGAATCGGAGCTCGGGCAGGCGGCAGCCCACCCTGCTGCAGAGCTGTGCCAGTGCTCCCGCCACCCTCTCCTTCACCTCGGCCAGCCAGGCTTCCTCCTTCACCTGCAGCGAGAGCTCCAGCACCTCTCCGTCCAGCAGAACGGCATGATAGGCCTCTACCTGTTCGGAAGCGGACATAATCGCACGGCTGATGTAGTCAGGGAATACGGCCACCCTGCTGTCCCCTGTCAGTGCGGTTAAATGAAAAATATCGTCACAGCGCCCCTCAATCCGCCGGATCGCCTGGAGCACCGAGCCGCAGGGACACGAATCCTTCTGCTCGGTGAGCACATCATTGAGCCGGTAACGGATGATCGGCTGCGTCGTTCTGGAGAAATCGGTCACAACCGGCACGAACCTGCCGGAGCCTGCGTCGATATATTCCTTCTGTATAGCGACGATATCTTCGTTCAGATGAAGCGTTCCATGCTCGCAAGTCGCTCCAAGAAAGCCCTCGGTACATTGGTACACCTGGTGGAGCCTCTGACCGAACGCCTCCTCGATAACAGGTCTATCGATCTCCTCCAGCACCTCCGCCACCCCGACGACTCGCCGGGGCCGGATATGGAGCCGGCCCGCACGCATGGCATCCGCCAGCAGACGCAGCATCGACGGAGGGCCGACCAGTACAGTCGGGCGCTGCTCATTTAACCTTGCGATGTGGCGGTCCATCGGATCCAGCAGATCGTAGAAGCGAAAGTCCAGCCTGCCTCCCTGGACGGTTCCATACAGATTACTGTCAGCCCGCAGGAAAAAGGCTATCGCATGGCGGCCAAGCAAAGATCCCGGAAGCACCCGGGCCAGCACCGTTCCCGCCCAGGCGAGCCGTTCGCGGCGGCTGACGAGAAATAACCCCCGGCTGCCCGAGGTGCCCGAGGACATGCCGACGGTAATATCGCCGATCGCAGGCGTAAAGTCACGCGTGCGCTCCGCTTCCAGGGCAAGCCGGAATGCTGCCTTCCGACTAATCCCTGCTGTATTTAGCCGGTCGAACTCAGCCATCATGACCGATTTGTCGATCACTGGATACTGCGCCCACTCAGCAGCAGAACGGTCTCCCCAGAGCTCCCTATAGAACGGGGAGGACAGCCTGATCCGCTCGATGTGCTGGATGATACAGGCATGCTGCCACCGCTCCAGGGCGGCACGGCCCGTCCATCGGCGTCCGTAGCGAGCATGAACGTAATGGGCTGCGATACGCAAGCGGTCCAATCTCATAGCAAAGTCCCCCTTCCGGGGGTCCATCGGCTGCTCGCTTCCGCGCAATGCGATGGAATGATCCGCACCTCGGGAAACTGCCGGTGGAATTGGATAATTCGGCCGAAGCTTTCCCTATAGTCAGACCGGCTGGGCATGATCACCCCGGCCAGCGGATGCGGAGGCCTTGCCTCGCGGTAGGCCCGGCTCGACCATGCCGCGTCCGCACACAGAAAATACGTATGAAGCTCCGTAGCCAGCAGCAAACCGATCTGCCCGTCCGCATGACCCGGCAGGTCTACCGCCAGCAGGCTCCCGTCACCTAGCACATCCCGGGCCGATGGGAATGGAAACCCCAGCTCGGGAGGCAGGGTGATGACCGGTGCGGATGCGAGCGTGTCCGAGCGGGATTCAAAATCTTCAGGGAGCAGCTCCGGCAGGAACGCACGGCGCAGCGCGCTGAGTCCAGTTAGCTCTCTGACCGCTTCATATGCAACCGGGTTGTAGATAAAACGGGCGTTCGGAAAATCCCGCAATCCTGCCACATGATCCGCATGGAAGTGCGAGATTACAATCTTCCCGACCTGTGCAGGATCGATGCCAGTACGGCGCAGCTGCTCGGCTGCACTCTCCTCAGACAGGAATTGAACTGGCGTCATCATCCGGTACAGCTTCTCAGGCAGGCGGCTGGTCGCCTCAAGGAAACGGGCCGCATATCCCGTATCGAACAAAATCCATCCATAGCTCGGATGCTCAATACAAGCCCACATGGCCGGAATCGTGACAGGCCGGAGTCCGCCGCCTCTCAGTGTCACCCACTCCGGATGCCGGCAGCTTCCAGAGGTAAACAAGCGCAGCTTCACCCGGGGCGGCCGCTTCTCAAGCGCAGGCATCAGCCGGTCAAGCAATTCAAGCTTCATGATTCTGTTCCTCCCACCACCGTGCAAATTCATTCAAACCTTCCGCCACGCTCACCCTCGGCTCATAGCCGAGCACCTGTCTGGCCTGACGGATATCGAGCGTCTGGCTGCGCCCCAGCATACCTACCGTAGCGCGCGTCAGCATCGGCTCACCAGCTCCCGGCCTGACGGCGGCGGCCAGCTCCAGCACAGCGGCCAGCCCGTAAGCCGCCCGAAACGGCAGCTTCACGGTCCGCAGCGGGACGCCGAGTCTGGCGAACAGGAGCCTCGCTGCAGCCGCCAGCGGCATCGGTTCGCCGTTCGTAATATTATAGATACCGCCCAGTGCCTGATCGGGCGACTCGTAAGCCTGCACCAGCGCATCGACCGCATTGCCGACATAAGTCAGATCCACAAGACCCTGGCCCCCGTCGATCATGGGCACGCCACGCTTCGCGTTCGCCTGGATCAGCTTGGGCAGAATCGTCCGGTCTCCCGGACCGAATAGGGCCCGAGGACGCAGCGTAATAGCAGGCAGCCCTCTGCGCACCCCTTGCTCTACGACTTGCTCCGCCAGTCGCTTGGTACGGGCATATGCACTCCCCTGACGTACAGGAAGCGGATCATGCTCCGCAACGTTCAAACGGTGCACCGTGCCAAAATAAACACTCGGCGTCGACACATGCACCAGCCTGCGGACGCCATGCTCCAAGCAGCCTTCCACAACATGGCTCGTCCCGAGTACGTTGCTCGCATAGAACTCCTTGTACCGGCCCCATGCCGCCGACATCGCTCCGCAGTGAAACACCGCATCCTGACCGGTGCACAACAGCCGCAGCCGCTCCTGATCCGTAAGATCCGCCCTCACGAAACGGATCCCCTCCTGCTGCAGCTGCCCGCCAAGCTTCTCGCTGCGTCCTGTCGCCGTAACCTCCCAGCCGAGATCGCGCAGCCGTCTCGCCAGATGTCCGCCGAGGAATCCGGTAGCGCCGGTCACGAGCGCTCTCATCGCATCGGGCCTCCGTTCCATTCGATATCGGCGGTGGAGACCTCCATGAGCGTCAGACCTTGGGCGCACGCCGCTCTCCCCATCCCCCACAGCATTCTCGCCTGTTCGAAGAAAGGCGCGGGGTCACTTCTGCGGTATACGACATCTCCGGCCTGACGGAACCGCCGCAGCCACATGCTGAGCCCCGTCCAGGACAAGTCCGCGCGCAGGCCATAGGCCAGCATCGGCAGCGCCAGCATCGCCCGGGCCATGGGCCGTGGCTGGATCAACGAAACATAGGACGTGCTTCGGCTATCCGGCAGCAAGGCCTGTGCCAGGCCATCGCCCGGGCGGAACAAATGGACCCCGCTAGTCGCACGGGGATTGCATTCGAGCGGGTACAGCACACCCTGCCCGTCTTCGATGAAATCAAAAGCGATCTGGCCGCTGAACCCTTCTTCAGACACGAATCGCTTCACCCATTCCAACAGTGCTGTGTGCGCAATCGACTCGAAATAAATCGTCGCCCCTTGCCCGGCGGTATAGCTGGATTCATAAGCCCCATGTGCGCGCAGCTGTCCGTCATGCGCGACCCCGTATGTACACAAGGCGCGTCCGCGGATCAAGCGCTGAACGACCCACACGGGAGGATGAGACTCCATCGCTCCGTCCCTGCTCCCGTCACCCGGTATGTTCGAATCTGACCCTGCTTTATCATCAGTTTCCCTATGCTCCGTAGAAAAGGAAGTATGGCGCAAGCTCCGCTTGCTCTCCGCCACAGCCTGATCATGGAGTTTCCGAATGAACCTCCGCGCCTCCGCCAAACGCTCAAAGCGTCGGACCTTAGCGGCGAACCGTGAAAACTCCGGCTTCAGTACGACGCCGTCCGCGTAGTCGTCCTGCTCAAGCGCTTCCAGACAAGCGGCATAGCTCGCCTCGTCTCCGGGAACCAGTCTCACCGTAGCCGGAACCGCCAGCCCCATCTCCTCCACGCGCCGGATGAAGGCCCACTTGCTATGCAGCCGGCCGAGCTGGCCAAGCGGCACCGTCATGACACGGCAGTACGGGCTCAGCCGCTCCAGACCGGCCGAGATATAGAAAATTTCCTCGCAGGTCGGGATCAGCCAGTCGATCTTCTCTTGCTGCACAATTTGCAACAGCGCCTCGATATAGGCCGTTACGCCTTGGACAGGCGGAGGAACGCGAAAAAACTCCTTGACCGCCTTGGACGCTCGGCACAAGTGCCGCTCCGTGCTCTCGGCCACCGCTACATGCCAGCCGTCCGCCGCCAACTGCCGGGCCAGCTCCAACGCCGCCGGGGCCCTTCCGCCTGTGAGCAGCACCTTCCCCCGCTCAGTATACAAAAGCCAACCCTCCCAGAGACAAGCCTGCGGATGTGCCGAGCAGCAGCACCGAATCACCGCGCTCGATGCGGCCCTGCTTCACAGCCTCATGCAGCCCCATCGGGATCGAAGCCGCTATCGTATTCCCGTGATCCGGGGTGATGTACATCAGCTGCTCGTCGGAGATCTTCAGCTTCCTGCTCAGCAGACGCATCGCCATCGCGCTCCCCTGATGCGGAATGACAAGCTTGAAATCCCCGATGCTCATGTTCGCAGCAGCCAGCAGACGGTCGAGAAAGGAGGGCAATAGCTGGGACGCCATCCGGAAGATGCCGGCCCCGTTCATATCGAACGCGTAATGTTCCTCTTCGCTTGGCTCATAGAGGCTGGCCGGAAGCGCGCTGCCGCCCCCGCGAATTTCCGAGAAGGCCGCTCCATCTCCATACGTCTCCATGGCAGCTTGCAGAATGCAAGAGGACTCTCCGGCAGAGACGCGCTCCATCACGACGGCGGCTGCCCCGTCCCCGAATAAAGCCGTGCTTTCCTTCTGATGCCAGTTCAGACCCTTGGATGCGATCTCTGACGATACGATCAGTACACGGCGGTACCGTCCCGCCGCTACCATATAAGAAACCATGTCCAGAGCCGCTACAAAGCTCAGACAGGTCGTATTAATATCCAGCGCCGGAACCCCGGAGCGCCCTTGGCCCATCGCCTTCTGTATCAACGCAGCCGTGCACGGAATCGGCTGTTCCATCGTCCCGCTCGCGCACACCAGACAATCGATGTCGGTAAACGTCAGGCCCGCGGAGCACAGCGCCGCCTCGGCTGCTCTCGCTCCCATCTCCGAGGCCTTCTCCGTACCGGCAAAATAACGAACGGCCACATCCGACTTCTTCAGCACCCAGCCATCGGGCACTCCAAGCCGCCGGTCCATCTCCTGCGCCGTTACCCGAACGGCAGGCAAATATTTGCCCGTCCCTACAATCTTAACCTCGCGTCTCTGCATGCCGAATCCTCCTTGGCTCTCGCGATGTCTTATTGGTTCCATTGTAGCGAAAGCCGCTGCAGACGGTAGTACTAACTTCTCATAGTACCTCCCCAATTCGACATGCGGAAGCAGCTTCCCTGCCAGGAGGAAAGGAATTTAGTGGGAAATGAGACGAGGTGAAACGGATCAGGTTATCACTGCCTGCGTCGCCTTCACAACCTCCAAAGGCAAAAGCCCTCCTGCCGCAAGGCGACGGAGGGCCGGTGTATACCGGATTATTGCTTGGTGACCCGCACATCGTCGATGTGGAGCGTGGTGCCTCCCGGCGAATCCACATAGAAGCCAATGTCGATTTGGCCGTTCGTCACCTGAATGTCGCTGACGCTGATATATTTCCAGATGCCGTCTTTGCTGATATTCGTAAAGACCGGCGAACCGCCGTAATTTTGGATCTCGGCTCTAGCCGTTGTTGGCGTCGTGTTTTTCAGCAATACCCAAGCCTCGAACTTGTACTTCGCATTGTTGACAGGAACGCTGACCGTTTGATGGATGCTTTGCTGATACGGACCTGCGGCATAGAAATAAGCGCGCTTATCTCCTGCCCACGGCGATTCGGGCGGATTCATCGTCGAGCCGCTGTCGATTCCGTAAGCTATCGCCTGCGAAGCCGGATGCCATTCGGTCCAGTTGCTGCTCTGCGACGGATCGCGCTCGAAGCCCCCGTTGTCGAGCAGATTCTGCTCGGAGACGGGCAAGCCTGGCGCTGCGGTGGAAAGCAGCAGTCGATCGAGATTGACACTGCCGCTGTCTCCGGCATCGTACTTGAACGCAATCGTGTTCGTACCAGCGCCAAGCGTCACGGTCTGGGTGTTGTCCTGCCACACGTTCCAGTTGCCCCCAGGGCTGGTGAAGCTCGTTTGCCCCAGCTTCGTCCCGTTCACATACGTGCTAAGCGTCTTAACAGCACCCGAACCGTTCGCATAACGAAGCGCGATCTGGTAGCTGCCTGCGACCGGAGCGTTCACCGTAAATTTGACTTGGGCTCCCGGTGTGGTTAAGCCATCTACGAACGCCGTGCCGCTGTAGAACCAATGATTCTGATTGACGGTGCTGCCGCCGCTCAGCTCGGCGCTCTCCGCCTCGTATTTGCCGATGGCCGGAGCGAAGGGCACCGTGATGTTGTCCAGGTTGACCGAGCCCGTATCCCCTGCATCCGAGTAGAACTTGTAAGTGACGCTGTTCGTTCCCGCCGTGAGAGGCAGCGTCTCCGCCTGCGTCCCCCACGTGTCCCAGTTCGGCAGATTCGCCAGCGACGTGGATTTGACGCGCTTGCCGTTGACGAAAATACTGACACTCTTGGCCGTTCCCGTCGCGTTGGCGTAGCGCAGGGAAATATTATAGTCTCCGCCTGACTTCACCTTCGGATAAAAGGTAACGCCCGCTCCTGGATTGCTCAATCCATCCGCGAAGCCACTGCCCGTGTAGCCTGCATGATTCGTATTCACCGTCGCCTTGGTTGCCGTCGTATTGCCGGATAGCGACGCTTCTTCGGCTTCGTACTGCACATCCGCCACGCTGACCGGGCTGTTGCCGGTGACGGCAACCGCCTTGGCCGCCGCTGCCCCTGCGGACAGCTTGACATACGTGACATCGCCGTAGATGTCCTTGCCCTTGGCCCAGCCTTCGCCCGCAGCGGCTTTCAGCGCTTGCAGGCTGGTGTAAGAGGCTAGCGCCGCCCCATTGCTCGTCACGGTTGCTCCTGCGGCTCCGTGAAGCTTCACGATATAGGATTGCAGCGCAGGGCTGTATGTGCCGGTCTTGGCACCCAGCGTAAAGCTCAGCGTACCGGAGCCGCTGTCCTGAGCCGTCATCAATTGCTTGAAGTAGGCTCCGCTTTCATAGTTGTAGCTGCTGCCGTCATCATCATAATAGGTAAAGCTCGACTGTGCCGTATGGGGGAATACATCCACATCCACGGTTTGGACGGGAGCTTGGCCCACGTAGTCCTGCACCTTCTGCGACGGGATAATTGCGCCCTTCTTAAGGAAGAGCGGCATATCCGTCAGCGTGTCGGGATTGACGGTGTAGCTGATCTTCTGGCCGCCGGTGAGCACCGTGCCTCGGTTGTAGTCGATCCAAGTGCCGGCCGGCAAGTAGATCTCCTTGGCAGTCTGCTGCTTCTCGACAACAGGCGCCGCCAGCAGCCAATCGCCGAACATCCAGGCATCGAGATAGTTTTTGACGTTCGTGTCGGCGGGATACTCCTGCATCAGCGGCCGGACCAGTCCGTTGCCGTTCTCGTAGGCGCTTCTTTCATAAGCATACAGGTAAGGAATCAGGGAGTATCGCAGCTGGAGCGCTGCCTTGGACGCCTCCTCCGCCGTCGAGCCGTAATACCAAGGCTGGCGCTGCTGGTGGTTGTTGCCATGCACGCGGAACACCGGAGTCAGCGCACTGAACTGCATCCATCTGGCGTACAGATCCGGATTGGGATTGTTCGTCGTGCCGTCCTGCTGGTTGAAGCCGCCTGTGTCCATGCCCCATTTGACCTGGCCGTTATTGATCGAAGAAAGCATCACCGCCCGCTGCTCCTGCATGCCTGCAGCCCAATTGATGCGCTCCCCCTTATAATACTGAATCCCGATGTCTCCAGACCAGAGCGTCGTCGCATAGCGCTGTGCCCCTGGATAGAACGTGCGCGCCGTCTGCCAGACGCGCTGGGCGTTCGACGTATACGCTCGCTGTCCCTCGTACAGCGCCTGGGACATGTGGCCAGTGGTAAAGTTGCCGAATAAGTAAGACGCCCCTCCTGATGATACGGTATCCGTCTCGTCGTTCCACCAGCCGACGATGCCTTTATCGAACGCATCCTTGGAGTGGTTCCAGAACCAAGAGCGTGCAGCAGGGTTATAGGGGTCGATGCTGCGCACGAAGACCGGGATGAAGTAGTCTTTATATTCGTTATGCCCCGGATAAAAATAACCGCCGTTCGCCGCGTCCGTCCCTTGCACCGTAGGATTGTTGGAAAAATCCTTCGTCGCGATGCGGGGCTTGGTGATGCCGATCATTTTAATTCCCTTGGCGTCCATCTGCGACTTCAGCGACGTCGTGGCGGCGGAAGGGAAATTGGCTGTATTCCAAGCGAATTCGCCGTAATTGTTCTCACCGTACTTCTTCCAATCGAAATCGATCGCGTAGCCGTCGATCGGCATGTTTTTGGCCCGGTACGTATCCACATGGCTCTTCAATTCCGCTTCGTTCAGATCCCACTCAAAATTCATAAAGCCAAGGGACCATTTGGGCAGCATCGGCGGTTTGCCCGTAATCTCCCCGACGCTGGACATCAGTTCCTTCGGCGTGCCGAGCATGATGTAGTAGTTCACATTCTGTTTCGTGTAGCGCCGTCCTTCGGAAGGCGTGCCCCCATAATAAAACTCCAGCTTGCCGGTGGCCTCGTCCGTGAACGGATAACCCCCGTCGCTGTCGACGAGCACCCCGTACCCGGCTGTGCTCCAGATCAGCGGGCCGCCGGAGTTGCCCTGATCGCCTGCACGGGCAGCTTGGGTGGAGTTGTTGCGCAGCAGATCCCCGCCACTGTCAAAAGCATTGAAGCTGCGGATGCCGTACATATTGTCGCCGGATCCATGCAAGAAACGAACACCGTCCGAGAAAACGCCTCCGCTCGGCGGTTCCCATAATAGAGTGGTGCCGTCCGGTTTTTTCACGGTCAGACGCACCGGATTTTTCGTAATTTCAACCTTCATTGCTGGCGTTGTGATCGTCATCGGATTGGAGGTCGTGTTGATGGCAGCGCCTACGACGGGCCAGGTTTTGTTCGGATCGATCATGGGGGTATCTGCGCTCGGAGCTACGCCGTTCGGTCGGTAGTCCACCTTCAGGATACCGTTCTGGACCGCCTGCAGCACCAAAATATCGTCATTTGGCTCTGCGCCGTTATCGATCGTCAGCGTGAGCGTATCGCCAGTCACCGCCGAGGAGATCAGGTTGCCCAGAGCGCTTACATAGGCTTGGGCCGGAGGTGCCGATAGAGAAGGTAGGGTAGAGCCGATCAGCGCGAATGCTGCGAGTACGGAGAGAATCCGCGTGATTCTTTTTTTCCATAGGCCCATATCATTGCCGCCTTTCATCCATGAAATAGGGGAGGGCCATCAGCCCTCCCGACCAGGGTCGCCCCTGCCGTCAATGCTCCACAATCGCGATGTTATCGAGATTAATGCCTAACGTATTGGTGTTGTCATAGCTGACCTTGATCGTGTTGGAGCCGGCGTTTAAGGCTACGTTGACAGTCGCCGTCCCCCAGGTGTCCCAGTTAGCCGTTGCCGGCAGCGCCAGATCGGTCACTTTGGCGTTATTGACATAGATGGCGCGCGTCGCATTGCCGGAAGCCGAGGCGTACCGGACTTTGACCGCATACGTGCCGGGTGCTTTGACGGATACGTCGAAGGTCACCACATCTCCTGCCGTTTCGAAGCCGTCGACAAAGCCAGTGCCCATATAGCCGGTATGATTCGTATTGGTAGTGACGCCGGTGAGCGTACCGAATTCGGCTTCGTATTCGACTTTATTGACGCCGTCGAGCACGACGGCTTGGGCCGATGAGCTGGCGCCGAGCTTTACATAGGTAAGCTTCTGTACCGTATCGTAGTACCAGCCCGAGGCAGCGCTGGTCAACGCGGTTAGCGTACTATGTGCGGTGAGCGCCGTGCCGCCCAGCGTCACCGACGACGGCTTGGTCGTGAACACCTGCAGCGTTTTCGTCGAGTTGATCGCCGGAAGCGTCACCGTTTCCTTACTCAGTCCGTACTGCTCGGTCGATGTAATCGTCTTTACCGAGCCGCCGATATCATCATTCCAGCTGTACGTCGTCGTGCCCAGCGGATAGATGCGGAACGTCAGGTTGTTGTAGGCCGTCAAGCTGTTGCCGATCGTGCCGCCCACTTGATATTGCGCATTCAAATTCATAGGCAAGATACTGCCGGACTTCACAAAGACCGGGAGGTCATCCACACCTGCATAGTAGCTGATCGTTCGTCCGCCCGGACGCTGCGCGCCGTACCAGAAGTCGATCCAATCCCCTTGCGGCAGATAAACGCTCTTGTTCGTCTCGCCTTGATTCAGGACGGGCGCGACCAGCAGGCTGCTGCCGAACATGTACTGCTGAGTCAATCCGTACGTCTGGGTATCGCTCGGATACTCCAGCGCCATCGCACGCATCATCGGTACGCCGGTGTCGCTCGCTGCTTTAGCCTCGCTGTAGATATAAGGAAGCAGGTTCATCCGGGTATTCGTATACTTGGCAAAATGATTGATGATCGTGTTGTCGCCGGTGCGGGCCTGAGCGTTCCACGGGGACCGCTCCTCATTGATGCCGGAGCTGCCGTTGGCTTCGGAGTGGAACTGCATGATCGGGGCAAACGCCGACATCGCTGTCGCACGCTTATACAGCTCGGCCGACGGATAAGCGCCGGTGAATCCAGCCAAGTCCCAGCTCCAATATGGTACGCCGGACAAGCCTGCGGTCAGTCCCGCCTGGACGGCTTGCTGGAAGGCACCGAACGTCGATTCCTGGTCACCGGACCAGAAGATCTGATTCGCCTGCGCCCCCTGCGTGCCCGAACGGCTGAAGCTAACGGCATCGCTTTTCTTCGAGCGCGCATATTCGTTGTAGGCCTTCACGTAATCGTTCGGGTACTGGTTGCGCATTTCATCGCCTTTTTTGCCGTTGGCGAACGTATTCCAGCGGCCCCAGACCATTTCCCCTCCGTCTGTCTTGAACCCGTCGATGCCGACGCCGTCAAACAGATAGGCGCGCTTGGACATCCACCAGTTTTTGGCGCTGGGGTTTGTGAAGTCCAGCAGCAGGCTGTTCTCGAACCATTGGCCGCGCGGGATGCGGTATGGACCGCCGCTGCCGTTGCCTACGGCATAATTTTGGGCGATCATATAGTTTTCATCGTTATCTTTTTGCGGGTGAGCGGCTGCGGTCCATTTCTGGATCGGCACCTGCCACAGCACCAGCTTCATCCCGTTGCTATGCACATTGTCGGCCATTTGCTTCGGATTCGGCCAACGTCCGGCCGCCGGGAAAATATAGTCCGTATAGGAATGCGTGCTGCTGCCCGGCTTGGCCGTATACTGCGCATCGTTGAACATATATAACGTATTCTCGTCGCTCCACTGCTCCAGTACGACAGCCGTGGCCGGGATGTTGTTCGTATTGGCGTTGTTGATCGCGGTCGATACCTTGGATTGCCGGTCCCACTCATTGGCCGACATCCAGAGGCCGAACGCCCATTTCGGCAGCGCAGCCGGCTTGCCTGTGATGTTCGCATAATTGCTGACGACGCCCTTCAAGTCATTGCCGTAAATAAAGTAGTAATCCAGCGTCGAATTAGCACTGCCTCCGGTATCCGCCGTAAAGCTGTACATGTCGGAGCGCTCGGTTGCCAAGCGGAATTTGGAGTAATACGTGGAGTTTACGAAGATACCGTACCCGCTGCTGTTCAGCATGAAGGGGATCGCCATATAGGTGCGGTCGTTTTGATTTTTGTACTGGTTGTACACATAGGTGTCCACGTCGATCCCGCGCTTGCGGAAGTTGTTGTAGCGCTCACCGAAGCCGAAAAACTCCTCGGATGCAGGCGAGTAGAAGTGGTCTTCGATTTTGTTGATGACGGTGCTGCCATTGGTCAGCCACGCGAGATTGCGGTTGGCCGTGCTGTCATACTGGCGCGCGATCAGCGTCGTGCCGTCCGGCTTGTACACGCTGAGCTTAAATGGGTTTTTATCCACCTTCAGCTTTAATTTGGAGGTAGAGATCCAAGCCGTGGACGCGCTGTCCGTGACAGTAAAATTACTCAGTCCCGTGCTCTGAGTCCCCGATCCCGTAGGAGAGAGCTGGATGCGGAACACATCGTCCGCCGTGAACGAAATGTTGATCTTAGGGGACAGCGTCCCCGTGTTCGGCACCGCATTCAGCAAGATGCGGTTCGTATTATTCGTGACCGAGCCGATGCTGCTGACGTATTCCCAGTCGGTTACCGTAAAGGTGAACGGGCCGGACGTTTTTTCATTGGCGCCGTCCTTATTGCCGCGTACGGTGTAGGAGATCACGTCTCCTTTGGTGAAGCTGCCCAGGTTCGCCTCCCAGTACGTGTTGTTGCCGCTGTTGTACTTGTAGGCAGCTCCGACGGCTGGCTGAGCTACGCCGTTTTTCGTCCACGTTACCCAAGCCGTTTGCCCGGGCTCGATCGGCCAAGTGGTAATCTTGATCGACACCGCCTCGCCAGCCACAGGGTCTCTCGGACTCCGCTCCGTTGCCTGAATCTCATAGAGATCGTCGATCCCGTACGGCGCGTGGTACACACCGTCAATCGCATAGATGCTCGGCACCATCAAAAAGAAAATCAACAGCCAAGAAACGATGAGCTTGATGGGCGTAGGTACTTTCCTTCCATGCATAACCCTTGCTCCTTCCGAAAGTAGAATAGGATTGACAGTTCAAAATCAAAGCTAACTGCTCCTGGTTAGATTCCCTGCCTCACCTCCCTCACGGACTAAACGGCTTGGTACAATATCTGATCGGAGACGGCCTGGCTTCAAGAAGACGGATATTCCCGCTCCATAATCATTTGCACGAATTGCAGCCAATGGTCTGCATCATGCCCCCAACCTGCATGCTCGCCCTCGCCAATATGCACATCGCAAATGCGGGCCGTATAGCGGCCCCATTCGGCCAAGCTGTCGACATGCACGCCTGGGTCTCGACGTCCGGCGAATACACTCAGCCGAGAAAGCAGCGGGCCCCGGCCGGAAGGCATGCGGTACGCCTCGGCCATCCGGCAAGCATCCGGAAACAGAGCCGGATCAGATGGTCCCGTTCCCAAGTCCGGCCTCGCTTGCGCTTGCAGCAGATGGGGTGGGCTGCACCCGGATACGAACAGATGCGCCGGCTCCTGCATGCCGCAAGCCTTCAGCCAGTGGCTGGCCTCGAACGCCAACAGACCTCCCGAGCAGTGGCCAATCAAGCCGTAAACTCCGCCCCCTGCCCCGTCCATAGCGGAAGCGATATAGATTCCCGCCTCCTCCACCGCCTGCGTCCAAGCTTGAGAGGACGGATTCCACCCAAGCCTGGACGCTTCCTTCAACTCGACGGTTTCGAATCGGAATCGTGAAGGAAGTCCCCGGCTCCAAGCTCCATAGATATTCTCCTGGCCTCCACAGTGTGGAAACCCGAAAAGCCTCACTGCGTAATCACCAGGCTTCCTGCGAGATCGCTTGTCACAATCAACAGCTCGGCTCCTCTGCGGATGTACCTGCCCGGTTCAAGCTGCGAGAGATCGGCAGCCTGCGCCCACTCGCCGCCCTCGGAGACGATTGAGACCGCTTCGCCCTGCTGATGGATGAGGAAGCTGATGCCTTGCGGCAAGCCTTCCGGCCAATCCCCCGTCCAGGACAGATGAAGCTGGTTCCCCTCCCGTTTGGCGGATAGGTTCACCCGCGTTCCGAGATCGTCCTCAAATACCGCTTCCAATTGCGAGACGACGTACAGCCTGAAGGAGAGGTGCGTGTACCCGTCCGTGCGGCTGCCCACGTGACCGCCCAGCTTATAATCGTCGGCCAGATCTAGCGGGATTGCGCTATCCTGTCTGACATAGACCGGGATATCAGCCAGTTCAGCCGCCACTTTCAGCAAACGGGGCCCTTGCACTTCCGTATGATCGAACAGCGACAACCAGGAGCCTTCCGGCACGTAAACCTCCTTGACCGTATGCCCTTCTTCGGTAACCGGGGCCACCAGCAGCCGATCGCCGAACATGTACTGGCTGATCATCCCGGTGCACTGCGGGTCGGCCGGGTACTCCAGATACATCGCCCGCATCATCGGCAGACCGGTCCGGCTCGTGCGGATCGCCTGATCATAAATATAGGGCAGCAGGTTCATCCGCAGATCGGCGTACTTCTTGTACAAGCCGATGACCTCCGGCCGGCCCGTGCGCTCCGCAATGTTCCATGGCGTCCGGTCCTGGTTAAACTCGCCCTTAGTCTCCGCGTGGTACTGCATGACGGGGCAGAACGCCGCCATTTGCGCGGATCGCACGAACAGCTCTGCCGTCGGGATATCGCCGTGGAAGCCTCCAAGATCCCAGCCCCAGAACGGGATGCCGGACATGCCGCTGGACAGCCCCGCGATCATCGAGGAGCGAAAGGCCCCGAAGGTGGAGCGCTCATCGCCTGCCCAGTGCAGCGGGTACTGCTGCGCCCCCGTATAGCCAGCCCGGCTGAACGTAATGCCCCCCTCGGGCGCATGTTTCTGCACGAAGTCATAGTAGCTGCCCACATACAGATTCGGGTATAGATTGCGCATCTCTCGTCCGGTCGAGCCATCGTCAAACTGCAGATCATGGCCGAAGACGAACTCGCCTCCATCGGTTTTGAAGCCGTCCACACCGATCTCTTCGACCAGATACTTCCGCTTGCCGAACCACCAATCGGACGCCTCCGGGTTCGTAAAGTCAACGATATGGGAGTCCTTGAACCAGTTGTACGGCAGTGTGAACGCCGTGCCATCGGCGTTCTTCACGCCGTAGCCCCGCTCCAGCAGCGTCTGCTCGTCCCGGTCGCGCTGGGCATGGGCGACACCGTACATGCATTTGTGAATAGGAATTTGCCATAGCAGCACCTTCAGCCCCTGCGCGTGCAGATTGTCGACCATCTGCTTCGGATTCGGCCACCGCCCCCATGCCGGGAACTGGAAATCCCCGTAGCGGAACGGCTCGGCTCCGTCTTTGGCTTCATACTGAGCATCATTGAAAACATAGAACGTCGCCTCGTCGCTCCACTGTTCGATGACCAGGACCGTCGACGGAATTTCATATTTTTCCGTCAGCTCCGCTTGCAGCATAACCTCGGCTTGGGAATCCCAGTTGTTGCTCGACATCCACGGCCCGAACGCCCACTTCGGCGGCAGCACCGGCTTGCCGGCAGTCTGGGCGAACTGCCCGATCATCTCCAGCGGCTCGCCGGCGAAGAAGTAGACACTGATCTGCTGCGTCTGCGGCGAGAGGTCGATCTCCGCCTCCACCAGATCAGATAGCCGTGTCTGGAAGCGGAAGACCGAGTACAGCGCCGTATCCGCGAACAGCGAATATCCGCCCGAGCTGATTGCAAACGGCACCGGCATATATGTCTTCAGCCCTTGGTCCCGGTACTGGTTGTAGACGTACTGATCGACCTCCTGGCCTGAGTACTCATAATGGGAGAAGCGCTCTCCCATGCCGAACCAGCGCTGCCCCGGCTGCGGCCGCAAATTCAAGCGAACCTTGTGGATGGTGCCTGAACCGTCGGTCAGTACCTCGACGAACGGCTTCCCGCCGGTGGCATAGCCCTCCACCAGCAGCCCGCTTGCGCTGCGCAGCGCAAGCTCGAGCTTGCCCTCGCGCACAGCGGCCTCCAGCCGTGCGCGCGCGTGGCCCAGCGGCAGCGCCGCCTGCTGCAGCGGCGCGCCTGAGGGACGTTCGCCGGCTGCGGCGAACGTCAGCTGCACCGCGCCGCTCGCATCGGCGCGGAAGATCAGCGCGGGCGGCTGCGCGCCCGCTCCGGCCAGCCCGGTGCCGCCCGCGCCAGGCGCACCGGGGGCGAGCTCGACGACGAAGCCGTCCGTCGTCTCGTACATCGCATGGACGCGCTCCAGCGCCGTCCAAGTCCGTACCCGGAAGCTATACGGCTGCGAAGCGACCGACTTACTCCCGCTTCGCAGCGTGAAGGCATAGCTGACCTCGTCTCCGGCGAGATAAGGGCCGAGCTGCGCTTCCCACACCTTCTCGCCGTCGGCCGCGACTTTCATGACCGCCTGCACAGGCTCGGGCGCCTCGATGCCGTTAACGACGGCCTCCACGGTCACAACCTGACTCCCCTGAAAAGGCTGAGCCAATAATCGCACCAGCACCGCATCGCCCTCTTCGGGCTGACGGGGAAAGCGCTCGTACGGCAGAATCACGTACGGATCATCATACCCGGTCGGCCTATGCAGCAGCGTGATACCGTCCGATCCCACACTGCGCGCACCGCCCGAAGCCAGCGCAGCCTGCGCCAGCTCCAGCAGTACGGCGCTCCACGTACTGACCGGCGGCTGACCTTCGCTCGCCGGTCCGCTCGCAGCACCGCTGGGCAGCTCCTGCCAGTAAGCGAGCATAAGCGGCTCCTTCGCCGTCGCGATGTCTGCCTCATACAGCACGCCTTGCCCGGCCTGCTGTGATTCCACGCGCGCCAGCAGTTCCTTGGCCCGGGCCGTGTCCCCCTTGTTCGCATAGTACCAAGCCAACAAGCAGGTCAAATCCGGCCGCTCGCAGCCGCCAAAATAAGTATCGCCTTCCCATAGGCGAACGCCCTGGCCGACCAGCGTCTCTTCGAGCTTATACAGCGCCTCAATCAGAATACGGTCTTCAATGCCGAGCATGCCGAAGGGGATCGCCGCCACAATGATGTCCCCATGAATGGAAGATTCCCCTAAGCGGCTGACGACCCGGCCCTCCTTAATAAAGCTCGCGAACACCAACTCGCGGATCGCCTTTAGCAGCTTGACGCCTGTGTCTCCAGAGCTGTACTGCAACGTCGACTGCACACCGGCATAGTAGATGGCCAGATGGGTCAGATAGATGCCGCTGCTGTCACTCTGCAGCCAATGAGGCTGAGGCTTCTGCCAATCCGCATCGATACGCAGGACGGTCTCTTCCACGAACGCTTCGCTCGCCGACAGGAAGTCCTCGTCCCCGGTTGCTTGGATATACTCGCCTGATGCCCACAGCACCAGCGCTGCGTCTGTTAATCGGCTTTTTCCGCCGGTTACGCGGCGCTGCGCCTCCTTCAAGAGCTGCAAGGCCCGCTCCGTTCCCCCCTGCTGCACGAGCGCGTAGCTCTGTAAGGCAAGCTCCTTGAAGCCAGCCCCACTGCCGCTAGTTTCCCTGATCAAGGTCTCGTATTCATAATCCGCTTGCTGCCCGTGTATATCCTGCTTATTCACCATGAACCCTCCTGTCCTGAATGAACCTTTGTTCTTTGTTCTATGTTCTCGAGCTTCTGTCCGACGAACCGCTTAGGACCGGACTTTCGCTGCTCAAGCGTCCCCATTCCGGCATTGGCGGACAGAAAAAGGGGCCTTGCTCCCACAACGCCCCTTCTCTTGTCAAGACTCGAATTCCGGTTCGGATTACCGTTACTCCTGCTATTTGGCGGCAAGCTTCTCCAGTTTAGCCTGAGCCTCGTTCAACGCTTTTTCCGCCGTATAATCTTGTTTCAATCTCGCTTTATCCAGCTCGTCACCGACGGCTTTGGTCAGATCGTTCCATTTGTCGGGAATCGGGCCGACAGGCGGGAGCACCAGCGTATTCAGTGCTTCCATCACCACTTTCTTCGATTCGGGAGGCGTTTGCTTGAAGAACGCATCCATCACCTTTTCATCGGATACGGGCGGCACGCTCCAGCCCTTCTCGATGCGCTTGCTCACGACCGCAGGGTCGGAGGACATGAATTTGAGGAATTTCCACGCCGCTTCGGCGTTTTTCGTTTTCTCCGAAACGACGAGACCGTCAGCGAAGAAATGATGAGCTTTCTTCATGTTGCCCGGCTCCAGGGCGATATCCCATTTGAACGGCGCGTCGGCGAAGCGGCCGAAGTTCCAGATACCGGCGCGCAGCATGGCGATCTTGCCCGATTTGAAAGCATTCAGATCCGCGTCCGGCTGGTTGAAGGTATCGTCATTAAGCGGCGGTGAAACCTTATGCACTCTTGCTTTGTCCAGCATCCAGTTCAGTGCCTCGATGTTTTCCTTGCTGTTGACCGTCGGCTTGCCGCTGGCATCCCAGATGCTGCCACCGTTCTGCGCGATCGTTTTGTAAAATTCATAGAATTGAATCGGCGAGTAGGTGCCCCATACGCCGCTCTTGGCATCGGTCAGCTTTTGAGCCGCTTCGAGCTCCTGCTTCCACGTCCAGTTCGCCTGCGGGTAAGCCACTTGCTTTTTATCAAACAAATCCTTGTTATAGAAAAGCACGACGTCCGAGAACGATTCCACAACCCCGTACTGCTTGTTGTTATACTTGAAGGCATCGTAGGCGAGCCCTTTATAAATATCCGGCTTGAACGACGCGTCCTTCGCTATAATCGGCGTCAAGTCTTTGAGCGTGTTTTTGGCTGCATATGAGACGAAGTGCTCATAACCGACCTCGAAGACGTCAGGCGCTTCCCCCGATGCGAGCTGTGTATTGAGCTTCGTGTAGTAATTGTTGTAATCGACGATATCCACCTTCACCTTGATATCCGGATTCGCCGTTTCGAACGCTTTAATCATGTCCGCGAGCGTCTGCTCCTGCGAACCGCTGGCCGTATTCTGCATAAACTTGAGCGTCACCGTATCCTGCTTGGGAGCCCCCGCTGCCCCGGTGTCCGGCTTATTGTCCGAAGCACATCCCGTTGCGGCGATAGCAACCGCCATACTTAAAGCTGCAACCCAACCTGCCCGTTTTTTCATCATTGGTGTAACCCCTCTTTTCCCCTGGATTGATCTTAGCGTTCCATCCTGTGGCTTCCTTAAGCGCCTTTCATCCTAGAAACGGCATCTCCCCCCTCTCGCACTAGCCTTTCACGCCGCTCATCGTCATGCCCTTGATGAAGTATCTGGAGGCAAACAGGAACACGATGAAAATCGGAATAAAGCTGATCACATTGCCTGCCATCAAAATGTTCCACTCTGTCGCCCAGCGGCCTTGCAGCTTGCTAAGCCCGATCGGCAGCGTCATCAGCTCCTTGTCGCTCGTCACGATCAGCGGCCACAGGAAATTGTTCCACGACGCCATGAAGGCGAAGATCGATAAAGTCGCCAGAGACGGCTTGCTAAGCGGCAGAATGATACTCGAAAATACTCTTCCGTAGGACGCTCCGTCCATGCGGGCCGCCTCGATCAGCGGGTCGGGAATCGTCATGATGTGCTGCCGGAGCAGGAAAGTGCCATAGGCGCTGAATATCCCCGGCAGAATAAGGCCCGGATATGTGTTAATCAAGTTCAGCTTCTGAAAGACGATAAACAGCGGAGTCATCGTCACCTGCATCGGGATCATCATCGTGACCAGGTAGAGCACGAACAAGGCTTCCCGCCCTTTGAACGAGATTTTGGCGAAGACAAATGCCGCCATGGCGCAGACGATCACCTGGGCGATGGTCGTAATCACGGCTACAATCATACTGTTACCTAAGAACCGGTAAATGGGAAAATATTTCGTAATCTCAACATAGTTGTCGAAGCGGAAGGTGTCGGGAATGAGGCTAGGCGGCATGCGGACGACTTCCAGGCTGTCTTTAAAGGAGCCCGAAAGCATCCAGACGAAGGGAAACATCAGCACAATGGCCGCCACGATCAGAATCGCGTGGGAGACGATATTTTTGAAGGGCGTAGACTTATCGGTCATAGGTAACCCACCTTTTTTGGAGCTGCTGCTGAACGATGGTCACAGCGAAAATAATGACGAACAGGAGCCAGGATTGTGCCGAAGCAAACCCCATTTTGTAGCTTTGGAAAGCGTTACCGTAAATTTGCTGCACGAGCGTGCTCGTCTGTCCGGCCGGGCCTCCGCCCGTCATAATCAGCACCTGGTCGAAAAGCTGAAATCCGTTGATCAACGAGATGATCAATACGAAAAAGAGACTAGGCGTCAGCAGGGGCAGCGTCACGCTCCAAAATTTCTGAAGTCCGCTTGCCCCGTCGATCGTGGCGGCTTCATAATAGTCCTCAGATATTTCCTGCAGCCCTGCGAGTAAAATGACGGTGACGTATCCGAGATCCTTCCACACGCTGACCGCAATAATCGAGGGCATCGCCCAGAAAAAGTCCTGCAGCCAGACTGGGCCTTGGATGCCTACAAGGGACAGCAGGTAATTCACAAGACCGTTCTGCCCGTTAAGCAGCCATCGCCATACGATGGATACGGCGACCCATGACGTAATAACGGGGACGAACATGAACAACCGGTACAGCTTCACCCCGCGCAGCTTCCGGTTCAGCAGCACGGCGAACAGCACACCAAGCACCAGCACAGAAGGAATGTAGCCGACGATATACTGGAGAATGTTCCATAGTGACGTAAGCGTTTTCTCATCCTGCAAGGCTTCCCGGTAATTATCCAATCCTACGAACTTGGCCGGCGTCAGCAAATCCCAGTTCGTAAAGCTAATCACTGCCGACGACAGCATCGGAATGAGTTGGAATAGCAGCAGTCCCGCCAAGCTTGGGAATAAAAAACCGATAATAACGGCGATTTTTGTCAGCCTCTTTTGTCCTACCATGTCGCTCTCCTTTTCCGTGGTGATGGTTATCCCAAGGCCTTGACCGTCGCCCGTTCCACAATCGTGAGCGGCAGCACAACTTCATTCGCTTCCTGCTCTCCATTGCCTTGAATCATATGGATCAAGAGTTCGGCTGCGACAGCGCCCTTTTCTGTAATGCTTTGACGGATCGTCGTAAGCGGGGGAATGAACATCTTGGACATCGAGATATCGTCGAAGCCGATGACCGATATGTCTTCCGGTACCCTCTTGCCCTCGTTGATCAAGCTACGGATCGCGCCGAACGCCACCATATCGCCGGTTGCGAACACCGCGGTAATCTCCGGATGCTTGCTGGCGATCAGCTTGCCGGCCGCCATCCCGTGCTCGTAGCTCATCGAATCCTCAAACACATAATCTGGGTTGTAAAAAAAGTTCGCTTCCCGAATCGCGCGCTTGTAGCCCAGGAAACGCTTCTCCACCACACCGTCCTTGCGAATCGCCCCCGTGATCAACCCGATATTGGAATGCCCCTTGTCGATCAAGTGCTTCGTAGCCAAATACCCCCCATACTCATCGTCGATTCCGATCCGCTTAAAGTAACTGTCGTTAATGTAGCTATCGATCAGGACAATCGGAATTTTGATTTTCTTGAAGCCGTCGTAAAACTGTTCGGGATAAATGCCCATCATGATCGCCCCGTCCAGATTGCGCTGAACCGACAGGTTGAGATAGCTCTCCCCTTGGTTAACGCCGGAGAGAAGCAGGTGATAGCCATGCTCGCGAAGCTTGCCCTCGATGCCGCTTATAATCTCGCTGTAGAAAGGGTTTTCAAGAATCAATTGCTTATGACTCTCTGTCTGCGGAATGACAATGCCGATCAGCTTCGACTGGTTCTTGACCAGGCTTCTCGCCGAAAAATCAGGGATATAGTTGATCGTTTCAATAATTTGCTTAATACGCTCGATGGTCTCGTTCGACACCTTATCGGTGCGGCCATTCAGCGCGTAGGAGACGGTTGCCGTCGAGACGCCTGCGGCTTTGGCTACATCTTTAATCGTTGGTTTTTTCATGTTGGCTACCTCATTCAGTTAAGTTATACGTTTAACTAGATTATAAGCGCGAATGGCTATTTTTTCAAGATGTTAGCGCTATCTTTTTAAAAAAATATTCGATTATTGGTTATATCGTTTAACTAAAATTTATGATAAGCCGGTTCTGAATATTTCCACAAATATGTGTGCTGGGAGGCTTCTATTAAGAGGTTACAACATGGCGAGGGCTTCACTAAAAAGTAAATAAGCTCCCCTTAAAGCAGCGGTTTGGTTAACCTGTCTGTTTAAAGGAGAGCTTATTGAGTTAGAGGCGTATATGTTTCAATCTACGCTCCCGCACGGGGAGCGACGTCGGGCTATCACACAGGATGAGCGAACGATAGCCCGTTTCAATCCACGCTCCCGCACGGGGAGCGACCTGGCCTCGGTATCGGCGTCGATATCCGTATCCGAGTTTCAATCCACGCTCCCGCACGGGGAGCGACATGAATCGCCGGGCAGGTGGCGGCCATGCCCCATGTTTCAATCCACGCTCCCGCACGGGGAGCGACCCAGCCTTTTCGGTTGATGTTTTTTTTATTTCCAGTTTCAATCCACGCTCCCGCACGGGGAGCGACGTGCAACTCGCTGCTGGTTCCCTTAGGGATCTTGTTTCAATCCACGCTCCCGCACGGGGAGCGACGTTTACTCACGTTGGATATGAGATAAAAGTGTTGTTTCAATCCACGCTCCCGCACGGGGAGCGACCTCCTTGCACCGGGATTTTGTTAGCAGCACAGCGTTTCAATCCACGCTCCCGCACGGGGAGCGACGTCGTCTGTTCTCACGCCACCTCGCGTTGATTTAGTTTCAATCCACGCTCCCGCACGGGGAGCGACGAGAGCTTTGAGACCAACAGTCCGATCTTGCAAGTTTCAATCCACGCTCCCGCACGGGGAGCGACACATCGCCGCCACTTGGACGCTGGTAAGCGAGGTTTCAATCCACGCTCCCGCACGGGGAGCGACCAAAAGCAACCAACAGTACATTGGAATACTTAAGAGTTTCAATCCACGCTCCCGCACGGGGAGCGACTAGACCCAATTGGGCGATGATTTTACGGAGATCCAGTTTCAATCCACGCTCCCGCACGGGGAGCGACGTCGTAGTCGTTTCCCTTGTCCCTTCTGGGTTCTGTTTCAATCCACGCTCCCGCACGGGGAGCGACACCGCTCCAGCGATAACCTGACCGTTCGCTCCCTTGTTTCAATCCACGCTCCCGCACGGGGAGCGACTAAAATTTTTCCGTGCCGTGTGCATGGTTCTGAATGTTTCAATCCACGCTCCCGCACGGGGAGCGACCTTACAACGGCTACCGCGCGATCCTCCATAAGGACGTTTCAATCCACGCTCCCGCACGGGGAGCGACATTGCTGATTTTTGGTGGTCTTTGTCGAGCATTCGGTTTCAATCCACGCTCCCGCACGGGGAGCGACATGCAGCGGTTTTCTCTTCTTCGGTCAAACTGGTGGTTTCAATCCACGCTCCCGCACGGGGAGCGACGGCCGGTCGAAGTCGGCACCGGATGAGCCCACGTGTTTCAATCCACGCTCCCGCACGGGGAGCGACCACTCGACTTCGTGGCTGTATAACGCGGTGCTGTGTTTCAATCCACGCTCCCGCACGGGGAGCGACTGGCTAAGTCCGCGCCGGACAAAACGATTGAGCAGTTTCAATCCACGCTCCCGCACGGGGAGCGACTGAAAGCTTCGAGACCAGCAGCCCGATCTTGCAGGTTTCAATCCACGCTCCCGCACGGGGAGCGACGCTCCTGCTGTTGACACGCAAATTTTTGTAATAGGTTTCAATCCACGCTCCCGCACGGGGAGCGACGATAAATGAAAGCCAGAGCGAACACGGTTGTGATGTTTCAATCCACGCTCCCGCACGGGGAGCGACTTGGAGAGATCCGAAAGGCCATTTTCATTGAGCAGGTTTCAATCCACGCCCCCGGCAGGGGTTTCAATCCACGCTCCCGCACGGGGAGCGACGGGGCGTTGTGGATTGCTTAGAAGCTAGGAAGTACGTTTCAATCCACGCTCCCGCACGGGGAGCGACGGGCGGTAAGCGTAATGGTCTTAACCTGGATAGTCTGTTTCAATCCACGCTCCCGCACGGGGAGCGACAAGGAAGGCAAAAAAGGCGCTACCGACGCCATGAAAGTTTCAATCCACGCTCCCGCACGGGGAGCGACCGGAGGTCGACGTAATCCTGCTGGAGCTAGCGGAGGTTTCAATCCACGCTCCCGCACGGGGAGCGACGTTACGGTAAAATTATGGTAAGTTAAATACATTCGGTTTCAATCCACGCTCCCGCACGGGGAGCGACCAAGGCCACTGTCACTATGGATTGGAAGTTGATTGTTTCAATCCACGCTCCCGCACGGGGAGCGACAAGGTCGTTGTATCTGCCGTAAAACACGGCAGCTTTGTTTCAATCCACGCTCCCGCACGGGGAGCGACAAGTCCGCAATCAGCGAGGTAGTCGCGGCTCATACGGTTTCAATCCACGCTCCCGCACGGGGAGCGACGCGCCAACGTCTCTGGTCACTGAGGAATACGATATGGTTTCAATCCACGCTCCCGCACGGGGAGCGACCCGGCTACAAAGCGGACGAGGGCGGTGGTATTCCGGTTTCAATCCACGCTCCCGCACGGGGAGCGACGGAATCCGCAACGGCTACCTTCTCGCCGTAGCTCCGTTTCAATCCACGCTCCCGCACGGGGAGCGACGCGCAGTCAGCAGCCGCAGTAACGCCGAAGTCCGCGGTTTCAATCCACGCTCCCGCACGGGGAGCGACAGCACCCCCTGAGAAGCCTTGCCACGCAAGGCTTCTCAGGCCCAAAAGTGCGAACCCCCTCCAACGGAGGGTTCGGCACCTTCTAAATCAACGCGAAAATCCCACAAAACCTTACGGGACAAGGGGTGCGAATGTCCCAGGGATTTCATGGGAGCTTGGGGTTCGCACCAGCAATGCCTTTGGGAAGCTATGTCCTCCTCCAAACGTATACAACAACAGCCGCCGGACCCAATATCCGGCGGCCATACACCGCACAGGGCTGCCTGTGTTGAACCCCGGCAGCTACTCGTACACCTTCACACCGTCCACCTGAACCAGCTTGCGGAATTCCTGCAGCAGGTTCGTGGTGATCGGGCCGGCCTTGCCTTCGCCGATGATGCGGGCGTCGACCTCACGGACGGCGATGACTTCCGCCGCTGTGCCGGTGAAAAATACCTCGTCGGCGACGTAGACGTCGTGCAGCGTGAACGGCTCTTCCTTAAGCGTGTAGCCCAGCTTGGCACTCAGCTCGATGATCGCCGCCCGGGTGATGCCCTCGAGCGCCCCGCAGTAGCACGGTGGCGTGTACACGACGCCGCGCTTCACGATGAAGATATTGTCGCTCGAGCCTTCGGCGACATAGCCTTGGGAGTTCAGCATGATGGCTTCGCCAACGCCGGCCAGGTTAGCTTGAATTTTGACGAGAATGTTGTTCAGATAGTTGAGCGACTTGATCTTCGGATTCAGCGCATCCGGCACGTTGCGGCGCGTCGAGACGGAGACGGTCTTTAGTCCGTTCACATACGCCTCCTCCGGATAGATGGATAGCTGTTCCACGATGATAATGACGTTCGCCTTGGGCGAGCGGCGAGGGTCCAGTCCCAGATCGCCGGGGCCGCGGGATACGACCAGCCGTATGTAGCCATCGCGCAAGCCGTTGCGGCGGATCGTCTCGACCAGCACGTCCTGCATCTCCGGCTGCGTCAGCGGGATATTCAGCATGATCGACTTGGCTGAATCATACAGCCGCTCGAGATGCTCCCGGCACTTGAAGATATTGCCTCCATAGATGCGGATGCCTTCAAAAATCCCGTCTCCATACAAAAAACCGTGGTCATATACGGAAATCTTCGCGTCTTCTTTGCTCACATACTCGCCATTCAAGTAAATAACCTGTGCCACGTTAACTACACCCCCGATGGATTTGGATGATAGGAATACGTCGGATAACAACCGAGAATACGCACCTGACAGCCTATCGCCTCAATTTCTTGCAGCGCGGCAGGCAGCAGGACAGATTCCATGGAAGCCTGAATATCGATATAGAAGAAATAGTTGCCCAGCCGCTTCTTGGTCGGCCAGGATTCGATCTTGGACAAGTTGATCCGGCGCCAGGCGAAGGCCGACAGCACCTGATGCAGCGCTCCTGGATAATCCTCCGGCAGCGTCACCAGAATCGTCGTCTTGATATCCGGCGACGGCTTGAGCTCCGGCTTCTCGGGGCCGATCAGCACGAACCGGGTAAAGTTGTGCTGGTGATCCTGCACACCTGCCGCGACCGTCTGGAGCTTGTACAAAATGCCAGCACCCTGCGGAGCAAGGGCTGCGACCGTCGGATCATTCAGCTCGCGTACGAGGCGCGCCGCCTCACCGTTGCTGCCGACCTGCTCCAGCTCAACATGCGGCAGCAGCTCGCGCAGAAACCGCTGGCATTGCGCCATCGTCACGCTATGCGAATACACCTTGCGAAGCTGGGAGCAAGCCGCTCCCGTGTCCGCGACAAGGCTGCCCTCGCCCTCCGGCAACCGAAGCAGATTGATCGAGATCGGGTACACCCACTCCGCCTGAATCGGCAGGTCCACCTCATGCACCAGCCAGTCCACATGCAGGGTGACGGATCCCTCGAACGTATTCTCGATCGGGATCACACTATAATCCGTCGCTCCGGTGACCGTCGATCGGAACACATCGGCGATCAGGCTGCGGCCGACATATTCGAAGGCCTCTTTGCCCAGAAAATGATGAGCGGATTCTTCCGTGTACGTGCCCGGGCCTAGCAGCGAGATCTTCTTCATGATCGGCCAGCTCCTTTCACCGCAAGCATCAGACCGCCCTCCGGCTCATCCGCATGCAGCTCGTGCACGACAACACCCGCCTGGTCGGGATTCAGCCAAAGCATCGTTGACTCGATGCCTTCGCTCCGCAGCCTGCCTTGCATATAGGCTTCCAGTTCGGCCTTGCGGTCGGAGCTGCGGTCCACAAGCGCGAGGATCGTTGGTCCCGCTCCACTAAGCGCCACGCCCAGCGCGCCATGCTCCGTCGCGCCCTCGAGAATCTCGGCGAGTCCCGGCACGAGCGGCGCCCGGTAAGGCTGATGCAGCGCATCCTTCATCGCCCGGCTGATCATATCCAGCTGTCCTGTACAGAAGGCGGCGACCAGCACGGAAGAATGACCGACGTTGAACACGGCATTCTCCAGAGACTGATGACGCGGCAGCACGCCGCGTGCCTTCTCCGTCGAGAGCTGGAAATGCGGGATCGCTACCAGCACCTCCAGATTCTCATGAGGCTCCACACGGATATGCTCCGCGCGTTCCCCGTCCCAGAACGCGACGACGATGCCGCCGAAGAGGGAGGCGCCGACATTGTCCGGGTGCTTCTCCAGCTCCGTCGCGAACTGAAACAGCTCGTCGTTCGTAAATCTGCCGCCGATCAAGGCATTGGCCGCGGCCAGCGCGCCTACGATGGCCGACGCGCTGCTGCCCAGTCCTCGGGTCAGCGGAATCTCGCTATAGATCGCGATATCCAGCTCAGGAGCCGGGAGTCCTGCCCGCTCGAAGACCAGACTTGCAACCTCGTAGAGCAGGTTGCTCTTATCTGTAGGGACACCCTTCATCTGGTCCCCGTACAGCGTGAATCGAGTTTCCTCGGCGATACTCATTTCAATCCATGCATATAGATTCAGCGCCATGCCCAGTGTATCGAAGCCTGGCCCAAGATTGGCCGTGCTGGCCGGCACCTGTACGCGTACTCTGCGCTTGTTATGGTCTGTCATCCCTTGATTCCTACCCTTCGACGCGGTACACACTCTTAATCGCGTGAACGGCGCTCATGCTTTCGAACTGCTTCAATACGTTGTTCATAGACGCCTTGTTCGCATCATGCGTGATGATGATGATCTCAGCCAGCGGATTGGATTGATTCGGGTGCTGGAGCACCGACTCCAGGCTTACCTCATGCTGAGCAAATACCTGGGTAATCTGTGCCAGCACGCCCGCCTTGTCCTCGACATGCAGCAGGATAAAGTTTTTCGAAGAGATCTGCTCGTCGGTCTTGAGCTTCTTCTCCTTATAAGGGACGAACCCGCGACGTCCGTTGACGCCGAGATTCGAGTTGCGGACAACAGCGACCAGATCCGCGACGACCGAGGTTGCCGTCGGCATCTCGCCTGCGCCAGGTCCATAGAACATCGTTTCCCCGACGGCTTCCCCGTACACATACACAGCGTTGAATACCCCGTTGACCGCGGCCAGCGGATGCGAATGCTTCACCATCGTCGGCTGTACGCTGATGCTAATATGCTCGTCCTGACGCTCCGCGATTCCGAGGAGCTTCACCTCATAGCCCAGCTTTTTGCCGTAGGCGATATCCTCCTTGCTCACCTTGGAGATGCCCTTGGCCGTCACGTCGGACAGCGCAATGTTCGCATGGAAGCCAAGCGTTGCGAGAATCGTCATCTTGCGCGCCGCATCAAACCCTTCCACGTCAGAGGTCGGATCGGATTCCGCATAACCAAGCTGCTGCGCTTCCTTCAACACATCGTCATATGCCGCGCCTTCCTGACTCATCTTCGTCAGAATATAGTTGGTCGTGCCGTTGACAATCCCCATAATCTTGGTGATCCGATCGGAGGAGAAGCCCTCGATCAGCGTGCGGATGATCGGGATGCCCCCCGCCACACTCGCTTCATACATCACGTCGCAGCCCTTCTCAGCCGCCTTCTGCAAAATCTCAGGACCGTGCAGCGCCATCAGATCCTTGTTGGCCGTCACGATATGCTTGCCCCTGTCCAGCGCGGCCAGCATCAGCTCCTTGGTCTGCTCGATGCCGCCCATAACCTCCACGATCACATCCACATCCGGGCTCTCGATAATATCCCAGGCACTCTCTGTCAGCTTATCTTCCGACACATGGATCGAGCGGGCCTTGCTTTTATCCTTCACGAGAATCTTGGAGATCTCGATCGGCGAGCCGGACTGGCTCATGAGATCATGCTGATGTCCTTCCACAATACGCACGACACCGGTTCCGACGGTACCCAGCCCAAGTAATCCGACTTTGACGGGTTTCATAGATGTTCCTCCTCAAGGGGTTACTGCCGTAGCGACTGTGCCTATAGCACAGCAATCCCCATATACCGGCAGCTAACATTTATTTATTTGTATTCTTTTCTCAGCCTTGCCCGGCAAGGGTTGCGCGGGTCACGCCATCCTGCTCACGCAGCTTATCAAGCAGCACGGCTACGCTGTCGCCCATCAGCGACGTTTCGACGGAGATGACGACATTCGCGACACCCTGCAGCGGGATAGTTTGATGGATGGTCAGCACATTGCCTTCCAGACCGGCGATGAGCGCCAGTACCCGGGACAAGATGCCCGAGCGGTGCTCCAGATCCATCGAGATCGTCACGATCCGGTCACGATCCAGCTTGCTTAACGGGAAGATCCCGTCCTTGTATTTGTAAAAGGCGCTTCGGCTCAGCTCTACCTGCTCGACCGCTTCGTGAACGGTTTTCACTTCGCCCCGAGCGAGCAAGCTTTTGGCTTGAACCGTCTTGACGAGCGCCTCGGGTAGCATATCCTCTCGAACGAGGAAAAATCGCTCGCCTTGCGGGGGTCTTCCCCCGATAGGTTTATCAGGCACTGTAACAGTCCTCTCTACACAGACTATTGTTCTCACCTAGAGGACATTATATCGCATGCCCACCGCTTCGGGCAATAGGCTTTGTACATAAAAATATGATAAAGTAATATCCAGTATGAGGAAAGAGGAGAAGCCAAGTGATTCGAGCCCGCATGATGGCCACCGCCATGTTATTTAATCAGGGTGATCTGCTGATGATGAAGCGGTCCATGACCCGCACCTTATCGCCCGGCTTGTGGGCGGCTGTAGGAGGACATCTGGAGACCCACGAAATTAATGATCCCGAAGCCGCGGTGCTGCGCGAGATTCAGGAGGAAACCGGCTTGCTGCCTGAGGAGCTGGGCGAGCTGCGGCTGAGGTATATCCTGATCCGACTGAACCAGCAAGAGGTTCGCCAGCAGTTTATTTATACGGCTGTCACCAGGAAGCGGGACATCATCCAGTCCGACGAAGGCGTCCTCCACTGGATTCCGCGAGACGAAGTGCTGGACCGGGAGATCCCTTTTATCTACCGTAAGTTGCTTGAGCATTATTTCCAGCAGCCTGCAAGTCCTCATGTATGGGTGGGTACAGCCGGATATGAAGCTTCCGGTGAGCCTGCCGTACACTGGACAGAACTGATCGATCCTGAGCAAATGTAAGCCTTATTGCCCATCCAACGGATATCACGAGAAAAGGAGCCCTTGAACATGGCCATAGCCGAAATCACAATCATTCCTGTCGGCACGGAGTCGACGAGTCTGAGCGCTTATGTCGCTGAGCTTCACACCTATTTAACGGAGCAGCAAGCTTCCGGAAGCATCCTATTCGAGATGACGGCCATGAGCACGATACTGGAAGGCGAGCTGGATGAGCTGTTCCGCGTAATCCGCGGCCTGCACGAGCTGCCGTTCCAAGCGGGGGCGCAGCGCGTCTGCACCTCCGTCAAATTCGACGATCGCCGCGACAAGCACGGCTCCATCCGTCAGAAGCTGGAATCGGTTGCCAAACGGCTCGACAGCCGTTAAAATAGCTGATAAAAGAAACGGCCTGCTTAAGGGCCCCAGCAGAGGAGAATCTAACATGAGCAACGGGGAACAAGTTGAAGAACCGCAAGGAAGTGCGTCTGTTATCGATGTTCGAAGTGTCAGCTATATTCGCGATGACAAGACGCTACTCTCGGAGATTAACTGGCGTGTAAACAAGGGCGAGCATTGGGCGCTGCTCGGGCTGAACGGCTCGGGTAAGACGACCCTGCTGAATATTATCACAGGCTACATCTGGCCGACAAGCGGCCGGGTCGGCGTACTCGGCGAGACGTACGGGGATGTCGATCTGCGCGAGCTGCGCAAGACGATCGGCTGGGTCAGCTCCTCCCTGCAGGAGAAGCTGCATGTGTCGGATAGGACGCAGAAAGTCGTGATTAGCGGTAAATACGCCACCATCGGGTTATATGACAAGCCCGATGAGGCAGATTACGAGCGCGCGGCCAGCCTGATGCGCCAGCTCGGCTGTTATCATCTATGGGACCGGGCCTATCAGACCTGCTCCCAGGGAGAGAAGCAGAAGCTGCTGATCGCACGCGCGCTGATGGCCTCTCCAAGGCTGCTCATCCTGGACGAGCCTTGTAACGGGCTTGATCTGTTCTCGCGCGAGACGCTGCTGAACAGCATTGATCAGCTCGCCAAGCTGCCGGATGCACCGACGATGATCTACGTCACCCATCATACCGAGGAAATATTGCCGATCTTCAGTCACACGCTGCTGCTGCGGCGGGGAACCCGATTTGAAGCCGGACCTACGACATCCGTCCTGTCCGAGGACTTGCTGTCCCGCTTCTTCGAGCTGCCGGTCGAGGTTCGCTGGCGCCAGGGCCGGGCCTGGCTGGCCCCTCAAGAGGACGCTGTTTCGAACCGGGAGTAGAGTACACAGGTTCGCTTGAAGGCAGCCCATGCTGAGCGCGTCATCCGTTTCCATACACAAAAAAGAGCAGATCAGAAGGTCACCGACCTCCTCGTCTGCTCTTTGGGCATATACGTTAAAACACCCGTTATTCCTGCTCGACAAACTCAAACTCAAAATCGCCAATCCGTACCGTCGTGCCGTCCTTCGCTCCACGTTGACGCAGAGCTTTGTCGACGCCCTTCTTACGCAGAATACGGGCAAACCGCAACACCGACTCCTGCGTGCTGAAGTTTGTACGCTTGATCAAGCGCTCGATGCTCGGACTTTCCACCACATAGGCTTCATTATCGCGGTGGATAACGAAATCTTCGTCTTCATCGGCATCCAGACGGTATACCTTGCGCTCGGACAATTCGACCAGATCTTCCACCATCGGCAGCTCAGGTATCGTCTCCAGCAGGTCAGCAGCCTTGTACAGGAGCTCCTGAATTCCCGACTTGGTGACGGCTGAGATTGGGAAGATGGGATGTTCCAGATCGCGTGCGGCGAGCTGTTCTTTGAACGATTCCAGATACACTTCTGCATCGGGAATATCCATCTTATTAGCCGCAATCAACTGCGGACGATCTTCCAGCTTCGCATTGTACAGCTTGAGCTCTTCGTTGATTTTCAGCCAGTCATCGAACGGATCGCGTCCCTCTGTACCGGCCATATCTACCACATGGACAATAACCCTTGTCCGTTCCACATGCCGCAGGAATTCATGCCCGAGGCCCACGCCTTCGTGCGCGCCCTCGATCAAGCCAGGCAAATCGGCCATCACAAAGCTGCGGCCGTCGCCAACCTCGACGACACCCAGATTGGGCGTCAGCGTCGTAAAGTGATAAGCTCCGATCTTGGGCTTGGCCCCCGAAACGACGGAAAGCAGTGTCGATTTGCCCACACTCGGGAATCCGACAAGCCCTACATCCGCCATAACCTTGAGCTCCAGCACAACCCAGCGCTCTTGTCCTTCCTCGCCATTCTCGGCAATTTCCGGAGCCGTATTATTGGCCGTCGCAAAACGGGTGTTGCCGCGTCCGCCGCGTCCTCCCTTGGCAATAATCACTTCCTGACCATGGCGGGTCAGATCTGCGATGATTTCCTGCGAATCGTCGTCCAGCACCACGGTGCCAGGAGGCACACGTACCACCATATCGTCGGCGTTGGCGCCATGACGGCTTTTATTACGTCCTTTTTCCCCGCGATCCGCCTTGAAATGCTTCTGATAGCGGAAGTCAACCAGCGTACGCAAGCCTTCGTCTACACGGAAAATCACATCGCCGCCGTCGCCGCCATCGCCACCGCCCGGACCGCCTTCGGGTACATACTTCTCCCGGATAAACGCCACGAGTCCGTCGCCGCCGTCGCCGCCTTTGACATAAATTTTAGCTTTATCTACAAACATGATCTCTCACCCTCTTATCGTTCCAGCTCCGTGCCGGTTAGTGTCCACTGGACGCTCCATAGCACCTCTTGCTCCTCATAGTTGCTTTGAATCCTCGTCTGCTGGGTTTCCCAGAACCGGATCAGCCCCTGCTCCAGCTGACGCACCCTCTCCGCCTGGCAGACACCGGTATAGCGAATATCCAGGCGGAGCTCATGCTCGAGTTTCGTCCAGACCAGCTCCAGATTGTTATCATCAGAGTACGGGGAAGAGGCTGCTTCCTTCCGGAATCCTGCCAAGATCCGCTTAATGCCCTCCTCGACGTCTTCCCACCCTGGCAGCTCATGGAGACGGATCTCTTCATTCATCCGAACATCGAGCTGAAGCTCCTTTACTTCCGCCTGAAAGTTCAAAAGAAAAAGAATCAGCGATGGAATGCCGAGCTTGGAGATCAAGCTTTCCTGCTGTACCTTATCTTTTATTTTCTCCATCATAGCCGGTAATTTATCATACTTCTTCAATTGGACGTAACCCATCAAGACCTGAATGTCATTCATCCAATCATGCCTGTAGTGATTGAACAGACGAAGCATACGCAAGTCCTGCTCGGACGCCAGCCTGGTACTCTCCGATGCCGCGGAATCCCGCTCAGGCTCGTCCGTAGGCAGATGTGCGTAACCTTCGGCTTTTGCATTCGATGCCATGCTCGATCTCTCCGTTCCGCATCATTCCATGTCCTTAACAGTATAGCATGATGCCTGGCAAAGTTCACGACTGAAGAACATTTTCCCAGCTTCGCTCAACAAAACAAACCCTGGCGAAGCTTAGTTCGCCAGGGTTTGGACGTTTCGTTGATGTTACACCTCTACCGCAGCAGCTACGGGTGCAGCTACTACAGGGTAGACGCTCACTTTTTTGCGGTCACGGCCAAGGCGCTCGAATTTCACGACGCCCTCGACTTTCGCGAACAGCGTATCGTCGGAGCCGATGCCTACGTTGTTGCCCGGATGAATTTTCGTTCCGCGTTGACGAACGAGAATGCTGCCGGCAGTCACGGTTTGACCGTCAGCACGCTTCACGCCAAGGCGCTTCGCGATGCTGTCACGTCCGTTTTTCGTGGAGCCTACGCCCTTCTTGGACGCGAATAACTGGAGATCCAATTTCAACATTTGTGTCTACCTCCTTACTTCGATGATGGGTGGTCTTGCATTGCTATATATGCGCCGTACGATTGTTGTATAGATTGCAGCATGACGACCATGCCTTCAAGTAATAACTGCACCTTGCTATCCGTATCCGCGTCGGTCTGTGGCGAAATATCCGCGCTCAGAAATCCGTGCTTCATCCGGGTATTCAACTGCACACCGGTTAACACCTCAATAGCGTTTACCGTGCCGACCGTCACCGCCGATACGCCCGCGCACACAATATCCTTGCCGCGCTCATCATATTGCGCATGTCCGTCGACATGAAACCGTACGATCCGACCATCCGCGCCTCGATTAATCTTGATGCGAATCATGTCGTTCTTACGCTTGGATCTTCTCGATCACAACTTTCGTGTACGGTTGACGATGACCTTGCTTGCGACGATAGTTCTTCTTCGCTTTGTACTTGTAAACGATGACCTTTTGGCCTTTGCCGTGCTTCTCGACTTTACCGGAAACGGTAGCGCCGGAAACCAGTGGAGCGCCTACAGTCAAGCCACCTTCGTTCGATACAGCCAGAACACGGTCAAAAGTAACCGCATCACCAGCGCCGACTTCCAGTTTCTCGATGTAGAGAACATCACCTTCGGAAACTTTGTATTGTTTACCGCCTGTTTCAATAATTGCGTACATAGTTGCACCTCCTCATGTCTCAGACTCGCCTATAAGCCAGGTGACTTGTCCGTAAGGACAAGCGCTTGGGGGACCCGCTTCGAGCGGTTACAGCATGCTATAGCAACACACCCGATCATTCTACCACAAACAGCACCCGGTATGCAACGATTTATTTTCCTCTATTTGCAAAGCCGGTGCCTCCACATGACGAGCAAGGCTCAAGTGCCGTCGTCTCCTTGCTGTCGCGCACCTTCTTGCGCGTCATCTCGACCAGGCCCAGCTTGGTCCAGCCTACGACGACCGTCTTCGTACGGTCCTTGCGGACCTCCTGATTCAGCTCGTCCAGCACCTGATTGCGGCGCTCGGGCGTTTCCATATCGATAAAATCAATCACGATCAGACCGCCTATGTCACGCAGACGAAGCAGCCTGGCAATCTCGCGTGCCGCCTCCATATTCGTATCGAATACGGTCTGCTCCAAGTCCACCGAGCCGGTATACTTGCCCGTATTCACGTCAAATACCGTCAGCGCCTCCGTCCGGTCCACGATTAGATAGCCGCCATTGTCCAGCCACACCTTGCGGCGCAGCGCCAGCTCCAGCTGTTTGGCAATGCCGTAATCATCCATCACATCGCGCCCCAGGTGCACATTCACCCGGCCCATCAGCGCCAGCGTACCGGGTACGGAGAGCACGCCCAGCACGAGCTCCTGCACCTCTCGGGAGCTGACGAGCACCTCCTGCACGTCCTCACGGAACACGTCGCGGATCAGTCTGGGCAGCATGTCCAGGTCGCTATGTACCTGACGGGGCACAGCGCCTTCCCTTCCCGCAGCCGCAGCAAGCAGCCCCCAACGGCCGCGAAGCTCGCTCAGGTCCGCGGCCAGCGCTTCCTCTGTCTCGCCCAGCGCCGCCGTACGAACGATAAAGCCTTCACCGGGCTGGAGCTGCCGCTCCGCCATCCGCTTCAGCCTGTCCCGCTCGGAGGCCTGCTCGATCTTGCGCGACACGCCCACATAATCCGCACTCGGCATATAGACGCCAAACCTGCCTGGGATGGAGTAATGCGTGGTGACGCGGGCTCCCTTGCTGCCCACAGGCTCCTTGACCACCTGAACCATCACCTGCTGTCCGACATGGACCAGATCGTGAATCGGCGGCTTCTCCTTCGGCTGTTTGTCCAAGTTCGCCGGAAGCACGTCGTCAATGTACAGAAATCCGTTACGCTCCAGTCCAATATCCACAAAGGCCGCCTGCATGCCCTGAAGCACGCGGACGATACGGCCTATATAAATGTTACCTGCGAGTTGTCCTTGATCCCGATGCCCTCTATAGTACTCGGTAAGCTTGCCGAATTCGACAACAGCCACCTCGGTATGCTCCTGATCGCATTTCACCAATATACGTTTCATGTCCGGCAACACCTCGGGTCTATTGTAACATAATCCTGCGGGCTCTGCCCGTTAACGGGCAGCTCCGGACTCAAGCGAAAAGCTCAGCCACCGGCCGTTCTCGTTTCGTCTCGTCAAAATAACAGTCCAGCATCTGCTGCTCCGGGATGATGTGACGGATGCGGAGCTGCTCATCCACGACAACGACCAAATGATACCGGTCACGCATAAACAAGCGGACGATTTCCCCCGCCTTGCGCTGCCCCTGGACGACGATGGGACCTGCAAGAGTCCCGCGGGAAATCCGGCTGTCGAACTTCCCCTCCCGGCCCAGCAAGAAGCGCAAGAACCGGTAAGGCACTCCACGCCGCTCATACCAGTTAGAGGCCAGCAGAAACAGTCCGATCAGCAGCCAGTTCAGCTGGATGCCGCCTTTCCCTGCAAAAGCGTGAAGGCCGGCTGCAGCCACAATGGCCAAACTGAAGACAAGACTCACGCCGGAGGCCAGCTGCAGCGTTCGCTGATAGGGCAGCCATAATCCGAACAGCGCCGACATCACTTTGCCCCCATCCAGCGGGAGCACCGGCAGCAGGTTGAACACAGCAATGATCGCATTCGCCTGTATAAAATATTCGCCCCATAAGGGCGGAAGTACACCGAGCCCTGTCAGCGCATAGGCAACGGCCATCATCCAGACATTCTGCAGCGGACCCGCCAAAGCCACCGCCAGCTCGTGGGCAGCCGTCGTTCCAGGGGCTTCCTCCATCACCGCCACACCGCCGAAGGGAAGCAATTGTACCTCGCGGACCCGCCACCCCAGACTCCGCGCTGCCGCTACATGCCCCAATTCATGCGTCAATACGATGCCGAACAACGTCAGAATCTCGACCGCATATCCGGTCAGCAGCGACAACAGCAGCAGCAGCGTGAACAAGGGGTGGAGGCGAAAGGAAATACCGAACCAGACGTTCCAGGGTGCAAAGCGCAGCCTACTCAATCGGGATCACATCCGCCGGGTCGACAGGTTTGCCTTCTTTGGAAAAGGAGAAGAACAAGGTACCAGGCGCTTGTCCAGACACAGGCCTCGCCAGTATGCCTACCGTCTCGCCTCCCTTGACCCAATCGTTCAGCCGGATGCTGCTAGCACCCAGATGCCCGTAGGTCGATTCCATTCCCCCGGAATGCCGAAGCACCACTGTAAAGCCGGTATTATCCTTCTGACCGGCGAAAATCACCATCCCCGTATCTACAGCAGCTACCGGCGTGCCACCCGGGGCCTCCATCAGAACGCCACCCTGATTCGGCGTGAAAGCCGCAATCAGCTTGCCTTCCACGGGTGTAAAATAATGCTTGGGCAGCGAGGCCACCTTCTCTGCATCCTGATGCCGAGCTCCGCTGTTGATGGCCGGCAGAAACGACGGCGCCCCGCCGAAATGCTGCTCATACCAAGCCGCCAGCGCCGAGGTATCCAGCGGCTCCGTCAAGGCCCCTGCGACGAGCGAGCGGCCCCTCTCAGCCAGAGGATGATCGAGACGATACAAGCCCCATACGGCTGCGAAGAGCAGGCCGCTGAGCACCAGCCTCAGACCGAAGCGGTTCAGCCCTGGCCGGCCGGGCTGCTCATTGTACTCACGCCTCCGGGAATGAGTATCATAGGAAGACCATTCACGCTCATACTTCCGTTTCCATTCCTCCTCGGGGTCCGGGAACCTGGGAGCTACAGGGGGTACATCCCCATATTCATATTCCAAACGGCCCGCTACGAGCGGTCTGTCTGGAGAATCTATTCGGCCATAGCGGGCCGATTCCCCTTCATGAGGGAAGCTCATATGGGTAAGCACCGGCTCCCCATGGCCGCCTCGCCAGGCATGCTCCTGGAGCTTGCGGATCTTCTCCGTTCTGCGGTCGCGCACGTTTTTCCTCGTATTCACGCCGATGACCTCCTCGCCACCTGAATCGCTCATTCAATCCATCCTATGAGCTTGTACGCGCAAATATACGCGCAGGCCGGGAGATACGCCACGATGCCTCTTAAATAGCAAAATAACCGGATCTAAGCAGACCCAGTTGTTGTCAAAATAAAAATACGTCAGCAAGTTGCTCTCCTCGCTGGCGTATTTGCCGTTTCGTCTTTGTTGTCATTAACCCGTCACTACTCTCCTAATCCTCATCGAGCAGCTTATCATCATGCATCTTAATACTCATGACCAGCCCCATGGACATCATATTAATCAGCAGCGATGTCCCTCCATAGCTGACAAAGGGCAGCGTGATCCCCGTAAGCGGCATAATCTTCATCATCATCCCTACATTCTGGAAGATCTGGAATACCAGCATCGAGACGATCCCGATAATAATGAATGAGCCCGCATGGTTGTGGCTGTATAGAGCAATGAGAATCATCCGATAGATCAATATGAAATAAAGGAGCAGCAAGACCGAAGAGCCGACAAAGCCGAATTCCTCACCCACTACGGAAAAGATCGAATCCGAATACGCATAGGGCACCAGACGTGAAGAAGACCCCTTCAGATACCCCTCTCCCGTGAGAAAGCCTGAACCGATCGCGCGGATCGCGCTGTCTACATGATAAGAATGGTCCTTATCGGCAATAGCCGGATTAACAAAGGTATTGATTCGAACAATCCATTGCCTAGGGAGGTTTTGCGCAGTCAGAAACGCCATGAGCTCCTCATAGAAATGAGTCACCATATACACCATCAGATAGGCGATGCCCCCTATGATAGATGCGCCGAGTGCCACAAATCTGGCCTTGATGTTACCGATCCAAAGCATACCGACTAGCAACACAGCTAGGATCAAGCCATTGCCGAAATCAGGCTGCAGCAAGACAAGCCCGATCGGGATGGCTACCAGCACGCCAATCGGCAGGATATCCCGAAGCAGCTCCAGGGGTTCGCCCTTGCGGCGGGCCATGAAGGTTGCCAGCGTGATGATCAATATGATTTTCATCAGCTCGACAGGCTGAAAATCCAGAAAGCCGAACCTGAACCATCCTTGGGCATTGTTGATATTCGAACCGAAGAAATAGACCGCCACCAGCAATAGCACGCCGAAGGCATACAAATAATGCGAAATCTTGGTCAAAATCCGATAATCAAAGTAAGCCATGCCCAAGAAAGCCAAAATCGAGATGATATAAATTACCGTGCTCTTCTTCACATCGAATGCAAACTTGGGATTGCCCACCCCGACACTGTATTGCAGAAAAGCACCGATCAAGATGAGCACAATAAGCAGCGCAACGATCAGGGGATCTATCTTCTTAAACTTGTGCAGCACCTTGCGTTCATCCTATCCCGAAAAACTTTTTCATTTTCCCGAACATCCCCGCACGATCTTCCAGCTGCATCAAAGGCACCGTGTCCCCGAGCATACGGCGTGCGATGTTCCGGTAAGCGATGGCCGCTCTCGAATTCGGATTCATTACAGTCGGTTCCCCAGAATTCGCGGCCTTGATCACATACTCATCATCCGGCACGATCCCCAGCAGATCAATCGCTAGCACCGAGCAGATTTCGTCGATATCCAACATCTCGCCCTTCTTCATCATAAGCGGTCTGATCCGGTTGATGATCAGCTTAGGCGACTCTACATTCGGCTCCTTCTCCAGCAATCCGATAATCCGGTCGGCATCCCGCACCGCAGCATTCTCCGGGGTGGTGACGACGATCGCTTTGTCCGCGCCGGCTACGGCATTCTTGAAGCCCTGCTCAATCCCTGCCGGACAGTCAATAATGACGAACTCGAACTCACGCTTCAGTTCCAGCACGATCTGCCGAACCGCATCCGGAGAGATAGCGTGCTTATCCTTGGTTTGGGCAGCAGGAAGCATATACAGCTCGTCAAAGCGCTTGTCCTTCACCAGGGCTTGAGCCAGGCGACAGCGTCCTTCGGCCACATCGATCAGATCATAGATGATCCGGTTCTCTAGCCCCATGACGACATCCAAGTTACGCAGGCCGATATCCGTATCGACCATCACAACCTTCTTCCCTTGCAGCGCCAAAGCCGTCCCAATGTTAGCCGACGTCGTCGTCTTGCCAACGCCGCCTTTCCCTGAAGTGATGACGATTGCCTCTCCCATAGGTCTCACTCCTTCGTAAGCCTTTATTTATCTGTCTGTTCGATTAGCGGGATTGCACGCATGACATACCCCCTACAACCGGCTCCATCCGTTCAGACCGGATGCGGAAGTGAAAACCGGTGCATATGATGCACCTTATCGATTTCCATCTTGCCTTCCTTGATATACGCAAACTCCATGTACGCATCAAAAGCTTCGCTGAGGTCCCATTCGTCCGGCGGACGAGAGATGATCCCCCCAATGCGAAGCTGCGTTGGACGCATGTGTGAAGCTGCGATGATCGTCCGCTCGTCGCCGTCCGAACCGGCATGGGCCATCCCGCGCAAAGATCCCATAATATAAATGCTCCCCGTGCTGACAATCGCACCGCCTGGGTTCACATCGCCCAGGAACAGCATATTGCCCTCATGTGTCAGCGTTTGACCGGAACGAACAATGCCCCGGATAATCTTGACATCCGTAGGGTCCGGCATGGCCTTCTCATGCGACGGGTCGAGCGTCTCCATCGATTGAATAAGCAGGTTGCCCTTCTGGCCGATAATACGGCGGACCTGCTCTTTTTGTTCATCTGTCACGGCCCGCTTGCCGAGCTTGACATATACGTGAATGATCGGCCCTGTTAATATTTGCTGATGCGTCTTCTCCAGCTTGTGGCTCAGCTCATCGAGCACTTCGGAGAATTCGCAGGCATCGTCCAGCAAAAATACGAGTCCGTCCTTCACTCCCTTGATGGTCACATGATGTTTCGCTGCCGTCATAAACGTTCCTACCTCCTAAGCCTATACAATTCGGCCTGGCGCAGAGGTTCTCCTGCCGAAGAAAGGAAATTTTATTCCTCCTTCTCCGCCGGCTTTCCAGGCAGGCTTTCGAACATGCGGCGGACCGGAACGTAGATGGCCAGTGCAAAAAGCAGGTTAATCAGCATACTGGGCAACATCTGGTGAAGAAAGACCCATTCGAAGGGCACATTGGTCACACGGAACAGCCGATTAATGCCGTATAAGACCAAATCGTAGAACAGATGCCCGCTCCCAATCACGAACATGCTGATCACGATGCTGGAGTACATGCGTCCCTGCATCAACCCGGCCGCATAACCGGCGACCCCCATCGCGAACGAAGTCGGTCCCAGCATCGGATAAGATAGAAGAAAATCATACAGAAATCCAAAAACAAGACCATACGCCAACGCTACATGCCTGCGTATGTATAAACCCATATAAAGAATAACGACCAGGACAAAGTGAGGGTTGACCTCTACATTTGTCTGCCAGCTCAGTGGTATCAGCCAAGGAAGCAGCGTCGGTTCCAGTAAAAACAATACAGCGAGCAGCAACCACAGTTTTGTATGATTCATCATCGGCTACTTCAGCTCCGGTACTTCAACAACGAATACTTCACGAAGGTGATTGAACGAGGCTAGCGGTTTGATCATCGCTACGTGTGTAATCCCGAGGTCGCCTTCCTTCCGCTCAACGACCGTCCCGATCTCAATCCCGCGAGGGAACACCAAGCCTGCTCCGGAAGTGATGATTTTATCGCCTACCTTGAGCGGGTCGTTGCGATCAATCTTGGTCATCACCAGCATCTGGGTATCAGGGTCGTAGCGCTCAATAAGACCGAAGGATTCATTGACACTTCCCTTGGATGTTACCGCTATTGCCTTAGAAGCCAGCGTAGTCCCTTTGGAATCAATGGAAGCCTTGTCGTCAATACCTGTAAGCAGCTGCACATTCGAATAAAATGGCGCTACCTCTGTGACACGGCCAATCAAACCTTCTACCGAGACTACAGCCATATTCGTGCGGATGTTGTCCTTCGCACCTAGATTAATCGTGATCGTCTTGCCCTGCTGAATGAACTGCACGACCTCCGCGATGCGGAATTTGTACTTGTTCATCTGCTTCTGCTGCTCCGTGAAGCCCAGGTCATTCATAAGACTCTGGTTCTGCAGCTCCAGGTCATTCAAGCGGGTCGTATCGCGCGCATACCGCGACAGCGTCTCCCGAAGAACGCGATTTTCTTCATAAACCGTACGAAGACGGCCAATATCCTGGAAATATTCCACAACCGCACCCGTCGGTTTGTAGATCAGTCCTTGTACGAACGACACCGTATCCTTGACAAATTTCCCCGGCCAGGTTTGATACCCGCTTTTCCCGTAAGTCAATCCCATGAGCACGATGAAGCAGATCAGACCGAGCATCAGGATCAACAGTCTTTTGTTCCCCAATAGCTTCAATGCTTACACCTTCCATACTTACGAACTTAGTGGCTGCCGGAAGCGGACCTGGGCTTCATGAGCTTGCAGGTCCGCTAAGGCGGCCAAGGATTAACGGCGTGCTCTGCTAGCAGGACCGGATTTGCGGAACAGATGAATATTTTCAAGCGCGCGCCCTGTCCCGATTGCCACACAGTCTAGCGGGTTCTCGGCCACCAGTACAGGCATGCCTGTCTCACGGGCCAGCAGCTTGTCCAGGTTGCGGAGCAGCCCTCCGCCTCCGGTCAAGACAATACCGCGGTCCATAATATCTGCGGACAGCTCCGGCGGACATTTCTCCAGCGTGACCTTCACCGCATCGACAATGCTGTTTACCGTATCGGCCAGCGCCTCCGTGATTTCGTCGGAGGATACCGACATCGTTTTCGGCAGGCCCGATACCAGATCGCGTCCGCGGATCTCCAGCTTAATCGACTGCTCCATCGGAAGCGCCGAGCCGATCTCCAGCTTGATCTGCTCGCTAGTCCGCTCACCAATCATCAGGTTATATGTCCGCTTAATATATTGCGTAATCGCTTCGTCCATCTCATCGCCAGCTACCCGGATCGACCGGCTGGTCACGATGCCTCCGAGGGAAATGACAGCAACCTCCGTCGTTCCTCCTCCGATATCGACAACCATACTGCCTGTCGGCTCCCATACCGGCAGATCAGCGCCGATCGCCGCCGCAAACGGCTCTTCGATCGTATAAGCGTCCCTTGCCCCAGCCTGCCGCGTCGCATCCTCGACGGCACGCTTCTCCACGGCCGTAATCCCGGAAGGCACGCACACCATCACGCTTGGATGGCGCTGGAACAGCAAGCGCTGCTTCTGCGCCTGACGGATGAAGTATTTGATCATCGTGGAGGTTGTTTCAAAATCAGCAATAACCCCGTCCTTCATAGGGCGAATGGCGCGAATATTGCCAGGCGTGCGCCCGATCATTTTCTTGGCATCGTTGCCGACAGCCTCAATGGTCTTTGTATCAGTACGGATCGCCACAACAGACGGTTCTCTGACGACGATCCCCTTTCCTTTCACATACACCAGCGTATTGGCGGTACCTAAGTCGATTCCTAAATCCTTGGTGAATCCTCCGAATCCGAACATCAATGTTTCTCCCTTCTCTATTTGAAGGCGTGTTGCACGCGTCTGCCTATTATATTACATCAATCCGAGTTCCTTCAAACTCACAAAACGACGGTCGCCGATCACCAGGTGATCCAAAATTTCGATCCCTACGATCTCGCCGGCCTCCACCAGCCTCTGGGTTAATTGTATATCTTCTGGACTCGGAGTCGGATCGCCGCTCGGGTGGTTATGCGCGCATACGATGGATGCGCTGCTGCGTTTAATCGCCGCTCGGAATACTTCCCTCGGATGAACAATGGAAGCATTCAGGCTTCCCATCGACAGCGTCTCTTGTCCGATCACATGATTTTTTGTATTCAGAAACAAGCACACGAAATGCTCCTTCTGCAAATAACGCATATCTTCCATCAGCAGTGCGGCTGCATCCTGCGGAGAGCGGATCGTCACGGTCTCATTCATCGCCGATCGGGCCATTCTTCGTCCGAGTTCGATGCCTGCTTTAATCTGCAGCGCCTTCGCGGCGCCGATTCCTTTAATCTCGGTCAACTGCTCGATACTGACGTCGGCCAGCTTACGCAAGCCTCCGCTTTCTCTCAGCAGGCGCTCGGCCAGTCGGACAGCCGATTCGGCAATCGTGCCGGTGCGCAATAGAATGGCGAGCAACTCCGCGTTGCTCAAAGCTTCAGCCCCATGCTGCAACATTCGTTCTCTAGGTCGGTCTTCATTCGGGACATCGCGCAATGTAAAATTGAGCGATTCCATGTATTCCCCCCTTTTCCATTCGAGCTTTCATTATACCATTTCATCGGGTTAAAAAACAGCAAACAAATAATCGGTAAGCGGGCTCGACGGGAGCTCTTCTCCCGTGCTGGTTCTCGTACTCCGGTTGGGGTTTTGGCAGTTCTCTATGTAAAGATTAACCAGACTTATCCCGGTTATTCAGGGGATTCTTATCGGTGGGCTCCTCGACTTTAAAATATTCGTTGGGGATAGTGAAATTTAGTCTATTTTCGGAAAAAAGCATGATGTTTTTCAGCAATGCCTCTGTCGCCTTCCCACGCAACCAAACAAGCCGATTCGGGCTATTACCACGAAGCGGCTTGTATATCCGATCATATGACATCCGTCAGGCTGGACGCTAGAGAACATGAACGCCAAATTCCTCCAGCATATCGGACAGCAATGAAACAGGCAGTCCGACCACCGTAAAGAAATCCCCATGAATCTTCTCCACGAGGGTGGCCCCCAATCCCTGGATTCCGTAGCTCCCGGCCTTGTCCATAGGCTCGCCCGAGCGGATATAGCTGCGAATCCGGCTTTCATCTAGCGGCTTCATGAACACCTCGGTTTTCTGATGCGCTACCTGTTGCTTGTTTCCTCCGGCCTCCACAATAGCCACACCCGTGTACACCCAGTGGGCCCGGCCCTGCAGCATATCCAGCATGCGGTAAGCGTCCTGCTCATCCTGCGGCTTACCCAAAATTTCGCCGTCGCAGACGACGACGGTATCCGAACCGATCACCAGACCCTGGTCGTAACGGGCAGCGACCGAGCTGGCTTTACGGAGTGACAGGATCTCCACGAACTCTTCCGGCGCGGTACCGGGAGCTACGGTCTCATCCTCGTCGCTCGGATGCGTTTGGAAGTTCAGCTTCAACCCCTGCAGCAGTTCTTTTCTGCGGGGCGAAGACGAAGCTAGAATAACAGGAACTATCGACATAAAACGAGACCTCGTTTCGAAATATTGTAGAATCATGTAGAATGAGTATAAGTCTGTCCCAAAATCGGGCTAATTATAGCCTACGGAAGACCCAGAACCCTGCAGCAAGGCCCATAATACTGATCAAGTTAAGCCGGATATGAAGGTCAAGATCGTAACGGATCACGAGCAGATCGGCCTTCGGCTGCCAGGACAATTCGACCGATTTGGTCAAAAACGAAAGGGCCGCATACGAGGACAACAGCTGCCCGACAAGGGTTCCTGCCACGAGTCCGATCATGAGCAAGAGGATGAGCGTGAGCGTATTTTTTTTCACGGTAGGGATAACCTCTTTCCACAGCATAAGATTCAGGGGGCAGCTGGGCAAGCTGTCCGAACCCTTGTCATTATATCATATTCGTTACTTGCAGCGGTTTTTTTATGGGTAGGAAACATGAAAAGGAGTGGAAGGATTGAAAACAAAATGGCTTGGGGCTGCGCTCGCTGCATTTTGCTTGTGGGCCTCCCCTGGACAAGTCCTAGCAACGACCGTCGTCGTCGATGCTGGTCACGGCGGCACCGATCCCGGTGCGATCGGCGTGAATGGCTTGCAGGAGAAAACCGTCAATCTGGAGATTTCACGCAAGCTGCGCGACCTGCTCGTTCAGCGCGGCTATGATGTGCGGATGTCCCGGGATTCCGACACGTATCTCTCACTCAGCGAGCGTGTGGCTTACACGCAGGCACAAAAAGCGGACTTTTTCGTATCCATTCACGCGAATTCCTATAGCAACCCGGCAACAAGGGGGGCGATGGTGCTTTATTATGACGATGCGCATCCACAGGACAGCTATCCGGCCAGCGAAGCGATGAAGGCGCTGACACCCCAAAGCCGCGACCTGGCGCAAAAGGTACTGGACGGCTTCCTGAACAAGGCGGGCGGCGAGAACCGCGGCCTGGTGCCCAGTGCCGTCTATGTCGTAAGAATGGGAGACATCCCGAGCATTCTGGTCGAAACGGCCTTCTTATCGAATGCCCAGGATGCGGCGCTGCTGGCCACGGATGAGGCGCGTAGTAAGATGGCTGTGGGCATTGCCGATGGCATCGAAGCTTATATGTCCGCTTCGCTCTCGCCATTTCCCGATATTAAGAATCACTGGGCCCGTGAAGCGATCCTGCGGCTCAAGGAGAGCGGGATCGTCGACGGTGCCGCCGGCGGCCGCTTCGAGCCTGCGCGAGCGCTAACAAGAGCAGAATGGATCACCCTGCTCAGCCGGGTGTTCGATCTGAAGCATCCGGGACAAGCCTGCACAGACAGCAAGAGCTCCGTGTCCGGCGCGGTGTACGGAGATTGCACGCCGGCCAAGACCAGTGACAACGGCGCGGGTACAGGCAAGACCCCAGGTGCTCCAGGCACGACAGTGGATGCAGCCAAACCAGGAACGACTCCCGACAGGACCTCCTCTGTTCGAGGTGCCGCGGATGCAACAGGCAAAGCCGGCTCCGGCCAGCCAGGCGGCTCCCTGCTAAGTGCTTCTGCCTTTAAAGATGTCACCCCCAAGCATTGGGCATACGATCAGCTAGATCTGGCGGTGAAGGCAGGGCTGCTGGAGGGATATCCCGACGGCACGCTTCGCCCCAATCAGACGGTCAGCCGTGCCGAGGTCGCAGCGCTATTCCAGCGGCTGGCGAAGACTCCTGCGTCGACTATTACCGCTAGTCCGTTCCTCGATCTGCCAGCCGACCATTGGGCCGCTCAGGCTGTCGCCGCCTTGAAAAGCAGCGGGCTCATCGACGGTGCCACCGCGACGGGCTTTGCTCCGGATCGGTCCATGACCCGCGCGGAGGCTGCAACCCTGCTTGACCGTTACATCAGCCGCAAGGGTAAGTAACACCTGTCTGCCGCGAATCAATGTCAAAGTACCGTCATATGCGAAAAGAAAATAAGTATTAATCCGTAAGATTAAACTAGCTTCAACAATAAAAGCAGCGGTAGCCTTGGACGAGATCATAAGTCCTAGACTGCCGCTGTTTTATTAAGCTAACGTGCTGGTTTTAGCTTAAGCCCATTGTGTTATTACCAGCTTGAATTTTTGACGACTACCGCCTTCAGGACCATTCGGAATCGGTTCGTCTTGAGGTTCGAATCCAAACTTTTGATACAGCCGTCTTGCAGGCTGCCCATCTGGGATATCATCACCAAAAGTAATAACCGATATTTCTGCTGGGACATTAACACATTTCAGTACATGTTTCAGTAGTTCAGATGCTATGCCTTTATTTCTAGCTCGAGAGGAAACAACTAACCATCCTATCTTGTAGCTTGGTGCACCTACTGACGAGAATAATATTCCACCGAGTAAACAAGCTCCTGGAGCACCGTCGTTTTCCCTAATGCAGAATGCACTGCTGTAGTTCATATTTTTCTCTATGGCCCGAATAAATGTTGGATCGCTTACCATTGGACCAAATAAGTATTCAACTTCAGCAGCCAACTCTAACCATCCGTTCAAATCATCTTTTGTAGCACTCACAACGTTCATAATAAGCCCCTTCGAAAGAATGAATATGATTGGTGTAATTGTACCACATTATGGAATTACTCAATCCGTTAGTTGAACAACAAACCAGACATATGTATCAAATATCTTATTTTGTGATCATGTAACGAAGGCAGCTACCAAAACCGCAAGGGCATTCGACCGGCAAGGACTTGCTGAACAGCTGCACCAAGGATGAGATCGGGGAACGCGGCAACATCCATATCGTGTACTGACGCATTCCGAAATCCAATTCGGGAGTAGGCCATAATAATGTTAAAACGCTACTGACATACTGTTGTCAGTAGCGTTTTTATATAATCGGAGTAAGTAAACATAAAGGAGTGAAAGATAAATGCGAAGTATTCTGGCCCAAAATGATAGGATACGGTCTTGTATCATTTATTATAGGAAGGGTGGTATCTCGTGAATTTTGCTTCTGTACGCATCATTACCGACGACGTGGATCGTCTCGTCGAGTTCTATGAGAAAGTCATGGGTGTTTCGGCGGAACGCCCCGCGCCTGTCTTTGCCGAACTCGTTGTGCCTTCGTGCACCCTGGCGATCGGCCACTCCCAGACGGTGCAACTGTTCGGCGCCGGTTCCGCAGTGGCGGCCGCCAATCACACGGTCATCATCGAGTTCCGGGTCGACGATGTCGATGCCGAATACGAGCGCTTGAAACCGTTTATCGATGAGTGGGTAAAGGAACCAACCACGATGCCGTGGGGGAACCGTGCTGTGCTGTTTCGCGATCCCGACGGCAATCTGGTTAACCTCTTCGCGCCGGTGACCGAGGAAGCGATCAAACGGTTCAGCGGCAGACGTTGACGGACAGTTGAATAGGTATGCAAGAATTTTCATGGACAAGTCAAAGGAGCAGCTACGGCTGCTCCTTACGTTTGCCCCAGTCTAACGCCCTTACGATTGCATATTTATTCATAATAACGTATATTAATGTAATGATATATAGGAGGTTTACATGATGTCACTTGTCATAAGATTTGCTGAACTTGATGATTTGAATGGTTTGACCGAGGTCATGTATGAATACATCGTTGGTTTTTATAAGAACCCCCGACCTGCCACTGAAAAACTTCATCAGTTGATTCAAACGCTCTTGGAAAAACAAGAAGGTGTTCAGTTTGTGGCCTTACAGGATGGGAAGATAGTTGGTTTTGCAACATTATACTTTACATTCAGCACCATGAAAGCAGCTAAATACACGGTTATGAACGACCTCTTTGTCATTGAACAATTACGGGAGACAGAAGTGGAATCACAGCTGTTTTTAGAATGCCACAAGTACACAAAGGAGCATCAATTTACTCACATGACTTGGATAACGGCTGCTGATAATAAACGAGCTCAACAGTTTTTTGATAAAATGGGAGCCATTCAAGGTGATTGGGTCAACTACTCAATGAGATAAGTATCTGAATTCTTTAAGATTGAGAGCCATGGTTTGACTTATCTGCCTGGCGGTTTTCTTAACATGATATCCCTCGTCCATTAGGAAACTGCTATCGATTTCAACAAATCCTTCTCCGCAACCAGATACTGCATGATCGCCGTTTGGGCCTGCCACATCAGCGAGGTGGACGGGTTCTTCTTATATTCCTCCAGCGTGACCACAGCTGTATTGAGAGCGCTGTTCAGCTTGGGAAGTGCAGTTCTGCCCGCCTCGCCCAATCCATCGCTGATCGCGGATGCCGACTGGGACCATGACTGATGTGTCGTCTTGATGGTCTGCAGCGCCTGCTCGTCCAGGGGCTTAGGCTCCTTATCCACAACGTGGAGAGACGTTTGCGCAGCGATCAGCTGAACCAGCTTGCTGCCCTGATTCATGTACGTTGCGAACAGCTCAGGCTGCTTGCCCGTCCAGCGGATGTGCGAGACAGCTGGAATCTCATAAGGCTTCAGCATAACGTCAATTTGCTTGTCCTTGTACGTCTGAGACAATCCGAGCGATTCATCGCGGCTCGCAGCGACTCCGACAAATACCGTATACTTATCACCCGCTTCGCTCACTGCGGACAAGCCCTTCTTGCGGAAGTTGCCAACTTCCGTCTCAGCGCTTTGAGCTGTGCTGAACACGCCTCCCTGCAAGATCGTGTAGCTGCGTGCCGGGAGAGATACGGCTACGCCTGCTCCCGCCGTCGCCGGTACGGAGCCTCCACCGCTCGTGCCAGTCCCAGGCTTCGCAGCACCCGCTTGCCCGCCTGCAGAAGCCTGAGCGGACTTCTGCTGCTCGGGCTTGCCGCCCTTCACCTGCGAAGCCTGGTCTCCCTCCGGAGCCGAGAACATCGACAGCACCAGGAAGCCGAAGGCTACCCCGGTTACCACCGCTCCGGCGACAGACGCTGCGATACGCAGGAAGGAACCGCCTCCGCCCGGGGAACGTGTAATCCGCACATGACCCCCACCGTACCGGCTGTCCCGGCTTGGCTCGATTGGCCCCTTCATCGCGGGTCCATAACCCGGACTCGCTCCGCTGTCCTTCCGATCATGCCGGTCGTGCCTGCCGTCCAGCTCATAGTCAGGCTGATCCCGCCTAGTGTATCCGTTCTCAGGATGAACGGCAGCCTCACGAGAGCTGCGAATCATCTCCTCGACTCGGCTCGTTTCCTCATCAAAGGAGCTCTGCCAGCCTCCGTAATCGGTCGTATAATCGTTCAATGGCTTGACGCCGCTAGTATGAAGACCGGCGTCCGTTGCCGGTGAAGCTGCCGAAGGCTGCTCACTCGTCTCCTTGCGGAGTTCGTCCGTCCAGACTCCCCGATCTTGAGCAGCACGATCCGGCAGATGAACAGGCTCCTCCACGACGCGGTACTCCTCCGCATGAAGGGGGACGACCTTGGAGTCGCGATGCCTGCTCCGCTCCTCCGGCTTACGGTCTTGTGAAAAACGAAACGTCATCTTGGCTTTGTTCATAGCTTCAACTCTCCCTTGTTCAGTGATCTTGCTACTAGACTATGAGAGTTGTCCCGGGAATAGAACCAAAAAAAGAGGAAGACCCGGCACATGCCGAATCTCCCTCCCTTTCTATCCGGGCGCTGATGACCCGGCCTGGAACTATGCTTAGAAGCCGCCACCGGCGTCTTAACGTTCATGTTTGGATCAAAACCGTAACGACAGACCTGTGGGGAGCAGCTTAGCCCTTCGATGCCTCGCGCTCTTCCAGCGTCTTGGCAAGGCCCACAGCTGTTTTCCAAATATCGCCGGCTCCCATCGTGATGACCAGGTCGCCCGGGCGAACCGCATCCAGCAGATACGTCTGTACTTCTTCCTTCGTCGGAATATACTTGACATTGGAATTGCTATTCTCGCGGATCAGCTCTACCAGCTTGGCAGACGAGATCCCTTCGATCTGCTTTTCCCCCGCAGGGGAATAAATGTCCGTGATAATGACTTCAGCCGCCTCCGGGAACGCCCGGCTGAACTGCTCGAACAGGAAGTAGGTGCGTGTATATCGCTGTGGCTGGAATACCGCTACAATCCGTTTGCCTGTAGCCTTCGCCGCCTGAATCGTCGCCTCGATCTCGGTAGGGTGGTGAGCGTAGTCATCGATGACCAGAATATCGTTGACTTCACCAAGCACCTGGAAGCGGCGTTTCGCTCCGCGGAACTCGGTGATCGCTCCGGCTACCTGCTCAAAGGTCAATCCCGCTTCCATGCAAGTGATCAAGGTCGCCAAGGCATTGTATACGTTATGCTTGCCGGGAACCGATAATCGAATCGTCCCCAGCACTTGCCCGGACCGGACCACCTCGAACGATACCTTACGATCACCCAGCTCGATGTTGCGGGCGATAAAGTCAGCATCGGAATCGATGCCGAAGGTGATCACCTCACTGCGGATATCCGGCATCATCTCACGCAGGTACACGTCGTCCTTGCTGATGACCGCCTTGCCCTCCGGCTTAACCTGACTGAGGAACTGGGCGTAAGCCTGCTTTAGCTTATCGAAGCTTCCGTCATAGTTCTCCAGATGGTCGGCCTCAATATTATTAACCAGCGAGATCAGTGGCTGGTATTGCAGGAAAGAACCGTCGCTTTCATCCGCTTCGGCCACCACATATTCACCTTTTCCGGCCTTCGCATTGCTGCCTACGTTCAAAATCTCCCCGCCGATAATAAAGGTAGGGTCCTGACCGCATTCCTCCAGCACCAGCGCGATCATGGACGACGTTGTCGTCTTGCCGTGAGCGCCGGCGACAGCTATGCCTTTTCTTTCATTCATCAAGCGGGCCAGCATCTGGGAGCGGTGCAGGATCGGAATGTTCAGCTCTTCCGCTGCGACCATCTCCACGTTATCCTTGGACAGTGCCGTCGAGTAAACGACAATGTCCGCGCCCTTCACGTTCTGCGCCTCGTGCCCGATATATACCTGTGCGCCCTTGGCGGCAAGCTTTTCGGTCAGCTCGGCCTGCGCCAGATCAGATCCCGAAATTTGGTAGCCCATTTCCAGCATCACCTTGGCAATGGCGCTCATACCATACCCGCCGATGCCGATAAAATGGATGTGCTCCGATGTATTCACGCCCGTTTCACCAGCCCTTTTCAGAATCAGATTGATGCTTGATCCAGGAACGTACATCCCCAATCAAATATAACGTACCGGACACGACGGCCAGGTCATCCTGTCCCGTCAAGCGCTTCAGACGGTCCAGCGCCTGCTTCCAGTCCGGCTCGATCACAACTTCCACTTCTTCACGTCCGAGCTCCCTCAGCATCCCCTTGGCTAGCTCAGCCAGCTCCTCGGCAGATGCTTTCTTGAGCCAATTCGGTTCGGTCAAGATCAGGGTATCCACTATTGGCAGTATATGCCGGAAATACCCAGTATGATTCTTATTTGTCAGCATCCCCATCATAAAATGCAGCTTGTCCCGCTTGTAGGTATCGGTCAAAGCCGCAGCCAGCATTTCTGCGCCTTCGGCGTTATGCGCCCCGTCGATCAGGATGCGTGGCTCTGTGGAGATGAGCTCCAGCCTGCCCGGCCACTGGGTGGCCTTCAGCGCACGATCCAGATCCTCGTCGTCGATGATCAGCGCATAATACTGCCGCAGCACCTCCAGCGTCATCAGCGCAACGGCCGCGTTCTTCACCTGATGCGGTCCGTTCATCGTGATGGCAACGTCCGGAATACGGCGGAACAGCCCCTCGAAATGAAAGACCTGCTCATTCTCTGCCCGGGACACGAGCTCCGTCCGGTAATCGCGTCCTAACAGATACAGGCTGCTTTTCTTCTCGGCCGCCTTCTCCTCGATGACCGCAATCGCCTCCGGCTGCTCGACCGCACTGATGACAGGCACACCGGCCTTGATGATCCCCGCCTTCTCCCCTGCGATCGCAGCGAGTGAATCGCCGAGAAAGTCCATATGGTCATGACCGATATTGGTAATGACGGAGACAAGCGGCGTCACCACATTGGTCGAATCCAGCCGCCCGCCCATCCCTGTCTCCCAGACAACGAAATCGGGATAGGCCGTGCGCGCGAAGTACTCAATCGCGACCACTGTTGAGATTTCGAACATGGACGGCTGTCCGTATTCGCGGGTGACCTCATCGATGATAGGCTTCACCTTGTTAATCGTCTGCAGCAGATCCTCGTCGCTGATATTCTGACCGTTTAACCGGATGCGCTCGTTGTAGGACTCGATATAAGGGGACGTGAACGTCCCCACATCATAGCCCCCCGAACGGATCGCTTCGGTCAGAAAGGCGCATACGGAGCCTTTGCCGTTCGTTCCAGCCACATGAATAAACTTCAGGCGTCTGTGCGGGTTATCGAGCAGCTCCATAATCTTCTCCATCCGCTCTAGACCGAACTTGATGCCGGCCAGCGGGATGAATCGGACGATCCAGTCCACCGCTTCCCGGGCTGTGCTGAACGCCTGCTCAGCTGCCCGTCCTTCAGTTTCTTCGATAGTCATCGGCGGCTCACCCCTTCAGTTCGGCGATGCGCGCCGTCACTTTATCGCGTTTGTCCGCATAGTCCGCCAGCTTCGCTTTTTCTTCTTCGATGACTTTAGCCGGAGCCTTCGCCACGAAGCCTTCGTTCGACAGCTTCTTCTCGATCCGCTCAACCTCGCCGTGCAGCGTCTTCAGTTCCTTATCCAGACGCGCTATTTCCTGGGCAATGTCGATCAGACCCGCCAGCGGAAGGAACAGCTCTGCACCCGTCACGATGCCTGTCATCGCTTTATCCGGCGCAGCTAGCGCCGCATCGATCGACAAGCTAGACGTGTTGCTGAAGCGGCGCAGATACTCTTCGTTGCGCTGAAGAATATCGAGCGTTTCGCCGTCGGTCGGCTTCACCAGCAGCTCGATCTTCTTGCTCATCGGCACATTCACTTCGGCACGTATATTGCGAACTGTGCGAATGATATCCATCAGCAGCTCCATCTCTCGGACAGCCCCCGGCGCTTCAAATACGCCGTCGAAGACCGGCCATGGCGCCAGCATGATCGTCCCGCCTTCATGCGGCAAATGCTGCCAGATTTCCTCGCTGATGAACGGCATGAACGGGTGCAGCAGACGCTGCGTACGGTCCAGCACATAGGCCAGCACGGATTGCGTCGTCTTCTTGGCGGCTTCGTCCGTTCCATACAGCGACAGCTTGCTGAACTCGATGTACCAGTCGCACAGATCGTCCCAGATGAAGTTGTACAGCAAACGTCCGGTCTCCCCGTACTCGTACACATCCATCAGACGCGTCACATCGCGGACCGTCTCGTTCAGGCGGTGCAGGATCCAGCGGTCGGCCGTCCCTAGCTTGCCGCTCAGATCGATCTCCTCGTAGCTGAAGCCCTCCAGATTCATCAGGGCAAAGCGAGACGCATTCCAAATCTTGTTGGCGAAGTTACGCGCCTGCTCGACCTTCTCCCACCGGAAGCGAAGGTCCTGCCCCGGCGTCGAGCCAGTGGACAGCATAAAGCGCATCGCGTCCGCGCCATATTTCTCGATCACCTCGAACGGATCGACGCCATTGCCCAGCGACTTGGACATCTTGCGTCCTTCGGCATCGCGTACCAATCCGTGGATCAGCACGTCCTTGAACGGAATACGGTTCGTCAGCTCCAACGAGCTGAAGATCATCCGGGATACCCAGAACGGGATGATATCATAGCCGGTAACCAGCACGTTGTTAGGGAAATAGCGCTTGAAGTCCTCCGTCTCCTCCGGCCAGCCCATCGTCGAGAACGGCCACAGCGCCGAGCTGAACCACGTATCCAGCACGTCATTATCCTGACGCAGATGCTGGCCTCCACAGTGTGGACAAGCCTCTACGTCGTCCCTCGAGACGATAACCTCTCCACAATCGTCGCAGTACCAGGCCGGGATGCGGTGTCCCCACCAAAGCTGGCGGGAAATACACCAGTCGCGGATATTTTCCATCCAATGCGTATACGTTCTATCGAAGCGCTCCGGCACGAAGTTTGGACCTTCGCCAGACTTCTGCACCTCAACCGCCCGCTCGGCCAGCGGCTTCATGGCGACGAACCACTGCGTGGACAAATACGGCTCGACGACGGCGCCGCTGCGCTCGCTGTGGCCGACCTGATGGACATGCTCCTCGATCTTCAGCAGCACGCCCTGCTCCTTCATGTCCGCAACGATCTGCTTGCGGCAGTCGAACCGGTCCAGGCCGTTGTAAGGACCTGCGTTCTCGTTCATCTTGCCCGATTCGTCCATGACTAGCACCTGTGGCAGATCGTGGCGAAGCCCGACCTCGAAGTCGTTCGGATCATGGGCCGGCGTAATTTTGACCGCGCCGCTGCCGAACTCCTTCTCAACATAGTCGTCACCGACAATCGGAATCTCGCGGCCGACGATCGGCAGCACCAGCGTCTTACCGATCAGATGCTTGTACCGCTCATCCTCCGGATGCACAGCCACCGCCGTATCGCCGAGCATCGTCTCAGGACGAGTTGTCGCTACCACGATGAATTCGCTGCTATCCTTGACCGGATATTGCAGGTGATACAGAGCCCCTTGCACTTCCTTGTATATGACTTCAATATCCGAGAGCGCCGTGCGCGCTGCCGGGTCCCAGTTAATGATACGCTTACCGCGGTAGATCAGGCCTTCTTCGTAACGGCGCACGAATACCTCGCGTACGGCCTTGGAGAGACCTTCGTCGAGCGTGAAGCGTTCGCGCGAATAGTCCAGCGACAGACCCATCTTGGCCCACTGGTCGCGGATGTTATTCGCATACAGATCCTTCCACTCCCATACCTTCTCCAGAAATTTCTCCCGTCCGAGATCGTAACGGGTCAGCCCTTCCTCGCGCAGCTTCTGCTCGACTCGGGTCTGTGTCGCGATGCCCGCATGGTCGGTCCCCGGCAGCCACAGTGCGTCGTAGCCCTGCATACGCTTGAAGCGGATCATGATGTCCTGCAGCGTTATATCGAGCGCATGGCCGATATGCAGCACGCCCGTCACGTTAGGAGGCGGGATGACGATGCTGTAAGGCTCGGCGTCAGGCCGGTTGCCTGCCTGAAAATATTGTCCTTCAAGCCAGAAGTCATACCACTTCTTCTCGCTTTCCTTCGGATCGTACGTCGTGGGCATGGAGGTTTCCGGCGCCGCTTGTTTGTTCTCTTCCATCCTGATTCACTCCTTGAGCAAGTATAAAGTTATGACATGTTCTTGTCGTCCGCTGACCGGTGCGTGAAGCTGGCATCGTACCTGATTCTCCGGACTTCCTGGAGCCTATATGACTTTCCGCTGCGCGCTGCGCGAAAAACATGAAAAAAAGCCTGTCGCCGCAAAGGACGAAGGCTTACGCTTCCGTGGTACCACCTTTATTCCGCATGCAGGATCGCTAACAAGCGGGCAGCTCCCGCCGGACTGCGTGCATACGGCTCTTGTACAGATAACGGCTGTGACCGGCCGAATCTAAGCTCAGCGCTTCAATCCGGCAACTCCGGGGCGACTTCAACAGGTACGTCCTGCAGAACCTCTCAGCTTATGGCCGGTTCCGCTCTCTGAAGGATTCGCTGCTTACTACTCCCTTTCCACGTTATTACAGCATCTTATGCGTTCTATGATAAACAATCCCAGGGTGAGAGTCAATATAAGCCTTGTTCATCCAAGCCTCTCCCTGCTACCAGTATAGCCAAAAAAAGCCCGGACCAAGCCTCTGAAGGCTAATCCGGACCGTTTTTTTTGTTCACATCCCCATCCGCTACCGCGGAATATATACAATCTGGCCGGCTGCCAGCTCGTTATCTCCGAGCCGGTTATATAGAATAAGTTCCCTCGGATTTAGCTCGTATTTCTTGGCGATCGTCTCCAGCGTGTCCTCCTTCTGTACAATCACCAGCCTGACCTTCTTGAACTCCTGCTGTTCTCCACGCCGGGATAACAGCAGATTGCGCAGCTCCACCTTCTGCGCCGATGCGGCCTCGGCGGCAGCCTGGGCCTGGGCCGCCTCTTCCGCTGCGCGCGCTTCGGATTTGGACGCGCTGTAGTTGATCAGCGAGGACAGCCCGAAAGCCCCCGTCTTCGGACTTACCGGTGCCGGTGTTTGTGCCGCGGCAGTCTGCTGCTCTTCGGAGGTTTTTTTGCTCCCGAAGCCAACCTTCAGCTCCTTCTTCTCTTCCTCAACTGCGGGCGCTGGCTCCGGAAGCCATTCGTTCACAGCTTCTTCCGATTGCACAACCGGTACAGGCTCGGCTTCTTCCTCCTCGTTCTCGTGCTCCGCCGCACTCACCGGGGGGTGAGGCTCCTCGTGACGGCTGCCCTGCCAGCTTGCCGGGTCCGCCGCCGGCTCCTGAAAAGCCCCCTGCTCCTCCTCACGCTGCCTAGTCTCGACATCTGAGATGTATTCCTCGAGCTGTGCTGCCGAAGGCTCGTGCACGAACACAACCTCTTCCTCCGTCTCCCGCCACGCCGGCTCGGTTCCGTTGCTCGAGCTGGACACCTCCAGCCCGTTCAGCGACAGCACCCCGGTAATATTCAGGCTTCGCGGCGACAGCAGGTCCACGTCGAAGTTCTCGATCTCTACGGCGATTTCCTCGACGCGGGTCACGCGGCTCATCGGCAGCGTGATTTCCACGGGAATCAGATGCTCCAGCCTTTGCCCCTCGCGCTCCTGCTCATCCACATAGCTCCCGGTAAGGAGCAGATTGCCGCGCAGCAGAGCTTGTTCTCCCTGCGAGAGCACCTGAATATGCGGAACCAGCTCAACGCCCTCCAACTGCCTGATGCCGAGCACTTCATCGCTGACGTGCACCCGTTCGTAAATATCGAACCGCAATCCGTTTGATGGTGTTGTCAATGTCATGTCCTCCCTTTCGTCATCCTATCTCGGGCCGTAGAAAAGAAGATGCCAGAGCGCCGTTGTCCTATCCCATTTATATGGCACTCCCGGAAGGAGCATGACATCTATTTTTGCAATCGCGTCTGGAGCGCCTTCAGATCCATAGGCCATGGTGCCTCCACCCCAATACGCTCGCCAGTCAGCGGGTGGGGAAAGGTCAGTCGTTCTCCATGCAGCGCCTGACGCCCGATCGGGTCTGCGGGACCGCCGTAGAGCGTATCTCCGAGCAGCGGATGTCCCAGATGGCTCAGGTGAACGCGGATTTGGTGGGTGCGCCCCGTCTCCAGCGTCAGCCGGACCAGCGTTGCCCCCTTGAAGGTCTGCAGCCGCTCGTAGCGCGTTACGGCACGGTCGCCCGTAGGCGACACCCTCCGCCGCGTCGGATGATGCCGGTCGCGTCCGATACTGCCGTCCAGCCGGCCCTTCGGACGGACTACCTGCCCCTGGACAAAGGCCACATACGTGCGGTCGATCCGCTTCTCGCTCATCCACACATCCAGCTTGCTCTGCACCCATGCATACTTGGCAAAGAGCACCGGGCCAGTCGTATCCGCGTCCAGCCGGTGAATATGGCGGGGACGGCATGGTCTTCCCTCCCGCTCCAGCAGCAGGCTTAACGTCTGGGACAGCGAACCACTCTCGCCTGGCTCCGTCGGATGCACCTTCATTCCGGCGGGCTTACCCGCTACCAGACAGAAATCATCCTCATACAGCAGCTCAACCTGTTCGGCCGCTTCTGCTTCATTAGAGCTATGCTCGCCGCTCTCCTGCGGAAACAGATGCAGACGGAGACGGCTGCCGTTCCAGAGCATGCCTTCACTGTGCAGCAGCGTCTTACTCCATTTGTCTCCGATCAGTGCTGCCGCAAGCTCCAGCGCCTGCTCGCGGCCCTCCAGCTCGCTGCTATGCTTAAGCTCCAGCCACTCTCCTTTTCGCTCCCAATTCATGACGGGTTCGTCTCCTTTGCGGCCTGTTGCCGGATTTGCTTGCGGAATCGGCTGTGTTCATAGAAGGCGTAGCCCAGAATGATCACCAGCGCTAGTCCCACCAGTCCGAAAACCAGCAGCGTTTCCAGGGTCAGTCCAAAAAAACTATATCGTTGCAGCACATGCTCAGCCCCATTCGTTCATATACGTGTACTACATGTCATTCTACCAAAGGCACAGGCGATTCTCAAAGCGGTTACACTACCAGTAATCCCTTCATCTGACTCTCGCATTTCCTGTTAAATACAGTCGAGTTATGATAGAATGTATGGAAGATTCACAGACACATTAGGGCAAGAGCCCTATTACGGGAGAGGAATGCATTTGAACGGCAGTTTGCAAGCGATTCGTCAGTGGAGTTTGATCAAGAAGACATTGTTTGTCATCGCGCTGCTTACCTTTGTTACATCCAGCTTTCTGTACCTGACCGCTCCAGGCGGCAAGATCCGCCAGTGGCTTGCGGAAACCGTCATTACAACTCAGCATCGTAGTTGGGCCTGGATCTTCGTTGGCGCAGAGCGCCGTGACCTGATGGTCAAGAAATTGCAGAACGACATCGAGCTCGCTGCAGCGGAGGAGCAGAATCTGGGACTTGTTTCCGTACGTAAACATGACCAAAAACACCGTTCCATCAATGAACTTATCAAGGTGGAGGATATCTCGTCACAGTTCTATAAAGGCAAGAAAATGTATGTATATGACCCAACCACTATCAAAATCATGACCCCGAGCAAGGTTGGCGAGGGCGAGCGGATCACCTCTATGGTCAATCGAACCGGTGCGGTCGCTGGCCTCAACGGCGGTGCGTTTAATGACCCCGAAGGACTCGGCAACGGCTTTGCGGCACTGGGCATGATCGTTTCGGAAGGCGAAATAATTTTCACCGATCAGGACGGATCCATCCCCCAGCATATCGTCGGATTTACGAAGGAAGGCCGTCTGGTCGTCGGCAAATACGACGCCTTCGAGCTGCGGGATATGGGCGTTACGGAAGCCGTTTCCTTCTACCCCCGGCTGATTGCCAACGGCAAGCCGCTTATCACCAGCGGTGACGGCGGCTGGGGACGCGCACCCCGGTCGGTTGTAGGGCAACGGGCAGATGGAACCGTGATCTTCATCGTCGTCGACGGACGGCAGACGCATAGCGTCGGGGCGACCCTCAAGGAAATGCAGGATTTGCTGCTAGAGGAAGGCTGCGTCATTGCAGGCAATCTGGACGGCGGCGCTTCCTCGGAGCTCGTCGTAGACGGAGAACTGGTTACCAAGCCATCCAGCCGGTACGGCGAACGCAGATTGCCGTCGGCCTTCCTGGTCTATGATAACCCGGGCTCTGTCAAAGCCCCGAGGATCTGGGATGGTATCGACAAAATCGATGCAGGCGGCTCCTATGACCATCCGGACTTCCTGCGCGAGCAGGCCGAGAAGAAAGCCAAGCAGCAGAACAATCCTTCCAACCCTCCGGCCAAACCGGCTACGGAGACGGACAAAACGAAAACAACGCCAGGCAAGCAGGACTCAGTCAAGCATGATACGGAAAAAACACCGAATGGCAGCGGAACTCCAGCTGACAACAAAGACGGTAAAGATAACAAGGATAATAAAGCAAACACTCCTACCGGCGGCAAAACATCGCCTCCAACAGGGACAACAGGCAAAGGAGCAACAGGTTCTCCCGGCAAGGGAGAAGGAACTGGAATCGGCTCTGGAGCAGGCTCCGGCAACCCTGCCAACGCGGAGGGGGACAAAGAAGGAAGCGGCGGCATAAGTGATAACAACAAGGCGCCTGCCAGCAATACGCAATCTCCAGGCAAGAGCGATTCGAATCCGAGTGAGACGCCTGCCGGCTCCAAGGGAACGACGCCCGGAAACAACACAGGAACGGGAGCCGCAGACTCCTCTTCCCCCCCGCCGTCAGGCGGACAGGCCAATAATCCAGCCAAGACTGGCGAACCCCCTTCGGGTTCCACAGGCTCTAACGCCTCCGGGCAATCCCCGGCTTCGGGCAACAACAATCCGGAGAAGTCCGATGCAGGCAAAACAGCTCAAGATCCCAACCCGCCTGCGCAACCGCCAGCCGGCACGAAGACACCTTAGCTTGCTCGTACATAGTGTGCGTGGGCCGAGCACCTTGAGCCCGAGTCGCTTGTATGCATCAGCAAAGAACCCTCCAGCCAGTTAAGGCTGGAGGGTTCTTCTTTGGTTGTGCTGCGATTATAGCGAACGAAGGGCTTCACGGTGCGCCGCGATGGTCGCTTCGATATCTTCGTCCGTGTGGGCAGCCGATACGAACAAACCTTCGAACTGAGACGGAGGAATGCTGACTCCCTGGTCGAGCAGCGAAGCGAATACTTGGTTGAATCGCTGCAAATCGGACGTTTTGGCCAGCTCGTAATTGGTAACCGCCTGTTCCGTGTAGAATGGGCACACCATGGAACCGATCCGGTTGATCGTAAGCGGGATGCCCCGCTCAGCCGCATTGGCGGCGAAGCCCTCTTCCAAACGCGCTCCGTGACGCTCCAGCTTCTCGTACACGCCGGGCTCACCTAGCAGCTTCAACGTCGTATAACCAGCCGCCATCGCGAGTGGATTGCCTGACAGCGTGCCGGCCTGGTAGATCGGGCCAGACGGTGCGATCCGCTCCATAATATCCCGTCTGCCACCATACGCGCCGACGGGCAGTCCGCCGCCGATGACCTTGCCGAGACAGGTCAGATCCGGAGTAATGCCGAATCGCCCTTGAGCACAGTTCAAGCCGACACGGAACCCGGTCATCACCTCATCGAAGATGAGCAGGCTGCCGTGAGCCTTCGTGATGTCCCGCAGGCCCTGCAGAAAGCCGGGCTGTGGCGGGACGACCCCCATATTGCCGGCTACCGGCTCGACGATAACCGCCGCAATCTCGCTGCCGAATTTATCGAAGGCAGCACGGATCGCTTCCAGATCATTGTACGGCACGGTGATCGTATTCACGGCCACGCTCTCCGGTACCCCAGGGCTGTCGGGAAGTCCTAAAGTAGCGACACCGGACCCCGCCTTAATCAGCAGCGAATCCGCATGACCGTGGTAGCAGCCCTCAAACTTCACAATCTTGTTACGTCCGGTATAGCCGCGAGCCAGACGCAATGCACTCATCGTCGCCTCTGTGCCGGAGCTAACCATCCGTACCAGATCCATCGACGGGACCCGCTCAATGACCAGCTTAGCCATCTCCGTCTCAAGCTCCGTAGGGGCACCGAAGCTGGTCCCCAGCTCCGCGGTGCGCTTTACAGCCTCAATAACCTCGGGATGGGCATGACCGAGGATCAGCGGGCCCCAGGAGCCGATATAATCGATAAACTCGTTGCCGTCGATGTCATAGACGCGCGACCCTGCTCCTCTTTTCATGAACATCGGCGTTAGGCCGACGGATTTGAAGGCACGGACCGGACTGTTCACACCGCCCGGAATAACCTGCTTCGCTTCCTCAAATGCAGCTGCGGAGCGGGCATCCGACCGCTTGGAAGTTTCACTCATTTCCTCCCACACCTTTCCCATAAATTAACTTGAAAACTAAGAAAAACCGCTATATAATGAACCGGAAAATGGGCGGAATCTGCTGGACAGACCTGCCGGTCCCCTTCCGATACAGAGAGAAACGAGGAGAAATCATGATTGATTTTCTAAGGAATGTTCCACTGTTCAGCAGCCTGAGTCCCCAGCAGCTCGACAGCATCGCGGCGATCTGCCACAAGAAAACCTTCGCAGGCGGAACCGTCCTGTTCGAAGAAAAGGAGCCCGGCTCCATCTTCTACATCGTGTTCAGCGGTTCGGTCAAAATCTACAATCGCTCGCAAAGCGGAGAAGAGAAAGTATTGTCAGTGTTCAAGGCCGGCGATAGCTTCGGAGAGCTGTCCCTGATCGACGGAAAGCCCCGTTCCACCTCTGCCCAGACGCTGGAAAACAGCGTGATGATCACCTTGGCCGCCTCCAGCTTCCTGGCGCTGCTCCGCACCAACTTCGATATCTGTCTGCTCATCATGCAGGAGCTAAGCGGACGGCTGCGTGAGACGAACCAACATGTGTATGATCTGACTTTTCTCGATGCCCGGTCTCGCGTGATCAAAAACCTGATCAAGCTGGCCAATAAAAACGGCACCCGGCAAGGTCATATCGTCACCATCCGCACCATGCTGGACTACAACGAGATTTCGCAGCTTGCCGGGGTTCAGAAGCCGGTACTGATGCAGGTCATCCGCGATCTTCAGGAAAAGCAGATCCTGACCTTTCAAGGCAGCGATATGATCTTGAATCTAAGCAAGCTGGGCACCGCCTGAGCAGACGCGGCAGGCCGCTCCCTCACTTGAGGCCTGCTGGCTTCAGCCGCTTGGCCAGCTGCAGCGCCGTCTCCTTGCCCTGACGGATACAATCGGGCAACCCGACGCCGTAGAAGGCCGCTCCGGTCGCCAGCACGTCAGGCAGCTCGGCGGCCAAGCTTTCACGGACACGGCGAATCCGCTCCAGATGACCAACCGGGTACTGCGGCATCGAGCGGAGCAGCGGCGTCATCTCCGTGAAGAGCGGCTCTGCCGAAATCCCCATCGTTTCCTTCAAATCCTTGCGCACCGCGCGGATCACTTCATCCTCGGTCATATGCATCCACCGGTCGTCGCCGGAACGGCCGACATAACAGCGCAGCAGCACTTTCCCCGTAGGGGCCGTATGCAGCCATTTGACCGACGTCCATGTACATGCGGTGATGAATCGCCCTTCCCCGCGGGGGACGACGAAGCCTGAGCCGTCCGGCTTCTCCTTCAGATCGTTCTCGTCGTAAGCCAGGACGATATTGGCGACCGACACGTGCTGGATCGCCTTCAGTTCCTCAGCAGCTCCGGGCGCCGCTTCCGCCAGCAAGGCAGCCGTCGCATAAGCCGGCAGCGTCACGATGACGCCATCAGCCTCCTCCAGCTCCCCATCCTCCCGGACAAGCTCGTATCCATCCCCAGCTCGCGTAATCGATGAGATGCCACAGCCCTTCACGAACCGCACATTATCCAGCGCACCGATCAGCCCGTGGATGATCGTCTCCAATCCGTCCTTGAACGTCAGGAACGTCGTATTCTTTGCAGCTTCAGGCAGTGTGCGGCTTTCTGCACCGCCTTCCTTGCGGTTCTTCATCATGCCCAGAATCAGGCTCCGGTGCTTCTGCTCGATGCTGTGGAACTGAGGAAAGGTTGCTTGCAGGCTCAGGGAATACGTATCCCCGGCATAGATGCCTGCGAGGAGCGGCTCGGCGATCTGCGACAGCACCTCAGGCCCCAGTCTCCGCTCCAGAAAGGCCCCCAGCGACTCATCCTCGGGCGATGTACGCTTCGGCAGCACCAGATCGAGCGCCGCTCTCAGCTTCGCCTTGGGCGACAGCAATCCGGTGCGCATGAAAGGTCCGAGCCGGGTCGGGATGCCCAGCATCAGCCCCGGAGGCATCCGGTGCAGCTTGCCTCCGGACAAAATATAGGTTTTCTTCGCATTCGGATTCGTGCCGGTCAGATCCTCCTCAAGACCGAGCTCACGGGCCAGCTCCACCATCGCGGGCTTGCGGGCCAGGAAAGAATCCGGTCCCTGCTCGATCACGAAGCCATCCCGGTGGAGCGTCTTGATTTTGCCGCCGAAGGAGTCGCTTTTCTCATAGACCGTGATCCGGTAAGGCACTCCGTCCGCTTCCATCTGTTTTTTCAGATAATAGGCCGCGCTCAGACCGGTAATACCGCCTCCGATAATGACCGCGCGCCTGGGACTCGTTTCCATAGTCGTCATTCCTTTGCGGCGAACGCACGCTCATACACGACATCGCTCAAGGTTTCCATGTAGAGAGGATCTGTGTTCAACGAGCGCGTGCGTTCCAGATGAATGCCAAGCTCCTTGGCCGTACTCTGCGCTTCAATGTCGAGGTCATAGAGCACCTCCAGATGGTCGGAGACGAAGCCGACCGGACAGACGAGCACATGCTCTGCCCGCTGCTCTTCCTTAACCGTGCGCAGCACGTCCAGCAGATCGGGACCAAGCCAAGGAACGCCGGTCTGACCCGCGCTCTGCCAGCCGAACTGCCACTGCGTGACGCCGGCCTTCGCCGCGATCGCCCTCGAGGTTTCCAGCAATTGCTCCGGGTAAGGATCCTTCATCTCCAGTATCTTCTCCGGAAGACTATGGGCTGTGAACATGACCAGCACCTTGTCCTTAGCCACGCCTTGGAAGCGGGTCAACGTTTCCTCCACACGGATCGTGAGCGCTTCGATCAGCTGCGGATGCAGATGATAGCTGCGCACGAAGCTGATGCTAAGCCCCAGCTCATCCGCCTTCTCCTGTGCGCGCTTGATATAGCCGCCCACGCTCATGATCGAATAATGCGGAGCCAGTACGACGCCGACCGCTTCCGTAATGCCGTCCGCCACCATCCGTTCGACGCCGTCCTCGATGAGCGGAGACGCATGCTTAAGGCCCTGGTAACAAACGAACTCGGCGTCCGGGTGCTTCTCGTTCAGCCGGTTCTCCAGCGCTTTGACCTGATTGTCGGTATTCTCGCGAAGCGGGAAGACCCCCCCGACGATGGCTTCATACCGGTCGGTCAGGTCCTTAAGCTGCTCCGGCGACGGGGGATTGCCTCTCCGGATATGGGTATAGTAAGCCTCGACCTGCTCGATGCTCTCGGGTGTCCCGTAGGACATGACGAGCACGCCGATTTTCCGGCGGCCCGTCTGGTTAGTCGTCAGATCGCTCATCTTATGCGCCGCTCCCTTGTTTGACCGCAGCCTGCTCCTTCAGCGCCTGCCGCGAATAGTCATGTACGAAGTCCGTTAGCTCCTTAAGCTTCTCCAGGGAAGCCTCCGGGAACAACCCATGGCCGAGATTAAACACATAGCCCGGCTGGCGCACGCCCTCATCGATAATGGCCTTGGCCTGCTCCTGGATCACCGACATCGGTGCCGTCAGTATATAAGGGTCCAGGTTGCCCTGTACCGCGTAGCCGCCGCCCAGACGGCGTCTGCCCTCGTTAATCGGCACCCGCCAGTCCAAGCCGATGACGTCCGCCTGGAGACCCTGCAGCTCAGGCAGCAGCTCTCCAGAGCTGACGCCCGGGAAATAAATCTTAGGCACGTCCAGATGGCTTAGCTCGCTAAAAATACGGCGCATCGTCGGCAGCACAAATACGCGGAAATCCGCCGGAGAGAGCGCACCCACCCAGCTGTCGAATACCTGGAACGCTTTCGCGCCCGAGGCGACGTGGGCCTTCAGGTACGTAATCACCATGTCTCCAAGCTTGTCCATAAGCTGGAACCACACCTTCGGATCACCGTACATCAGCGACTTGGTCCGGATATAGCTCTTCGATGGCCTGCCTTCGATCAGATAGCTCGCGATCGTGAACGGAGCGCCTGCAAAGGTAATGAGCGGTACCTCGAGATCGGCTACCAGCAGCTCGATGGTACGCAGGATGTGAGGCAGATCGGCCTCCACCTGGATCGGACGTAGTCTCTCCACGTCAGCCGCCGTCCGGATCGGGTTGTCGATGACCGGCCCGATATTCTTCACAATATCGAAGTCAATGCCTAGCGAAGCAACCGGATTCATAATATCGGAATATAGAATCGCCGCATCAACACCCAACTTCTTCACTGGCATCAGCGTGACTTCAGCTGCCAGCTCCGGCTGCTTGCAAATTTCCAGCAGGCTGTATTTTTCCTTGATCTTCCGGTAATCCGGATCGTATCTTCCCGCCTGACGCATGTACCAAACCGGCAGCTGGTCGACGGGCTCACTTTTACAAGCACGTATAAATAAATCGTTATAACTCATGGATGCATCCTCTTTTCCGCAAACTTCCAAGCCTATACCTACCATTATGCCCTATTTGGAAACGGGTAACAACGCATGACCGGGTTCGTTTTCCGACAAAAGTTTGACATTGCCCGGCCTGGCTGCAAAAAACGTCCTGGCTCCCCGAGAGGAAACAGGACGTTGAGCAGCCGGGATACCTGGCTAAGCTTGCAGCCAGCGAACGATATCCTTGGCAAAATACGTAATGATGAGATCCGCGCCGGCGCGCTTGAAGCCGACCATCGTCTCCAGCACGACAGCCCGCTCGTCGATCCAGCCCTGAGCTGCGGCGGCCTTGACCATGGAATACTCCGCGCTTACGTTATAGGCGACCAGCGGCAGCTGATAGCGGTCGCGCAGCATGCGCAGCACATCCATATAAGCGAGCGCAGGCTTTACCATCAGGAAGTCGGCGCCCTCGGCGATATCGCTCTCCGCCTCGCGCAGCGCTTCTCTCGCATTGGCCGGGTCCATCTGGTACGTCTTGCGGTCGCCGAATTGCGGCGTCGAATGCGCGGCGTCACGGAACGGCCCGTAGAATGAGGACGCGTACTTGACCGAATACGACATGATCGGTACATCCTCATACCCTGCTGCATCCAGGCCTTGACGGATCGCATGGACGAAGCCGTCCATCATATTGGAAGGCGCGATAATATCCGCTCCGGCCTCCGCCTGGGAGACGGCCGCCCGGGTCAGCAGCTCCAGCGAAGGATCATTCTTCACATCCGCTTTCCCCTTAGCCTCATCCACATGGATCACGCCGCAATGGCCGTGATCCGTGAATTGACACAGGCAGGTATCGGCCACGATCAGCAGCTGCGGCGCCCAAGTCTTGATCAGCCTTGTCGCCTGCTGCACGATACCGTTAGGGTCATAGGCCGAGCTGCCGTGTGCATCCTTGTCGTGCGGCACGCCGAACAGCAGCACCGCCTGAATGCCCAGCGCCACGATCTCGCGGATTTCCTCTTCAAGCCGGTCCAGGGAGAAATGATACACGCCCGGCATCGAAGAAATTTCATCCTTCACGTTCGTGCCATGTGTCACGAAGATCGGGTAGATCAAGTCATTCACCGTCACGGCGTTCTCGCGCACCAGATTGCGCAAAGCGGCCGAGGAACGCAGCCGGCGGTTTCGGATGATCGGAAAACTACTCATGGTAAATCTCCTCCTTGCCGTTCTCGGACGGCACAGATTAATCGGGATTGGACGGCTCCAGTATGCTGTGGACCAGGGAATCGACTGTAGCTTCGTCCGCCACATAATCGACCTTCAGCCCCAGCTTCTCCGCCGTTTGGGCCGTGAGCGGCCCGATACAGGCGATCTTGCAGCCCTTCAGCAGCTCCAGCGGCTCCTCCACCTCAAGACGCTTTAGCGCCTGAATGAGATTCGTAACCGTCGATGAGCTCGTAAAGGTAACGATATGAATCATGCCTTGCTGCAGCAGCCCGACGACCTCGTCGCCGCCTTCCGTCTCCAGCACATTTTCGTAAATATCGATTTTGACGACGTCCATCCCCAGCTCCCGAAGCTTCTCGGGCATCGCCGTACGGGCGATATCCGCCGTCGCGAGCAGCACGCGTTCTCCCTGCTTCAAGCGGGGAACGAGCGTCTCCAGCAGCGCATCGCCTTGGAACACCGGCGGGATGGCTTCGACGAGCAGCCCTCTCTCTTCTAAAGCCGCCGCTGTCTTAGGTCCGACAGCAACCAACCGTGCACCGGCCATGGAGCGGATATCCAGACGCAGCTCCTTCAAGCGGTCAAAGAAGGCCTCCACCCCGTTCACACTTGTGAAGATGACCCAGTCGAACGTGCCAAGGCTCCCCAGCGCTTGGTCGCGAAGCTCCCGCGCTTCCAGCCGGCTCGGCGGCTGCGTACGGATCACCGGAAACTCCACCGCCTCGCCGCCCCGCTCCTCGATCTGGCTGACCAGCTCGCTCGCCTGACTGCGCGCCCGTGTTACGAGAATACGCCGCCCGAACAGCGGCTTCTTCTCGAACCAGGCCAGCTTATCGCGGAGCCTCACGACCTCGCCGACGATCGTGACGGCAGGCGACTGGAATCCGGCCGCCCGGACCTTCTCCGCGATATCGGCCAAGGTGCCGATCAGCGTTTCCTGCTCCATCCACGTTCCCCAGCGGATCAGGGCTACCGGGGTCTCCGGGGATTTGCCGCCCTGCATCAGCTGCGCACAGATCGTCTCCAGGTTGGCTACGCCCATCAGGAAGATCAGCGTTCCGGACGCTTGCGCAACATTGGGCCAGTTAACGCTGGAATACGTCTTGTTCTTATATTCATGTCCAGTCACGATCGAGAAAGAGGACGTGAAATCGCGATGGGTCACCGGAATGCCCGCATAGGCCGGTACAGCGATCGCAGAGGTGATACCCGGTACGATCTCATAGGGAATGCCGTGCTCAGCGAGAAGCTCCGCTTCTTCCCCAACACGTCCGAACACGCTCGGATCGCCGCCCTTCAGCCTCGTCACGGTCTTGCCTTGAAGCGCGAGGTCCACCAGCAGCTGATTGATCTCTCCCTGCTTCATCATATGCTTGTCCGGCAGCTTGCCGACGAAAATTTTCTCCGCTCCCCGTTTCATGTGCCGGAGCAATCTCGGATTGGCAAGCCGGTCATAGACAACAACATCGGCCCGCTGGATCGCCTCCAGTCCGCGCAGCGTGATGAGCTTCGGGTCGCCGGGACCCGCTCCTACCAAATAAACGGTTACGTTGCTCATGAGACGCTTTCTCCCCTCACCCTGATTATCTCTCTCTCTGATATGCCGCCGCTACTCCCGGGCAGCATCCAGCAGCTCGGCCGCTCCCCGGCCGATCAAGATCTCAGCCAGACTCGTTCCAAGCAATTCCGGGTCATAGCCGGTGACGGTGTCCTTCAAAATCTGCTTGCCATCCGGCGAGCCGACCATGCCGGTCAATTCGATACGCGGACGCCGTTGTCCGTCCAGCTCCCCTGTCAGCTTCGCATAAGCGCCGATCGGCACCTGACAGCCGCCGTTCAGCTTGCCAAGGAAAGTGCGCTCAGCCTCGGAGACGATTGCCGTTTCCTCATGGCTGTACTTGGCGAGCAGATTCAGCACGAACTCGTCGTCGCTGCGGCACTCCATGCAAAGCGTTCCTTGGCCCACGGCCGGCAGGGAAAGCTCCGGCTCCAGGTAGGCGGAGATGTGGTCCTGCAGGCCCAAGCGGTTCAGCCCGGCTACCGCCAGCACGATCGCATCGAAGCCTTCCGTCTCCAGCTTGCGCAGCCTGGAATCGATATTCCCGCGCACCGGCTCGATCTGCAGATCGGGACGCGCATGCTGGAGCTGGCTCGATCTGCGCAGGCTGCTGGTGCCTACCTTTGCGCCCTGAGGCAGGTCGTCCAGTCCGTAGCCGTCCCGCATAATCAGACAATCGCGCGGGTCCTCGCGCTCGGGTATGGCTCCGAGCACCAGCCCTTCCGGCAGCTCAAAGGGCATATCCTTCAAGCAGTGTACAGCGATGTCCGCCTCGCCATCCAGCAGCGCCTGCTCGATTTCCTTCACAAACAGTCCTTTGCCGCCTACTTTGGACAAGGTCACGTCGAGAATCCGGTCGCCCCTTGTCACGATTTTCTTGATCTCGAATTCCGCTTCTATGGCATGCTCGGCGCACAGCTTCCGCAGATGCTCCATCACCTGCTCAGCCTGCGTTAACGCCAGCGTGCTTTGTCTCGTTGCTATTACGATCTTCCGCATCGATGATTGCCCCCCCGTTTTTATGTATAGTCGTGCTTTCCCAATTCTTCGAGCCATGTCCCGATCCTTCGAATCCCATCCGCTGTAGGTTCGCCATGCAGACGCTTCATCAGCTCTTCGAACAGTGGCCCGGGCAAGCGCTCTCCATCCTTCATATGCGGCCTGAGATTCCACTGCAGCATGCCGCGGAACATCGACTGGCGTTCCCGGGAGTCGGATACGAGCTGCTGAACGGCCAGCCTCAGCTCCAGCAGTACCTCCAGGTAAGCGTCATATCCATCGCCGAGCCAGTCACTAATCTCATCGCGGACAAGCTGCGCCATCCCGGGGCTTGCGCCTGCCGTGGACACGGCGACGGTCAGCAAACCCTGCCTCAGCACCGCAGGCAGCATGAAGTCACCATGCTCGGCCTCGTCCGCTCCGTTCACCCAGATGCCGAGAGCGATACCTTCCTCGCGAACGGCAGCGTTGACAGCCGGGTCATCGGTTGCTGCGAAGAGCAGCGACGCCTTTCCTGCCTCCGCCATCCCGCGCTCAAAGGGGCTGTCTATCCATTGCAGCAGCCCTTCTCCAGCCAGCCGCCTCAGCTCCGCTGTAACCTGGGGACTGATCACGGTTACATCAGCACCGGCCCTGAGCAGCCCGGCTGCTTTACGCTCGGCTACTCTGCCACCGCCGACCACACAGCAGAGCTTCCCTTCCAGCCGCAGCATGACCGGATAGTATAACGTCATCTCTGAGGCCTGCTTTCCCTACGACCACTGATGGAAGGTCGAGTAGTAGTTGGTTAATACAAAGTTAGCCAGCATAATCACGAAGGCCCCCAAATTCCACAACGCCAGCCGGTTGCCCGGCGACTTCAACAGCATCCGCTGGAACAAATAAAACACGTAAGCCAGCAGCACAAACCATGAATTCAACACCTTCGGATCCAGAAACAGCGCGTAGTCCCCTTGGATGGAGATCCAGACAATGCCCAGCGAGATCGTCATCAGCATGAGCGGAGCGCCGATGAGTACCGATACGAATGCAAAATGATCCATCCGCTCCAGACTTGGCAGACGCTGCATCCGCTGCGACCACTTTTTCTCCTTCAGCCTGCGGTGCAGGAACAGATACATGCCCGAGAAAACGGCCGATACGACGAAAGCCGCATACCCGGCCACCGCCAGCGAGATATGGATGAACAATAGCTCGTCCTTAATATTCCAGTGAGACAGCGCAGGCGACAAGCCCGGCTTGGAGAACATATTGAGTGCCAGTACCGCAAACCCCAGTACGTTCACGAAAAACACAAACAGCTCGATCCGGAAAAACCGGCTGATCGCCAGTGACACGGTCACAAGCAGCCACGCGAATATAAACAGCGTCTCAAACATCGAGAACGCGGATAAGCTGGCATGGGCCGCCAGGCTGGAGATCAGATAGCCTGTCTGCAAAACCCATACAAAAAGAAGCAACCCTGTCCCCATCCGTTTGGCGCTTCGGTTCGGATTGCTGAAATCCGCGAAGTAAAACAGGAGGCTCAGGGCATACATATAAAGTATTGCATCGTAAAACCAGGTTTGGGTGACCATGGTCTATCCTTTCCGGATCAGGCCTTAGCCAGCATGTCGCCGGGCACGGATACTCGCACTTTCGCAAGCAAATCCTCTTTGGCGCGCTCTTGCGCAGCCTCCGCTTCCCGCTGCCGCAGTTCTTGCTCCGCCTGTTTCTGCCCATCCAATTGCTCCTCGAGAGCAAAGATTTTCGTGAACATCTCCAGCGCCTCGTCTCCGTGACGCTCAGCGGCCATTTCTTTGATGCGGACGATCGGATCGCGCAGCATCTGATTGACGATGCTTTTCGTTAATTTGCTGATGACTTTGAGCTCGCGCTCATCCAGCTCAGGCAGCTTCTTCATAAGGCTGTCCATGGTCTCCTCATGAATCACGGATGCCTTGGACTGCAGCGCCTGGATGACAGGGCTGATACCTAGCGTTCTGGACCATTGCTCGAAAGCTGCCAGCTCGGTTTTGATCATTTCCTCAATCTGGACAGCCGCTTTATGTCGCTCTTCCATATGGGCATTCACCAACGATTGCAAATTGTCGATATCGTACAGAAATACGTTCGGCATGTCGCCGAGACGAGGATCCAGGTCCCGCGGAACGGCAATATCCATCATGAACAGCGGCCGGGACCTACGCCGCTGCAGAATACAGGATACTTGCTCGGCGGTCAGCACATAACCCGCCGATCCGGTCGAGCTGATGACAATGTCAGCTTCCTCCAGGTGGAGCGACAGCTTGTCCATCGTACTTGCCACGCCTCCGAAACGTTCTGCCAGCTCTTGGGCACGGCTTAAGGTGCGGTTAACGACGATCACCTTGCTGGCACCGCTGCTGCGGAGATGCTTGACCGTAAGCTCGCTCATCTTGCCCGCCCCGATAATCAGCACCTTCTTGTTCTCGTAGCTGCCGAAGATCCGCTTGCCCAGCTCTACCGCCGCATAGCTGACCGAAACCGGATTCTCGCCAATCCCCGTCTCGAAATGCGCCCGCTTGGCCATCGTGATCGCTTGCTTGAACAGCGTATTGAACAGCACACCCGTTGTTTTGAGCTGCTGCGCCAGCAGGAATGCATCCCGCATCTGGCCGAGAATCTGAGTTTCGCCGATCACCATCGAGTCCAAACCGCTCGTCACACGCAGCAGATGCTCAATCGCCTGCTCATTCTCATAGATGTATAGATATTGGTTAAATTGCTCCTTGGGCACATTGAACCATTTCTCGATAAAGGTTCTGAGGTGATGGCCGCACAGATGCTGCGTATCGACCGCAACATACAATTCCGTCCGGTTACAGGTGCCCACGACGACGCATTCCATCACGCTCCTGGTTGCTTTTAGTTCTTGCAGCGCCAACGGCAAATCATGTTCGGCGAATGTGAATTTTTCGCGAATAGAAACGGGTGCCTTCCGATAATTTAAGCCCGCCACGACGATATGCATCTGGTTCACCTGCCCCCTCCTCATAAATTCAAGCTTCATTATATCATAGCCCTGTGCGGTTCTTCGACAATATTTATGAAAACTTTTTTAACGTTCCGCACAAAGGTCGGTCCTGCCATTTTTAGTTTCCTCTGAAAATGCCCGTCGTATACCTCTCTAAAGCTCTCAATTCAATGTTTAGAGTCATGATTCAATGTTTAGAGTCATGCTTCCGAACTGCATGCAAAGAAATAACCCCGGAGTGACCTCCGAGGCTACCATATGTGAGTGTCTGATTACTTCATCCATTCAGCTTGCTGCATGACCGGTGTTTCAACTTGCAATTCGCCAATGCCACGAACAATTTTCTTCGCATGTACCGTGTCAGGCTTCAGCACGGACAGCATGTACTCGATCGCAAGTCCGGGATCAACCGTCTCGCCGCAAGTATAACAATCTAGTGCTGCGAATCCTCTCTCAGGATACGTATGAATGGAGAGATGACTTTCCGAGAGCAAGACGAGAACCGTTGCTCCTTGGGGTTCAAATTGCTTGGACTGTACCGACATCACAGTTGCACCACATGCTTCAGCTGCTTCTACCATTTGCGCCTGTAGCCATTCTGCACTGTTGAGAAGCTCAAAATCAACTCCCCATGCGTCTACAGCTACGTGTCTTCCGAAAGTTGAGTATTCCATCTTTCGGTTCCCCCTTCCTAGGAATAAAATGTTTTGAAAATTTCATCCGCTAGGACCTACGTCATTCACTTCTCGAGGGAGCAATCTCTCGTAACATTCGATGTCCTGAGTGAATCCTGGTTCCTATTTTGTTTTCAACGAAAATAAAAATAACATCTATTGACCAGAAATGCAATGCTTTTTGGGAAACTAAATTTTGAAGATTTTTCCGCAGACACACATGAGCACAATATGTACGAAGCTTGGCTATTGTGACACCCTCTCCACCTGCCCTTTTGACAGAAAAGAACCCGCCCTCCCGTACAGACTGGGAAGCGGGTTTCCTGACAGATGGGCATGGCTCATATATAGACTAAGATTAGGCTTCGAGTACGAATAAGCGATGCGTCAGCTTATTCAAGCGGCCGTCGATCTGCTCGCGCAGACCTTCGTCCTGCTGTTCATTTCTCAAATCCAGCAGTTGGTTGATTTGCCCCCGGATCGAACCGATTTCAGCCTCCACCTCGTTTTTGTGGAAGAGCCGCTCAAGCTGGCCCAGCGTATCGCGGTATTCGTAGACCACTTTTTCTGCTGCATCGGTATTTTCCGTGATCTTCACTACCGAACCTTGCTTATACGTATAGATCATCTTATAACCTTCATAAATCCGGTGAACAACCGCATCTCCCTTGAACAGGGCCACGGCTTTCCGCATGGCGTTGACGATATTTTTGTTATGAATGCGGCAGGTTCCTTGGCAGATGTACATGTTCATATGACGCTCGAACGACAGGACGATAGCCTGACCGGCGTCATCCTCCAATACCACCTCTTGATTGCCGTTTTCCAAAACTTGAATTTGCATAGAAGCTCCATGGTCCTTAAACATCCGAATAAAGCTGTTCATTTCAGCTTCCGTTAACTGTAGGCAGGTTTTGACGTATTCAGTCGCTAACCTATTTGCCATAAAAATCCCTCAATTCATCGGTTTCGAACCTTGAAGCCTTCAATGATTTTGGTATTGTTCTATACACATTATACTACATATTAATTTAATATTCCTGTCTGTGACCCTGAGTATTTCGCCGGAAATCAGAAAAATCCGCTTTTTACCGGAAAAGATTGAAAAAAACAACCTGAATACTCGGTTTTCCTCCCGATGTCCCTTTCTCTGCCTGCTGCGCAATATGAAGGCGGATTAGTGCGTGCCCGTTTTTATTAACTGGGAAGCCGTCGTTTACAACACTATTCAAAGCGTTGCAAGCCTTTCCAAGGTTCTGGCGGTCTTCGAGCCCTTACCGGTTCAGGGTCTCCTCTTCATTGGTGCAGTGGCCTTGGGACAAATCGAAAAGACCTCACCCGTCCAGGTAAGGTCCATGCGTATGCTATTGCCTAGCCAGGTGCTCGATTACTCTCCTGCATCGGTCAGAGCTTCAGCTGCTGGCTCCCCGGCAGTCTCATCGGCCACACCATAGCCGATATACTGCTCAATCACGCTCCACAGCTCGTCCTTGCCGAGTCCGAGCTCGGAGGAAAACAGAATGAACGGATCATTCTTATCCGCTCCGAGCGTCTCCCGGACAATCTTGGCATGCTTCTGCCACTTGCTCTTGGGAATCTTGTCCGCCTTGGTCGAGACGATACAGACCGGCACGCCGTTGTGTTTGAGCCAGTTGTACATCGCCTGGTCGTCCTTGGACGGAGGATGTCGCAGATCGATGATCTGCAGGACGAGCTTGAGCTCCTCGCGGCCGCGCAGGTAAGCCTCGATGAATTTGCCCCACTTCTCACGTTCTGTCTTGGACACTTGGGCATAGCCATAGCCGGGCAGATCGACGAAATATAAATCTTGATTAATCCGGTAGTAATTCAGCTGCTGCGTCTTGCCCGGCTTGGAGCTGGTTCTAGCTAGATTCTTGCGGTTGATCATCCGATTGATCAGCGAGGACTTCCCGACATTAGAACGCCCTGCCAGAGCAAGCTCCGGCAAGGCATCCACGGGGTACTGACTCGGACCAACCGCGCTGATAATAAACTCAGCCTGATTGACCTTCATTGATACTCACTCATTTCTACCATTCATTTCACTCTGCTTACACGCTATATGCGATTCGCCTGTTACACCCGCGCAGGCTTGACGAGCGCATGCTCGAGCACTTGATCCATATGGGAAACCGGGTAAAAGGTTAGCTCGCGGCGCACGCTTTCTGGAATTTCCTCGATATCCTTCTCGTTGTCCTTCGGCAAAATAATCGTCCGGATGCCGGCGCGATGTGCAGCCAGACATTTCTCCTTCAGTCCGCCGATCGGCAGGACGCGCCCGCGCAGCGTGATCTCGCCCGTCATCGCTACGTTGCGGGATACCGGAATATTCGTCAGCGCCGAGATCAGCGCCGTTCCCATCGTAATCCCTGCGGAAGGCCCATCCTTAGGTATTGCACCTTCCGGGATATGAATATGAATATCGAACTTCTCATGGAAATCCGGCTGGATGCGGAATTGATCCGCCCGTGACCGGGTGTAGCTGAACGCAGCCTGAGCCGATTCTTTCATCACGTCGCCGAGCTTACCTGTCAGCGTCAGCTTGCCGTTGCCGGGCATGACGGTCACCTCGATAACCAGCGTATCGCCGCCTACCTCAGTCCAGGCGAGACCGGTGACCGCACCGATCTGATCCCGCTCCTCGGCAACGCCGAAGCGGAATTTGGCTGGTCCCAGGAAATCCTTCAAGCTGTCCGTCGTCACATGGACACTAGGCGTTCCTCCGACGATCTGCTTGGCAGCCTTCCGGCAGACCGAAGAGATCTGCTGCTCCAGATTCCGCACGCCGGCCTCGCGGGTATACTCCCGTACGGTCCGCATCAAAGCCGCTTCCTCATAAACGAGCTGCCCGTCCTCCAGGCCATGATCGCGCTTCTGCTTCGGCAGCAGATAATTCTGAGCGATGTTCAGCTTCTCGATTTCCGTATAGCCTGGGATGTATAGCACTTCCATCCGGTCGAGCAGCGGCCGCGGAATATTATGAATCGCGTTGGCCGTCGTTACAAACATAACATTCGATAAATCGAACGGCACCTCGACGTAATGGTCACTGAAGGTCGAGTTCTGCTCCGGATCGAGCACCTCAAGCAGCGCAGATGCCGGATCTCCCCGGAAGTCCATCGCCATCTTGTCGATCTCATCGAGCAGAAATACTGGATTGCTCGTACCTGCCGTCTTCATGCCCTGGATGATACGCCCCGGCATGGCACCGACATACGTACGCCGGTGACCGCGAATCTCGGCTTCGTCACGTACGCCGCCGAGCGAGATCCGTACGAATTCGCGTCCGAGTGACCGGGCGATCGAACGGGCAATCGATGTTTTACCGACCCCGGGCGGTCCGACCAGACAAAGAATCGGCCCCTTCAGTTTCTTCACCAGCTTCTGGACGGCCAGATACTCCAGCACCCGCTCCTTGGGCTTCTCCAGCCCATAGTGATCCTGATTCAGAATCTCCTCGGCCTTGTGAATGTCCAGGTCATCCTCGGTCGTATGTGTCCAAGGCAGCCCGAGCAGCCAGTCGATATAGTTACGGATGACGGAGCCTTCTGCCGACGTAGCCGGCATTTTCTCCAGCCGCTCGATCTCCTTCTCGATCTTCTCGCGCACCTTCTCGGGAACTCCGCTTTCGCTGAGCTGGCTGCGCAGCTCATCGGCCTCTCCCGCGCGGCCTTCCTTCTCCCCAAGCTCCTTCTGGATCGCCTTCATCTGCTCGCGGAGATAGTACTCCTTCTGCGTTTTCTCCATCTGCTTTTTGACACGCTGGCTGATTTTACGCTCCAGCTCCAGCACTTCGCGTTCATTGTTGAGGATGGCGAGCAGCTTTTCCAGCCGCTTCTTGACGTCGATCGTCTCCAGAATTTCCTGCTTATCTTTAATTTTCAAGGACAAATGACTGCAGATCACGTCGGCCAGCCTGCCCGGCTCATCGATATCCGATACCGCTGCGAGTGTCTCCGGCGTCACTTTCTTGGATAAATTAATATAATGCTCGAATTGATTCAGCACCGTACGCATCAGCGCATCGATCTCCGGATCGGATGTCTCCTGCTCCGGCAGCTCCCGAACATTGACTTCATAATACTCCTCATTGGTCAGGAATTCGGCGATTTCAGCACGCACGACTCCTTCCACCAGCACGCGGATCGTCCCGTTGGGCAGCTTGAGCATCTGCCTAACCTTGGCAATCGTACCAATCCGGTAAATATCCTCAGTCTTCGGTTCCTCGATGTTCACCTCGGACTGCGAGCACAGTAAAATCATGCTGTCGTCGACCATCGCCTTTTCCAGCGCACGGACCGACTTTTCTCTGCCTACGTCCAAATGCAGAACCATACTCGGGTACACAAGCAGCCCCCGCAGCGGCAGCAGCGGCAACCGGCGCATCTTTTGTTTGCTCGGCCCCATAACCCGGCACCTCCAGACTGTACTGACTTGCTGATTTCTTCACACATCATTCATACTTTCTTTATCTTAGCAAAATTACTCACAAAACACCAATGAGGAGGAAGCCATCCTTAACGAAGTTTCTCCCAAACGCATCCGCGCTATAAGTGGGAATGGGTGCACAAATACACAAAGACGCGCTCTACTCGAGCGCGTCGGCATGCAAAATTTTCACGGAAACGGGAGCCGTCCCCTCTGTAATCAACGGATCATGATCGGTGCGCTCGACGAATTGAAGTCCGAGCGATTGATGAAGGGCCTCCTCGATGGAATCGATCGGGACAACCTCCAAGCCGTTCAATCCGGCGAAGATTTCCTGCCAGTTTTCTTGGGGAATCAGAACCTTAGTCGCGCCAGCTTGGAAAGCTGCTTCGACCTTGGCGATCACCCCACCTACCGGCTTCACCTTGCCATGAATACTGATCTCACCCGTCATGGCGATATGGTTGTCCACGGGAATTTGCTTGATGGCCGACGAGATCGCGACTGCCATCGCTACGCCTGCGGAAGGCCCATCAATCGGGATACCCCCAGGGAAATTGATGTGCAGATCATAATCGTAGGGCCTCAGATTTTTCCGCCGCAGCACCGTCAGCACATTCTCTACCGAGCCGCGGGCCATACTTTTACGCCGCAGTGTCCGCGAGCCGCCGCCCATCTCTTCCTCATCGACGACGCCGGTGATCGTAAACTGGCCGGCTCCCGGCTGAACCGCAGGAATAGCCGTGACCTCAATGTCGAGCAGCATGCCCATGTTGGGACCATAGACTGCAAGACCATTGACCAGCCCGATTTCGGGTCGGCTTTGAATTTTCTTCTCGGGCCGCGGCGAGATTTGGGAGCTATTGACCACCCACTCCACATCCGCCGCCGTCAGCTCGCGCCGTTGGTCCGTCAAGGCCATGCCGGCGGCCAGCTGAATCACATTCACCGCTTCCCGGCCGTTGGTCGCATAGCGCTTGACGACCTCGATCGCAGCAGGGTTATCCGGGAAGCCGATTTTCTTCAAGGCCTTAGAAGCAATCTGGCCGATCTCATCGGGCAGCAGCGGACGGAAGAAAATCTCCATGCAGCGCGACCGGATCGCAGGAGGAAGGTCCGACGGATTGCGTGTTGTCGCTCCGACAAGCCGAAAATCGGCAGGCAAGCCATTTTGAAATACATCATGGATATAGCTCGGCACATTCGTATCTTCCGAATTGTAATAAGCGCTCTCCAGAAATACCTTGCGGTCCTCCAGCACCTTCAGCAGCTTGTTCATCTGATGCGGATGCAGCTCGCCGATTTCATCAATAAACAAGATACCTCCATGCGCCTTGGTCACGGCACCCGGCTTGGGCTGCGGGATTCCCGCCACTCCCATAGCGCCGGCACCCTGATAAATCGGGTCATGAACGGAGCCGATCAGCGGGTCCGCAATCCCCCGCTCGTCGAAGCGCGCGGTCGTAGCATCGATTTCCGTGAACTTGGCGTCGGGCCGGAACGGCGATTCCGGATTTTTCTTCGCTTCCTCCAGGACGACGCGAGCCGCCGCCGTCTTCCCGACACCGGGAGGGCCATATACGATAACATGCTGGGGATTAGCTCCGCATAGCGAGGCCTTCAAGGCACGTAAGCCTTCTTTCTGACCGACGATATCATCCATCGCCTGAGGTCTTGTTTTCTCCGCGAGCGGCTTATTCAAGGAAATCGCCCGCAGACGGCGGAGCTTTTCCAATTCCTTCTTGGATTCCTTATCCACGGCCGAACGATTGGTTTGTTGATTGCGCAGCAAATTCCAAAAGTACAAACCGATGACAATGGCAAAAAACAGCTGAATGACCATTAAAACCAAGCTGATATTCATTATTTCCTTCTCCCTCCTGCTTGCGAACTATAATTGGTAGTATTGCCCTCTGCTGACAGCATTAATCCCTATAACACACAAACTTTTTCGGAAATGCTAAGGCAAGCCTTACTACTCGAGCCGGAGTTCCGGGAAAGGAAGCCACTATGATCCAACCAACCGTTCGAACGTTATGCCGGATTGCCGTTTTCGGCTTCTTGCTTTTCTGCCTGCCCACAGCCGTTACTTCGGGGGCGGCGATGCCGGACTCCTTTTATTTGCCTGAAATCAAAACCGATCATCCCGCTTTATCCGATGTAGATATCGTCATCGACGTAGGACATGGAGGGATCGACAGCGGTACCTTTTATGGAGACATTCTAGAGAAAGACATCAATCTGTCTATTGCCAAGCGCACCTACGAGCTGCTTCGCCAGCAGGGCTACCTGGTGCTGATGAACCGTATTGACGATTACGCCCTCAGCGGCGAAAATTTGTGGCTGCGATCCAAATCCCGGCATATCAAGGACCTGGCCCAGCGGGCTCATATGGCCAATGAGGTGAATCCCAAGCTCGTGATCAGCCTGCATGTCAATGCAGCCAAGCGCCCCTCCACCCGCGGAGCGATCATTCTGCATCAAAAGGACGAGCGCAGCAAAGCACTCGCCTCCTCTCTGCAGAATAAACTCAATGCCTATTACGGCATTGAGCATGATCCGGTTTATGGCCGGACCTACTACCTGCTCAAATATTCGAAGGCGCCGACCGTCATTGTCGAGGTAGGCTTTCTGACCAATGCCGAGGACCGGGCGTTGCTGACCAGCTCCGAAGGCCAGCAGGCCTTGGCCGTCAAGGTAGCTGAAGGCGTGGTTGCTTACCTGAAAGAACAGGAGAAGGGCTCACAGCCCTAACTTCTTTTGACTCTTCAAAGGTAAGTAGCGAATCCCGATCCCGAGTTTAATGCATCATCTCGGAGATCGGGACAAATTTGGCTCCCGCTTGCTGGATGCTGGGAATCGTTTGCTTCAAGATATCAGATGTATGCTTCCCGGGAGCTCCCACATGACCTATGACGATGGTATTTGGCTGGCTTGCCGCCAGCTTCTGCAGCTTAACAGCTTGTTTGGCGATATGGCTGCGGGTATATACATCATCCATAAACATATTATTGGCTGCCGTCGGAACCCCTAGCTCAGCCGCCAACTTGCCAACTACACTCTTGTCAGTCGTACGGCTGTCCAGCATGAACAGCCCCTTTTCCTTGCATACAGTCAGGATGATCCGCATAATCCGCTCATCCGCAGTTACCTTGGACCCCATATGATTATTGATGCCGACGGCATGGGGGACATCCTCGATAGCTGCTATAATCCGCTGGCGAACCTCCTCATCCGTCAGGTTGACGGTGATGGCTCCGGGTCCGAGCCATTCCGGCTTGCCCTTATTCGGCTCCATCGGAACATGCACCAGCACTGTCTGCCCGATCCGGTGCGCCCATTCGGCATCCCGCTTGGTTGTAGGCAAGAAAGGCATGACAGCCGCCGCGAAAGGAACGGAAAGCTCCATCATCTGCGTGGTGCCTTGCATATCATTACCGAAGTCATCGATGACCAGCGCCACGCGGCGAATGTCAGGTGTCTCTTCGGCAGCCTTAGGCTTCAATGGAGAGGCAACCGTTGCCGGAGGAGATATCCAAGCAGCCATCCACAAGGAGGCCATTAGAAGTGCAGCAGATTTCAGATTCAAGATGCTCGCCTCATTTCCTAGGATTTAGCCCATAGCTTTATTTGTTTGCTAAACCCGGCAAAACTATGCAGACATGGGAGAGACAAAGCACTGCAACCCTAAGCTACCGAGAGTGTGTCGATGATCGCATGACCGGTGTACACAGGCGGTGCAAAAAATACTGTGGGGAACGCTGCAGCCTGAAGCCGATGATGATGTGGGAGTCGTTTTTGCGCAGCAAAAAAACTGCCCGGGTTCTCCTACAAACCGCGGTCAGCTATTGAGAAGACCAAGACTAAACATCGTATAAGGCTGCTGCCACTCGTGCTACGGTACTAAAATAACTTCGACTAGTTGCCGAATTAATTGCCGCAGCTCATCCGAATTTTTAGCGACGATCTTGAAACCGCGTAAAGAGCTTGTTAATAGATAAGCCAGCTGCTGGGGAGTTAGCCCTTTGCGTATTTCATGACGTTCGAAGTGTTCTTGTATCAGAGAAGCCAGTACCCATTCAAATTTCTTATAGCTCATGTCTAACGCTTCACGGGCAAATTCATAGGAGCTGTCCGTAATTTCTCTAATTTCCAGTGAATGTAGGGCCTGATCAAATATCTTGATCGCCCAAACCTCAAAAGCATAAAAGATTTTTTCTTCGGGTGTGCTCCTCTGCGGCAGCCCTTTTTGTATTTCCTCAATCAGGCTGTCCCCATTGAAAAGAATCGTTGAGCTAAAAACTTCCTCTTTACTCTTGAAAAATAAGTAAAGACCCGCCCGTGAGATTCCAGCTGCCTGAGCGATATCATTCATCGATACACGCTTATAGCCATATTTGAAAAACACCTCAAGCGCGGTCGAAATAATATGAAGCTTCTTTTGATCATCCATCCAACGCCGCTCCAATCTAGATTTTCTGTCTTATTATTATATAGACACTTTACAATAACTGTCCACTCGTTTATTATATACAAATAGACATTTATCAATATTTGTCTAGTTGTTTAACTGAACTTAAAAAGGAGCGCACTACAACCAATGCGTACAGAACAAAAGCCATTACTATCAGGTTTCGGATTTCATACTACTGCACAGGAAGCTTTAGCTGGGCGTGATCTTCACGGGAAAGTAGCCATGATAACAGGCGGCCACGGAGGCATTGGACTTGAAACTACAAGGGTACTCTCGGAAGCCGGAGCTACAGTTATTGTCGGAGCTCGCCATGTGCAGCAAGCACTGCAGAATGTAAGTCTTTTCAAAAACGTAGAAGTCCTTCAATTAGATCTTTCCGATCCAGCATCCATCGATGCATTTGCTTCCGAATTTCTAAAGTCCGATCGCCAGCTTGATATTCTCATTCATAATGCGGGTGTTACTGCTCCACCAGAAAGTAAAGATTTCCGTGGATATGACAGTCAGCTGGCAACCAATTATTTGAGTCATTTTCAATTGACTGTTAGAGTCTGGGAGGCATTGAAAAAATCAGGCAGCGCTCGGGTAGTCTCCCTTTCCTCCATTGGCCACATGGATGGGCAGATCGATTTGAGTGATCTTAACTTTAATACTAGACCTTATCACTGGGGCATTTCGTACGGACAATCTAAAACGGCTTGCTCACTTTTGGCCATTGAATTGGATAAACGCGGGAAAGAGCATGGGATCCGAGCATTTGCTGTCCATCCGGGAGGTATCTTGACAGGCTTGACCCGCCATATATCGGATGAGGATCTCGCACTTTGGGGCGTTCATCGTGATGCCTCAGGAAGCTTTATCCAACCTGAAGGGTTTAAAACCATCGAGGAAGGTGCTGCCACAACGGTCTGGTGTGCAGCGAATCCTATCTTGGAAGGAAAAGGCGGCGTATACTGCGAGGACTGCGATATAGCAGAGATTGTTCCTGATGATTATAGTATGCGCAAAGGGGTACGCAATTGGGCCATTGACCCCGAACTGGCAGAGTCGCTGTGGAAAACAAGCGAAGAGCTGCTTAACATTCCTCACGGAGCTATCCCTCAGGCTTCGAATTAATTATATGCCTGCGAACAAGGACGAGGGTTCCAACTCCATAGCTTCGCTTGTGATATCAGGGTCAGAGCTCCCGCGTTCTCTTGGTTACCGCCATCGTATAACGACCATCAAACAAGGCCAGCCCGAATATTGTGGCTGCACACCAAAAACTCCCTTTCAGGCAGACGTGTCAAGTGCATCTGAACAACGATGTCCTTGATCCGTCACCTAAAAGGGAGTATTCTTCATGAGCTTTCGTTATCATCTTCTGGGAAGCCGTTTACACCCCAGCATGATGCTTACGTCCCGGAATCTCGCCCGTGCGCTCGAAGTGCTCGACGATGATGTCGATTTCCTTCTTCAGCTCGGACAGCAGTTCAGCCTCCGGTACCTTGCGGATCATCTCGCCGTAGCGGAACAGCATGCCTTCGCCGCGGGCGCCGGCAATGCCGATATCGGCTTCGCGCGCTTCACCCGGGCCGTTCACGGCGCAGCCCAGCACGGATACCTTGATCGGCACCTTCAGCTTGGAGATGTACGCCTCGACTTCATTGGCTATCGAGAACAAGTCAATGTCCAGACGGCCGCAGGTCGGGCAGGATACCAGTGTAGCCGCGTTCGTAATCAGACCGAAGGACTTCAGCAGCTCGCGGCATACCTTAACCTCTTCGACCGGGTCCGCACTCAGCGAGATACGAATGGTAGAGCCTAGTCCCATGCTCAGCAGGGCTCCGAGACCGGCAGCGCTCTTGACCGTACCGGAGAACAAGGTTCCGGCTTCGGTAATCCCCATATGCAGCGGATAGCGGAATGCCGAAGCTGCCTGCGTATAAGCTGCGATGGCCATCGGCACATCGGATGCCTTCAGGGACACGATAATATCGTGGAAATCCAGCTCCTCCAGAATACCGATATGGTACAGCGCGCTCTCCACCATCGCTTCCGGCGTCGGATAGCCGTACTTCTCCAGCAGATGGTTCTCCAGCGAGCCGGCGTTAACGCCGATCCGGATTGGAATCCCCCTCTCCTTACACGCCTTGACGACCGCCTCCACCTTCTCACGGCGGCCGATGTTGCCCGGGTTGATCCGGACCTTATCGATGCCGTTCTCGATGGCCAGCAGCGCAAGCCGGTAGTCGAAGTGAATATCCGCCACAAGCGGAATGGAAATCTGCTTCTTAATTTCCTTGATCGCTTCGGCGGCCTCCTTGTTGTTGACCGTTACGCGTACAATCTGGCAACCGGCTTCCTCCAAACGATGAATCTCTGCCACGGTTGCTTTCACATCAGCCGTTTTGGTCGTGCACATGCTTTGAATGATGACCTCGTTGCTTCCCCCGATGGTCAAGTTGCCGACTTTAACCGGAATCGTTTCCGCTCTGTGGAACATGTCAGTTTTTCTCTCCCATGAACCCAAAATCCTCCGCTTCACAAGGCGAAACTCGCCTTCGATGAAAAGGGGTTCCGCCCGCAAATTGGAGGTGTCTGGTTTGTTTACATTCAAGGCGCTTACGCGCTTTCTTCCTTCTTCTTGACCGGTGGAGCATCGAGCGCCGTGATCGGCGGAGCGATTTTCTCCTGTACCGCTTCTTTCGTTACGACGCACTTGGACGACTCCGTACGCGATGGCGCTTCGTACATCACCTCGAGCATGATGCCCTCGATAATGGCACGCAGTCCACGCGCTCCGGTATTCCGCTTGATCGCTTCCTTGGCGATTTCCTCAAGCGCCTCGGATTCGAACTCCAGCGTCACGCCATCGATTTCAAGCAGCTTCTGATACTGCTTCACCAGCGCGTTGCGAGGCTCGGTCAGAATACGGACCAATGCTGCTTCGTCGAGCGGCTCCAGCGTAGAGATAACCGGAAGACGGCCGACAAACTCAGGAATCAGACCGAATTTGAGCAAATCTTCAGGCAGAACAAGGGACAAGTACTCGCCCGGCTTCAGGTCGGCCTTGTGGCCGTCTGTGCCGAAGCCGATCACCTTTTTGCCGATCCGGCGCTTGATGATCTGCTCCAGACCGTCGAACGCCCCGCCGCAAATAAACAGGATGTTCGTCGTATCGATCTGGATAAATTCCTGATGCGGGTGCTTGCGTCCGCCTTGCGGAGGAACGGAAGCGACCGTACCCTCGAGAATTTTCAGCAAAGCCTGCTGAACCCCTTCACCCGATACGTCACGAGTGATAGACGGATTCTCGGACTTGCGGGCTACTTTATCGATCTCGTCGATATAGATAATGCCGCGCTCAGCCTTCTCTACGTCGTAGTCGGCAGCCTGAATCAGCTTGAGCAGAATGTTCTCGACATCCTCACCCACGTAGCCGGCTTCCGTCAGAGAAGTAGCGTCCGCGATGGCAAAAGGAACATTGAGAATTTTGGCCAGCGTCTGTGCCAGCAGCGTTTTACCGCTGCCTGTAGGACCGACCAGCACAATATTGGACTTCTGCAGCTCGACCTCGTCCGTCTTGCTGCCTTGCGAATTAATCCGCTTGTAGTGGTTGTATACCGCTACCGACATCGATTTCTTCGCCTGCTCCTGCCCAATCACGTAAGAGTCAAGAATGGCCCGGATTTCCATCGGCTTCGGTACATCCTTCAGATCGAGTTCTTCCTCGTGACCCAATTCTTCCTCAACGATTTCGGTACAAAGCTCGATGCATTCATCGCATATATAAACGCCGGGACCGGCGACCAGCTTGCGTACCTGCTCCTGCGACTTGCCGCAGAACGAGCACTTCAGCTGGCCTTTCTCATCGTTAAATTTAAACATGGGATCACTCCTTTTCTAAGTCAAATCACTGCGAGTGATAACCGCATCAATGAGCCCGTAAGACTTGGCATCCTCAGCGCTCATGAAGTTGTCACGGTCCGTGTCGCGTTCGATTCGTTCGTAGGGCTGACCGGTGCGCTCCACGTAAATCTGATTGAGCTTCTGTTTCGTCTTGATAATCCAGTCCGCATGAATCTTGATATCCGAGGCTTGCCCGCGGACACCGCCCAGCGGCTGGTGAATCATAACCTCGCTGTTCGGAAGCGCAAAGCGCTTGCCCTTGGCACCTGCCGTCAACAGCAAAGAACCCATGCTAGCCGCCATCCCGACGCAAATCGTGGATACATCCGGCTTAATGAACTGCATTGTATCATATATACCCATACCGGCAGTCACCGAACCGCCCGGAGAGTTAATGTACAAGCTGATATCCTTCTCCGAATCCTGCGCAGTCAGGAAAAGCAACTGAGCGATGATCAGGTTGGCGACGTCGTCGTCAATCGCGCTTCCCAGAAAAATAATGCGGTCCTTGAGCAGACGCGAATAAATATCGTAAGATCGTTCGCCCCGACCTTCCTGTTCCACAACCATAGGTACCAGAGTCAAATGTCCCAACCCCTTTACTTCTAAAGAATGCAAAGCAAAATTTCGCCTTACGCCATATTGTAACACGTTTGACTTCCAAAGTCATATCCCGGACGAGGGCTTATGGCACTCCCGATCCGATAGGGCTGTCCGCCCCAGACGGAGCGGACAGCAGGTTGTAACTCATATGTATGTAGCTGGGTGAAGACGTAATCCTATGTCGTTGGAGCGTGGAGCGAAAATCCGGGCGCATCTACAAAACAAAGGCACGCATAGGAATACACGTGCCCTTGTTGTCTATGTTGCGCCTTAAGAAAAGAACGCTTAAGCCGTTTTGCTGTTATCTACCAGGAATTTAACCGCTTTGCGTGCCACGACATCTTGAACCAGCGTAGCCAGCGTTCCGTTTTGCGAGAAGATCGCACGGATCTCGTCAACGGAGCGGCCGTACGCGCCAGCCAGGTTGTTCAGCTCGGCTTCGATTTCCTCTTCGGAGGCTTCGAGGCCTTCCGCTTTGGCAACGGCTTCGAGCACGAGGTTGTTGCGTACGCGCTTCTCAGCATCGCCTGCCATTTGGCCTTTCAGGTCTTCGGACGTTTGGCCGGAGAACTGATAGTACATCTCCAGGTTCATGCCTTGGGAACGCAGACGGTTCTCGAATTCTTTAACCATTTGCTCAGCTTCGTCGTCAACCATGATTTGTGGAATTTCCACTTGGGCTGCTGCTGCAACTTTCTCTACAGCGTCCGCTTCTTTTTTGCTGTTGTTCTCAGCTTGCTTGCGCTCGCCAAGCTTCGCAGACAGATCGGCCTTGTACTCATCCAGCGTTTCGAATTCGCTGACGTCTTTGGCGAACTCATCGTCCAGAGCCGGCAGGTTTTTGCGCTTGATGTCATGCAGCTTGATTTTGAATACAGCTTCTTTGCCCTTCAGCTCTTCCGCATGGTAGTTCTCAGGGAAAGTTACCGTAACGTCCTTCTCGCCGTCTTTGGCCAGACCTACCACTTGCTCCTCGAACCCAGGGATGAAGCTGCCGGAACCCAGCTCCAGCGAGTAACGCTCAGCTTGTCCGCCTTCGAAAGCTACGCCGTCTACGAAGCCTTCGAAATCGATGACAACAACGTCGCCATTTTGCGCTTCGCCTTCTTCGACAGGAACGAGCTCAGCATGACGACTTTGGAGACGCTCCAGCTCAGCTGCAACTTCTTCCTCGGATACACTGGCGTCGCCAGCTTCGAGCTCGATGCCTTTGTACTCGCCCAGTTCAACTTCAGGTTTAACGACAACCTTAGCTTTGAACTTCAGGATTTGTCCTTTGGCAAATTGCTCCACGTCCACTTCAGGACGGTCAACCGGCACGATGCCCGTTTCTTGTACGGCTGCCACATAAGCATCCGGTACGATGATGTCGAGTGCATCCTGGTACAGGCTTTCTACGCCGAACTTCGATTCGAAAATCGAGCGAGGCACTTTACCTTTACGGAATCCTGGAACGTTAACCTTAGCTACAACTTTCTTAAACGCCTTGTCCAAAGCTTCGGCTACCTGCTCCGCATCCACTTCGATGTCAAGAACTCCAACGTTCTTCTCTATTTTTTCCCAACTTGCTTTCATTTTATGCCTTCCCCTCCAAAAATGGTCGATAATCAATTTTCACGTCCTGGCTGCCTAGTTCCGTTATACGGACAAGCCGCCAATATAACCATTATATTATACCCATAATGCCTGCTGTTTTCAAGATGGTTCGCTCTCCAGGTATTCATTCCCCGGAAATCCCCTACAATCTGCGTGTGAACACCCTTGACGCGAACTGCTGCATAATCCGGTAAGCCTGCTCCCACTGAAAAATCAGGTCGGAGGTGATCCCGTAGAGCTCCAGCAATTCTTCTCTGTCGCCCCCGTCGAATACGCGCTCCAGCAGCGTCAGATGCAGAGCGGCTGCCCACACGTCGATACAGGACGCTTCCTGCCTCAGCATCTGCCGGTAAGCCGAGGTCCCATAGATATAGGCAAGAAATTCATTCCACGTCTGCGAGGCAAAATAAGACAGCGCAGGATGCTTGACTTCGCTGATTTCCTGCACGCGGGCAATAATCTCCTGAATCTGCGAAGGAAAGCGTTCGAAATCCTCCGGCGTATCCTCAATATCGCAGACCAGGCTTTCGCCGTTCTTATGTAAAGTAACGGAGCCTGCAGCTCCTCTCTTCTTCAACGTCTGCAGCGTCTTGAACTGGATCAGCGGATGCAGCTCCCCCTCACGGAGCTGCCGGATCAGCGCTTCGTCGATCCCGTCATGCTCCAGGAAAGCCAGCTGGTCCAGCGCAAGCATCAGCTTGTCAGGCGCCTGTCCGCTGCGGATCGTCTCCAGCAGACGCTCCGCGTAGGCCTGTCCCTCTTCGCCTCGGGCGAGCAGGTGACCGCGCAGGAGCTCAGACTCAGACTCGTCCGTCTCCTCCTCTCCCGGTTGGCCGGCAGCCAGATCGGGAAACATCATACGCATCCAGTCCAGCAGCGACTGCCACTCTTCCCTGGCGGTGTCATCGTCCGACTGACAGCCCAGCAGAAAGACAAGCAGCTTCATCGCTTCCCCGTAGCGCTCGGCCTCAAGCAGCCGGGTAAGCTCATACTGGTAGTACTCTACCGTTTTGGGAAACAGGATGACATTGTCATGAGGCAGCGAGCCCATCATAAACACCGCCTTTCATCGGGGACTCTTTGAGAGCAGTGTACCGGAAATTGGGGGCGAAAGCAAAACTTCCGAAGCTTTACCGCTCGCTGTACATCTTGTATTTGCCACCCGAAACAATTCTGGCTTTGACGGTCACATGCTGCAGAGATGCCTCCGTCAGCGACTCTGCTGCAGCCTCTGCCCGCTGGCGTGTCCAAGGGACCATCAACAAAGGGCGTCCATGCGGCTGGAGCTGGTACAGATCCGAGCCCATACGAATTCCGTTAACGAATGTCCTTCTGATCTCTTCCTCAATGGCTTGACTGGTTTTCTCCGCCAGCTCCTTCTCGGATATAAACCGCTTCAGTTCATTAATCGTACCCTCCACCGTAACGCGAATATCATAACGCATGAGGCCGTCCTCATACCGCGGCAAAATCCGGATCTTGGGATGCTGCATCCGGATGCTTGCCAGCTGCTTGCCCTGCTCCATCACGCTGACCGTCGCGCGCATCGTATGCTTATCCAGCCAGCGCAATCCCTGCAGCTTGCTCAAGGCCAGAAATCCGCTATGCCGCTTTTCTGCAAATACGTGAACGCCATTCACCGTCATCGAACTCAGCGGCTTATCGTTCTTGCTCCACACCTTGTCCGACAGACCCAGACAGGGAAGAAGCGCGGTCCGGCGGGTGCCGCTGTACATTTGCAAAAAACGGTTCAACCGCATAGGCTCAACCATCGATATCACTTCGTAATGTGCATCGGGGGAATGAAGCTGCATCGTCAGCCGGCTTTTCTCGAAATTGGGCGCCGCACTGAACAGCTGGATCATATCCTCGCTCGTACTGAACGTCCACATCGTATATCTCAGGGCGTAATACCTCATGAACGTTTCAAGCACCTCGGTCAGATTCTGCGTGCGTAGCAGGCCATCACCCAGCACGATGGACGTCACATGTCCCCAGTACAGCTTCCGCTCGGACATATTGTAGATCTGTTCGATCGCCTCCAGCAGGGTCTCCCCCTTGCCGGTCGCGATCCATGCCGGGACGGGAGAGGGCGACGTGCTTCCTGAGGTATCTTTGGCGATTTTGGCAAAGCTGATCAATTGAATATGAATCCAGAACTCCTTTTCCTTCTCCTTGTATTCGATGCCTACCGCGTTCACATAGTCCTGATCGTCCACATCGCTGGCATTCCAGCAGCCGGTGAGCAGAAGCAGCAGCATAAGCCCCGGGAGCAGCCGACTCACGATGACCGCTCTCCCTCTACCCCGTCGGTCGGACTTGGCACCTTGTCGTCCAGGAAATTCGGACGCTTGCGCTTCTCCCCTCGCGGAAAGCGAATCGAGAAGTAGCGGAGCGCGTCCAGTCTGAACGGAGACAGGGGCACGAGATAGGGGATGCCGAACGAGCGAAGATTGGACATATAGATCAGAATCGTGATCACGCCGGTGAAAAATCCGAACAGACCAAAGAAGGCGGACAGCAAGAAAATATAAAAGCGCAGCAGCGTGACGGCCAGTCCAAACATCCCGCCCATGAGCACGAACTGGCTGGTCATGGTGGCCGAAGCCACGACGAGGGAGGCCGGCGAGGACAAGCCGGCGCGGATGATGGCATCGCCGATAATCAGCCCTCCGACCACCGAGATGGAAGGGCCGAACGTCGAGGGAAGTCGGGCTCCGGCCTCCACGAACAATTGAAACATCAGCAGCATGATCAGCAGCTCCACAGGTCCCGAGATTGGCGTTCCCGTATTAGCCATCGTAATCGTAGCCAGCAGCGCCAGCGGGATCTGATCCTGATGATAGGTCGTCAGCGCCGTCCAGAAGCCCGGCAGCAGCAGGGCGATCAACAAGCCCGCAAAGCGCATGATCCGGCCGACCATCAGCACAGGCGCGGGAAGATGCGTATCCTCCGGACTCGACATCAGATAGGAGATCTGGACGGGAGCAATCAGGGCATTGGGCAGACCATCGGTCAGCAGCGCAAACCTTCCGGAAACCAGGCTCTCCACCACCATATCTGGACGGGACGTGTTGTACATCAGGGGAAAAAAGGCGAATCCGGGCCGCAGCAGCATATTTTTCAATTGCTCACTGGTCAGGACGACCTCCGGCTTGATCGCAGTCAGCCTCTCCCGGATTTGCTTCAAGGTGCTGTCGTCGAGCAGATCCGTCATATATAGCAAGGCAATCTTCGTCTGGCTGCGGGAACCGACTGTATACATCTCGCAAGCCAGCATCGGGGTCCGCAAACGCTTGCGGATTAAGGCTATGTTGACCTGTACACTTTCCACGAAGGCATCCTTGGGCCCGTAGTTGGTCGGCTCCGTCGTAGAAGCATTCGGCTCCCGCTCGGGACGCTGACTGCTGTTGACTGCGAATAATAGCCCTGTTTCTTCCAGATAAATCAAGCCCCAGCCCGCAAAGACGAGTCCGGACAAATGGTCAGCGTTCGCATCTACAGCTACCTTCGTTACCTGAAAAGGAAGAAAGGATCCATCGCGCCAACGCATGGCCTCTCCCGCGATCCGCAGCTCCCACTCATGCCCCAGCGCTTCTTCGATATTTTTCAGGCTGCTCAGCCCGTCACAGTACAGCAGGATGCCGGCTCTGCCGGGAATGGAGTAGATGATGACATCATCACAAAACCCGAACAGCGCGGTCAGCCTCTCCCGGTCCCAGGCTGTCTTGTCGCCCACAGGTGCAGCATTCCCATTCATCAGACTCGTCCCTCCTTTCGTTTGGACAGACGCGCAAGGACATAAAGCCATATCGTGATTAGAATCAGCAGACCCAGTGCGCCCCAGAAATATTGATTTTTGAGCCATAAATAAAAGGCATTATCGGTAAAGGGATACAGTGCAGACACCGACAGGACCGATAGGACGGCCAGCATGCCGATGTCCTTCCGGCGGGTGCTCCTCGTCATGCCGGTCCATTCCGCAAAGATGCAGAGCGAGGTCGATATCCGGACAAATGCGCCCGCATACCATTGGTAAATCGACAAAAAATCAAGCCTTTCGATATTGTGAGCGATGATTAGCAGCTTCCATTGCTCAAATACGGGGTACCGCTGCTTGATGGCCTCATTCGTTCCGAATTCGGCGATCGCTCCGGTAACCGGTCCCAGCGTCAATCCGACAAGAATCAGTCCCGTCAGGGCCAGGTGGACGAAGCGTACCCGCGTGGAGACATGATGCTGGATGAATAAGAACAGCGTCAGTTCCCCAAAGCCAGCCAAGGCTGGCACGCAGCCCTGCAGCATGGGGATATATCCGTGCTCGAAGATCGGGAACAAAAAGGAATAGTCCTTATTAGGGGCATTGCCGATCCCGACGAAGAACCCGAGCAGGACGATGATCGGCAGCAGAATGCCGGTAATGACGGCAATCGCCATAAACCCGGAGCGTGCCGCGAAGAAACAAAGCAGGCAAAGCAGCAGGCAAAGCACGACTGTCGGCGTTTCCGGCAAGTATGAATCCTTCGCCCAGAAGATGGTATCCTTCAGCGTAATCAACATCACTATAAGCAAATACCCGCCCAGGAGTATTCTGATGATGAGATCGGAAGCCCGGCCTCCTTGGCTGCGAATCCAGGCGGCCATCGGCTTCTGCCCGCTGCTGCGCACGATATAAGCAAGCATAGCTATCCAGAGCATGTAGGGAAGCACGGAGACAAGCGCCGATACCCAGGCATCTCTCCGGGCAGCGTCCAGCATCACGGGAATGATCAGCACATGATTCATCAAACCGACGAAGGTCATGATGATCATGACGGCTTGCCCCATCCGAATGGAGGTGGACAGTTGAAATCCCTCCTAAATTTGCCTGCATACTTTAGGTTGCCAATCCGCGTGTCCGGTTATACGAAAAAACGGACGGCCGGGATTATTCCCGGCCGTCCGCCATGTGCAAGGCGACTATTCCATCTTCATCGCAGCCTGGATCAGCTGCGCCTTAATATTCGGATTCTCGTCGATGAACGCATACATGCGGTCAACGGACTCTTTGTTTTTCAAATAATCGCGTTCGTTGCGGATCATCTCGTGCGACCACTCGAGCAGAGCCTTCTCCGCAGCGCCGAGGCGGTTCAGAGCCGTATGCAGGCCCGTATCCTCGACCAGACGCTCCATCACGTCCTGATCGACTTTGCCAAGCTTCTTGGTCGTAGCGAGCTTTTTCTCAAATTCGCTGTTCGCCGCCTGGAATAGCTCTCTGGCCTCTTTGTATTCCTTTTGTTCTTCGGACATCGTTTTCTTCATCGTGACGACCACCTTTCTTGTTGATCCCTAGAGTCACCCAAGTCTCGCGATATGCTATGTAGGTTGGGATAAAACCGTCCCTTTCTATTCATAGAGGAACGTGCGGGAGTTTCCAATAATTCCATTGCCCTTAGTGTAGCTTGTCCGCGCCCGTTTGTCCAATCTTTCCCGAACCGAACAGAGGGCCAATACCGGGGCTTGGACAGACATGATACGACCGGCTGACGCATAATCTTAATCATCTCGCGCCTCGCCTGCAACAGGCAGGATCAGCCGTCACTTCTAGACCAGAGAGGATGAAGACCTATGTGTGGCATCACGGGGTGGATTGATTGGAAACGGGATTTGACCCAGCATCCGTCCATTCTAATTAACATGACGGATACGTTGACACCGCGCGGACCAGACGCCTCGGGCACGTGGATTACGCCACGCTGCGCGCTCGGGCACCGCAGGCTGAGCGTCATGGACCCGGCGAACGGCGCGCAGCCCATGATCCGCAAATACGGGGACAACACGTTCGCCATCGTATATAACGGAGAGCTGTATAACGCACCTGAGCTGAAAAAGGAGCTGGAGACCCGCGGACACCGGTTCTCCACCAATTGTGATACGGAGGTACTGCTGGTCTCCTTCATCGAATGGGGACGGAGCTGCGTCGACCGGTTTAACGGCATTTTCGCCTTCGCCGTCTGGAATGACGAGGAACAATCGTTGTTTCTCGCCAGAGACCGGCTCGGCGTGAAGCCGTTGTTCTACTCGTATGTCTCCGGCCGCCTGCTGTTCGGCTCCGAGCCGAAATCGATTCTGGCTCATCCCGATTTTCCAGCTGAGATTACAGGGGAAGGACTCGCGGAAATTTTCGCTGTCGGACCGGCCCGTACGCCCGGTCACGGCATCTACAAAAACATGAACGAGCTGAAGCCCGGCCATGCGATGATCATGGATGCGGGAGGTCTCCGGATCAACGCCTATTGGAAGCTCGAGAGCAAGCCTCATGAGGATGATGTGGATACGACAGCAGCCCGGGTTCACGACCTGCTGAAGGATACGGTCATCCGCCAGCTGGCCTCGGACGTTCCGATCTGCACCCTGCTGTCGGGCGGGCTGGACTCCAGCGCGCTGACTTCGCTGGCCTCCGCCTACTACAAGGAGCAGGGCCTCGGTCCGCTGCATACGTATTCGGTCGACTATGCCGATAACGACAAGCATTTCAAGGAGAGCATCTTCCAGCCGAATTCCGACGCCCCATGGATTCAGCGGATGACCGACTACTTGGGCACGATCCATCATGCCAAGGTATTTGACACGCCCGAGCTTGTCGAATCGCTCAAGACCGTCGTCTTCGCCAGAGATACGCCAGGCATGGCCGATGTCGACGGGTCCCTGTACCTGTTCTGCCGGGAGATCAAGCAGGATGCCACCGTTGCGCTGTCCGGCGAAGCGGCCGATGAGATCTTCGGCGGCTACCCGTGGTTCCACCGGGAGGAATCGCTGAATGCGGACACCTTTCCCTGGGCGCTGGCTACCCCCGAGCGGGTCGCGCTGCTCTCCCCTGACTTCACGGATTGGGTGAAGCCGGAGCAGTATGTGAAGGACCGCTACCGGCAGGCTCTATCCGAGGTACCCCGCCTGGCCGGAGAGAACCAGCAGCAGAACCGGATGCGGGAGATGTCGTATCTCAATATTACCCGCTTCATGCCAACGCTGCTTGACCGCAAGGACCGGATGAGTATGGCGGTCGGCCTGGAGGTGCGGGTGCCGTTCTGCGATCACCGCCTGGTGGAGTACGTCTGGAACATCCCGTGGGAGATCAAAACCTCCGGCGACCGGGAGAAGGGCATCCTGCGCAAGGCGCTGAGCGGCGTGCTGCCCGAGGATGTGCTGACACGTAAGAAGAGCCCGTACCCGAAGACGCATAACCCTAACTATCTGAACGCGGTGCGCACTTGGGTGCTGGACATTCTGAACGACTCCAGCTCCCCTCTGCTGCAGTTCATCGACGTGAAGAAGATCCGCGCTCTCGCGGAAAATGATAACGGCCAGTTCAACCTGCCATGGTTCGGGCAGCTGATGACGGGACCTCAGCTGTTCGCCTATCTGGCCCAGGTCGACCTGTGGCTGCGCCACTATAAGGTATCCGTTCGCTAAGCTGGTGGGATGAGGAGTCGCAGCGCAGCACAAATAGCGTAAACCGGGCTTATCCGGTTACGCTATTTGTGCTGCCAATTTAAAATGATGCATCCATTTATAGAGACTGGAGCTGCGCAGAAACTTTAAACCCGCTCCGCCTCTTCCAGCTCCGCCCAAAGCTTGCGAAGTGCTTGTCCGCGGTGGCTGATCGCATTTTTTTCTTCCATCGTCAGCTCGGCCATCGATCGTCCAAGCTGCGGCACATAGAACAATGGGTCGTACCCGAACCCCCCTGCTCCGCGCGGCCCGTCCAGCACCTCACCTGGGCATTCGCCCTGCACCAGGGCAATCTGCTTGCCCTCGGCATCGACGAAGGCGATCGAGCATATGAACTGAGCACCGCTGAGCCGGACCGGCTCTCCGCTCCCGCCCGCTGCGCCGCGGTCAGGACCTGCCTCACCTTCGGAGTCCGTGCTTGCCGGGCCCAGCCGCCGCAGCTCTTCGAGCAGCTTGCGGTTATTGGCCGTGTCATCGCAAGGCTCGCCTGCATAACGGGCGGAGTACACGCCCGGAGCGCCGCCGAGACGATCTACCGCGAGACCCGAATCATCGGCGATCACCGGAGCGCCCAGTATGGCCGCCACGGCTCTCGCCTTGATCAGGGCATTGGCGGCGAAGGTATCTCCATCCTCCGGAATATCCGCGATGTCCGGGTAATCCCTGAGGCTGCGCACGACGATTCCCTGCGCACCGAACAACGCTTCGAACTCCTTGACCTTGCCCGCATTTTTAGTCGCGATGACGACCTCCGTCACCTTAGGATCGTGCAGACGCATGAGATCCCCTCCTGATCCGCTCCGCAATCGGACCTAGCGCCTTCTCCTGCTCGGCAATCATGGAGCGAATGCCGGTTTCCGCGAGCGCCAGCAGCGAATCCAGCTCCTCACGGGAGAACGGCGCGTCCTCTCCGGTTCCCTGAACCTCGACGAACTTCCCTTCCCCGGTCATCACCACGTTCATGTCGACCTTGGCCTTGGAGTCCTCCTCATAGTTCAGATCCAGACAAGCGGCCTCCTGCACGATGCCTACGCTGACCGAGCCCAGAAAGTCGTGAATCGGGAAGCGGCTCAAATTTTTCTCCCGGGCCACCTTGTCGATGGCAATCGCCATCGCTACAAAAGCGCCCGTGATGGACGTCGTCCGTGTGCCTCCGTCGGCCTGAATGACATCGCAGTCCAGTGTGATCGACCGCTCTCCCAGAGCATCCAGATGCACAACGGACCTAAGCGCCCGTCCGATCAGACGCTGGATCTCCATCGTCCGTCCGCCGAGCTTGCCCTTGGCGGATTCCCGCTGATTGCGCACAGCTGTTGCCCGCGGCAGCATCGAATACTCCGCCGTGACCCAGCCCTTGCCCTGCCCCTTCATAAAGGGAGGAACCCGCTCCTCAACCGTGGCCGTACAGATCACCTTGGTCTCTCCGACCTCAATCAGTACGGAACCTTCAGCATGCTTCGTATAATTCGTCGTAATGCGGATCTCTCGGGTCTGATCGGCACTTCTCCCGTCGCTTCTCATATGAGTCATTCGTCCTCCTTTTACCTCATCCGTACCTCATTGTACCAAAGGGCCTGTGGAAAACCAAACCTTTGTTCAGACTTTGCCCGCGCAAGAAGGAGCTGGCGTGGTCCGCCAGCTCCTCTCGCTTTGCCGCCTATAATTTATTGGGGTTAACCATGGATGGACGGGAGACGGGCTTCGCGTAGCTTACATTGTCCGTCGCGCTGACCTTGGAGTCCCCATTGACAAGAATCTGCACTTTTTTACCGGTTCCGGCATTTTCGGTAATCGACAGGACGACGGCCTTCAGCGCCTCTGCGGGAGCCTTGTGGTCGGGACCGAGCATTTTATCCGAGAAATTCACGGTGATCACTTCATCCGAACTTGTAATATTCAGCAGCTCGCTGCCTGCATTCAGCACGGCCGCCAGCCCCTTGTGCTGGTCCGGACCGACGATCAATTGCTGAATCACCGCCTCGGCCACTTGATCGGTCCGTTTAATGAGCCGGGTCACCGGCACATAATATTGATAGTCCTCCTGATTGTGGCTCAGGAAGTACAGGGTCACCGGGGTAGCCTGGCCGTACTCGACGCTCTCTGGCTTCTCCAGGTTGATACCCATCGTCCGGGACAGCGGCTCGTCGAGCGGAGTTCCGTCGACAGGCATTTCCTTGATGGCCGCGCCCTCGACGCGGATTTGCACCTTCTCCACGGTCGGATAGCCGGTCAGCGTCCAGGTGACAGCTTCCAGAATCTTGCGCTCATCCTGCGCGTTGTAATCGTTGAATGCCTTGGAGAAATCGACGATTGCCAGCTTTTGATCCGAGATGACGTTGATGCCCTTCACCTCCGTGCCTTTAGGCAGCAGAGCCGTGAAGCCTGCCGGCATCCGTCCTTCCGACGGTCCGCCACTGACCATGTATTCCAGCGCTTTCTTGGCCGTGTCGACCGCCTTCTCAATCTGGACAGTCACCGGAGCGACGAAGCCACGCTCGTCCTTCGCGTACACCGTCAGAGACATCGGATTGACCAGCTCCGGGACGGTCACCCGGGCCCCTGTCGCTTTGGCTTCCACACCACCCTGCGGAGGATCGATTTGCTTCGATTGTTCCTTCGTTTCCAGGATGGAGCAGCCCGTCGTCATTACCATGATCAGGCCCGTAACGGCGGCCCACCGGATCGGCTTATTCAGTTTCATATGCTTGTTCCTCCTTGGTTTGGGAAGTTGTCCGTTTACTCCTATGTATACGGCAGCCAGACAAGTTTATGCCTGCTGTTTGTCCATTTCCGGCAAGAAATGAATTTGGTTCTGGAGATACAGATTTTCTTGATTTCACCAGTACCAACAGCCTATAATAAAGAGGTGTTTTTCCAAAAAGAGGTGATTGCCAGTGGAAAACCGTATGCACGACTTTTTCCCCGACCGAGTGTATCGAGCCGTCGTACGGCAATCGCCCGATTGGCTTTGGATTCTGAACGACGCCGGCGTTCCGCTAGGCGTATCCCCCGCTCATCAAACCGGACAAACTCTATTCGCCATCGTACACGAGAGCGACCTGCCTGACGTGCAGGAAGCCTGGTTTGCCCTTTGGCGTGAGCGGCGCCCTTTCATCTTAATGTTTCGCTCTGTCATGCCTGACGGCTCCCTCCTATGGCTCGAAGCCAAGGGGTATCCCGTTCATTCCGATGAAGACGGTGTCCATGCCGCCATATCCGCACGCGAGATCACCCATTACAAGCAACAGGAAGAAAGGCTGACCCGTCTAGCCTATTACGATCCGCTGACAGGCCTGCCCAACCGGCGGCTATTCCAGGACCGCTTCATGCAAGCCATGCATATCGCCAAGCGATACCATCATAAGCTCGGGGTCATTTATCTGGATCTCGATGACTTCAAGCGCATCAACGACCAGTACGGCCATTCCATCGGCGATGAGCTGCTGAACGCAGCTGCCTCCAGGCTGTCGCATTCCGTCCGCGACCCGGACACGGTATGCCGGATGGGCGGAGACGAATTTGTCGTACTGGTCCAACAGTTCGACCAGCCGGAGGACGTGGCCAAGATCGGGAGGCGGATCAGCGATGCGCTGAGACAGCCCTTCGATATCGGCGGTAACCAGATTCGGATTTCAAGCAGCATTGGAGCGGCCTTCTACCCGGATGACGGCATGGACGGGGAGGCATTGCTTCAATGCGCGGACAATGCCATGTATGCTTCCAAGCAGCTCGGCAAAAACCAGTTCCGGTTCTTCGCGAACCTGGAAGGAGGACCCTTATGAAATATAGCCTGAACAGCAAGAAAGTCGCAGATGCAGCCCATGAATGGCTCATCAACCGGGGCGTTCGGACCCTGGATATCGCCGAGATCACGTATACGCTGCAGCGTGAATATTACGACTCCCTGACCATCGAGGAGTGCCTGGCGAGCGTCGAGCAAGTCCTCTCGAAGCGTGAGGTGCAGAACGCGATTCTGACTGGTATTCAGCTCGATCTGCTGGCCGAGGAAGGCAAGCTGCTCTCCCCGCTGCAGGAGATGATCGAGAACGATGAGGGACTCTACGGCTGCGACGAAATTCTTGCCCTCTCCATCGTGAACGTATATGGAAGCATCGGACTGACGAACTTCGGCTATATCGACAAGCTCAAGCCGGGTATCGTCAATAAGCTGAACGATAAGTCCGGACCGCATAAGCACACGTTTCTGGACGACATTGTAGGCGCCATCGCCGCGTCGGCCAGCAGCCGCATCGCCCACCGGAAGCAGGAAGAGATCGAGAAGAAGGGCCTGATTCCCCCTTCCTCCTGACATCCCTTTCCTCATGATGAGGGATGCCTTTCCATCCACCGGGGTCCATCCAAAAACGGCCTGGCTGCGGACATCATCGTCCACGGCCAGGCCGTTTTGGGTGCTAGGTTCTTCTCACTCTTCTATCCAGGCATCTAGGCATAAGCAGTGCCGTAATCTCAGCGCTGCCGCTGTAGGCAGGCTCGACAGTGCGCAGCTTCTTACAGCGCCCCGAGCGAGTCCGCAATCGCCTCAATGTCCGAGTCCGTCAGCTTCTGCAGCGAACGAAGCGCCAGGTACGTATCCCCCCGCTTCATATACAAGGCGGTTTGACCGCCTGCAGTCACCCACTGCCCATTCCCGTTCTTGAGCTTCACCTGCTTCTCATTTTCTACCTGTCCGGATGGCTTAATCTCCTGTGACGATTCGATCAGTTCCATGTTCAGATATTGAAGAGTGAAGGCCTTCTCCATGCCTTGTATTTGCGAGATCCGGTCGTCCTGCGCCCCCAGCTTGGGGACGTAGACGGTTTTAATCCCTTGAGCCTTGGCCGAGTCCAGCAAGGTTTGTCTGTACATTTCCGTGAATTCCAGCGGTACAAGTTTCACGGGCTCTGCTGGCTTCGCGGCGTCTCCACCCGGCGCGGGCTGACCTGCAGGAGACGATTGCCCGTTGCCCGAAGGTGTCTGCGGGTTATTGTCCCCTGTGGAAGCAGACGGGGGCGCCGGATTGCCCGGCTCGGCGGGCGCTTTTTTCGAGCAGGCGGTTGCGAGCAGCGCGGCAGCCAGCATAGCGGCTGCGGAGAGCAGCAGCTTTCGTTTCCAGTTCGGATGAGGTGCAGTTGTCATGATCGTTTTACCTCCACAAGATGAGTGTCAATATTCCATTCGATATCAGCTCTGGTCCAGGAGCTTCGCCACCTGTCGGCACTCCAGTATCCCGGGAATTGAGCTCGGGTTGCTTCGCCCCAGCGCAGCGGATCGACTCCGAGCTGCTGCAGCCGGCCGATCAGGGCTATTGCCTGTCCTTTCAGCCTTTCCTGGTACAGGGCAGCCACCGGCTTATCCGAACCGGGAGGCGCCGTATAACGGCCCTTGACGTGCAGGGATATTTTCAAGCGTGGACGTTTCCAGTCGCCATTGGCAGCAACTCCGGTCCGGCAGGAAACAGCCTGCCAGGTGACCGCCCCTGTATCTGCATCGGCCCCGGCAGCATACAGCGAATCCTGCCTCATATCTCCTCCCCGTAGGCAGGCGAGCACAATCGTTTCTTCCGCGGTCAGTCGTCCGACAAGCTCCTGTTTCTTAAACAGTATCGTTTGCACCGAAACAGGGGAATTTTTCCCATCCGCCGTCATCGACAATCCGGCCGGAAACAGCGGCAGCGCCTGGTCCGCCTCATAATCCGTTCTTGCCTCACGCAGCGAGTCCCGGACCATACCGTGCCGCTCAACCGTGTAGCTGCCGATCATCCCCGCGTCCGGGCGGCGGATAAAATCTTCCGCCGCGCCCTCCACGACGGCCACGGCAGGCGGCGTCCCCCCGCGCAGACCCAGCCGCCGTAGCTCAGCCGCCCAGGATGCGGGAAAGCCGTGCCGGGCCACCCAGCTCTCGCCGATCACGACGAGCCGAGGAGGCTGCTGATTCCGCCATGGCGCAGAAGCATCAGCCAGCGAGACGAAGGAGCGGGAATCCACCGTGCCTGCAGCAAGCATACGAATGCCGGAGCCTGGCCGGGCGGACGCCGCTCTCAGTGCGGTAACGCGGATGCCTCCCGGGCCTTCATCGATTCCCGCCATAGCCAGCTCCCTTCCGTCCAGGTTTATGGACAGGGAACGCTCCCCAGGCCCCCCCTCCGTGCAGCCCGCACTGCCCCATGCGATCAGGACTACCAGTCCGATCAAGACACGTTTCCTGCTTCTCGCTTGCCATCTATGCATGCTCCGTCCTCCTCGCTGCATCCTGCCTGGATCAGGCCGGCATGTAAAAACCATCTGAAATTATCCTTGAATTCCTACTATTTCCACACGAACCCGCCATTATGCACACGCAAAAAACGCGCCGCTCCGGTTCATCTCCCGGAATGGCGCGCATGGGGACGGCTGATGGCCGCCGCTTATCTATTTTTCACGTAATAAAGAATGTCCTGCCGCTCCTGCTGCACCGCCCGGCCCGCCTTTTGCAGCCAGACCAGATGAGCCAGCGTCTCGGCCAGAGCGAATCTGAGCTGATGGAAGCTCAGACGGTCGCCGAACACCGCCCGGCATACCTCATAAGCGGACAATGGCTCCGCGAGCAAAGCCTCCATCGCCGAGAGCCGCTCCTCATGATGCCCAATCAGCTCGCGGGCGCGGTCTGCGAACCGGGAGAACGGCTCCCGGTGACCGGGATAAGCGAAGCTCACCTCGTACCGGCTGACCTCCTCCAGACTATGCAGATAGCTGGATAGCGGATTCGCATCGATGTCCTCGGACAGATAGCTTACGTTGGGCGAGATTTGCGGCAGCACATGGTCGCCGCAGAACATAACCTTCGTCTCCGGCTGATAGAAGCAGAGATGACCGGATGCATGGCCGGGCGTATGGATCGTCCGGTAGGATTTTCCACCGAGCGGTACCATCTCTCCTGCTTCCACCAGCGTCACCTCGGGCTGAGGCGACACAGCCTCGACGAAGCCGTCCATATGCTCGCGCATGGGAGTGGTCAACTCCTCCGGCAACCCGTGCCGGCGGAACAGCGTGAGCAGCCGCTCCGTGAGCGGCGTATGCTCGCCCCAGAGCAGGCGGGCCTGATTCAGACCTGCCTGCGACAGCAGCACCGGGGCATCTATCAGCTCCTGCAGCCAACCTGCCAGTCCATAATGATCCGGATGATGATGCGTCAGCACGATCCGCTCGATCCGACTAGGGTGCAGGCTCAACTCAGCGAAGACATGCTGCCATACTCCCTCCGCTTCGGCTGTGCGCAGTCCCGGATCCACGATCGTCCACCCTTCCGGTCCTTCCACGACGTAGGCGTTCACCCAGCGCAGCGGGAAAGGGAGCGGTACCTTGATCTGGAACGCATCTGGATGCTTCGTGATCACCGCCGGTGGTCCGGGCCTGTTGCTATTCAAGAGCCTCACCCCGTCGGCCTACGAAAATCATCCGCTTGGACTCAGCAGCGGAATACCCCGAGGCGTCGTACCCTCCATAAACGGCATCCACAGTCAGCCCGGACCGCTCCAGCATCCCGCGGAATGACTCTAGGTCGATCAGCTTGACCTTCTCCTCATAGATACGTTTATCTTCTGAGCCCGCCTCCTGTAAGACGATCGTTTTACAGACGTAGCCGTTCTCGATGCGACGTGTCTCTTCGATCTGCAGCCCATCCTCCATCCGCACGGAATGAGGAACGAGATGACGGCACACATAGTCCGGGTTCAGGAAATCAATAATGAACTTGCCGCCCTCACGCAGCATACGTCTAATCTCGCCCAGCACCCGCTCATGCTCCGCATCCTCGTCGAAATAGCCGAAGGATGTGAACAAATTGACAACGGCGTCAAAAGGTCCCTCTAGCGGCACCTGCCGCATGTCGCCCCGAACCCAGACCACCTCTTCCTTGGCGTCTAGCCTGCGGGCCTCTGCCAGCAGCACCTCCGATAAGTCGACACCGGTCACATGAAAGCCGAAGTCCGTGAGCGCCATCGAATGACGTCCCATCCCACAGCACAGGTCAAGCACATCGGAGCCCTCCGCCAGCTCCAGCCACTCCATCATACGCCTGACTTCCTCATAGGCCCCTTGCATATCACGATGCTTATAGACGATCAGATAATCGTCTCCGAAACTTTTGGTATACCAACCCGACATACGATTCTCTGCTCCTTTATCCTGTAACAAACTATGCTTATTCTACCAGATTGCGGCTCGCAAAATCTATGGTGAACCTTGTCCCGCTGTAGTATAATAAATGATTGATAAAAGCCCTTCCTGATGATGGAGGAATTCCCATGAACCGAATAAGCGTCGAGCAACGGATTAACGGACGCAAAGCCAAAGAAATTTATGAACATATCCGCAAGCACGGCGTTGTGTCGAAAATCGACCTTCTCGACCGCAGCGGTCTGACGGGCAGCACCTTGACCCGTACATTAGAGGAACTGACCGGGCAGCAGCTGATCCTGGAGGCCGGATTCGGCGAGTCCACGGGCGGAAGGCGGCCGATTCTCTATACGATTAATTCCGATTATGCCTATGTGTTCGGATTGGATATATCCCGAATGCACTCCAGACTGATGCTCTTCGATCTGAAGATGAACCCGCTCGAAGCGAAGCGATGGGTGATGGATGAGGAGATGACGCCGCAGAAGCTGCTAGAGGAAATTGCTGCGGAAGCGGAGACGATGCTGGCACAGCGCGGGCTGGACAGCTCCCGGGTGCTGGGGATCGGGATCGGCGCCGTCGGGCCGCTGGACCGCAGCTCCGGGGTCCTGCTGGAGCCGCTGCACTTTCCCGCACCGGGTTGGACCCAGGTGCCACTCACCGCATGGCTTGAGGAGCGGCTCGGGATTCCGTGCACGCTGGACAACGGCGCCAATGCGGCGCTGATCGCCGAATCCTGGTCGGTGCGGGAGCAAGATTACCGCCATCTGCTGTATGTACACGTGGGTGTCGGGCTGCGCTCCGCTATGATGACAGGCGGCCAGGTCGTCTACGGGGCGGTTGATATGGAAGGCTCGCTCGGTCAGATGATCATCCAGACCGACGGTCCGCGGATGTGGGGACAAGGCAACTTCGGGGCCTTGGAATCTTATGTATCGATCCATGCTCTGGAGCAGCAAGCCCAGGCACGCCTCAAGCAGGGCCGGGACAGTGTGCTGCTGCGGCTGGAGCCGGACCCGGAGAAAATCCAGTTCGCTCATCTCCAGCAGGCCCTGCAGGAGAATGATCCGCTAACCGTGGAGCTATTTACCCAAGCGGCCACCTACTTCGGGATCGGCCTTGCCAATCTGCTGAACATTCTTCATCCCGAGAAGGTCATTCTCGGCGGAGCCCTGATCAGCAGCCATCCGGGCTTTTTCCATACGGCGACCCGGACCGCGATTCAGCGGGCCTATCACTACCCGAAATACCAGGTCGTTTTCAGCCAAGGCACACTGGGCGAGGATGCGCTGGCAGCGGGTGCAGCCCTGATGGTCATCAATCGGCTGACCGCACAATAAGGCCAGGCGCAAGTGCACTAAGCGTAGGGCGTCCGAGTGGACTTCCCCCGGTTCGTTCGGTTCGATCAGTCCGGTCACTAGACTTAGCGCCGGGCTGCGTCTCACACCAAAGAACCTCCCACTCCACAGAATCGTGGAATGGGAGGTTCTTGGCGTTCCGACCGCTTGGCGGGGAGACCGGATTCACCATCGTGCAGGCAGACGGTTCCCTCCGCTCTGCGCGTCAGGCCGTCGCTTCATCCTCTGCTGCCCCCGACCCGCCATGCAGCTCCTGGAACAGCTGCACGAGACGTCCGTGCTTGCGCAGCGACTTCTCGTGAATCAGGTTCAGCTTGCCGTTGTCGAGCAGGCCAAACCGCTCCACCAGCAGCACGTTCTCCTGTGTCCAGTCGAAGCCCTCGAAGATCTTCAGGCAGGACGTCCAGTTCTTCGTATATTGTCCATCGGTGAACAGATAGCGGTTAGCGAACAGCCCGATACTCTCCTGCATCGCCCGGGCCGAAGAGCTGTACTGAGGCAGTCCCGGCTGCTCCGGCATAAGCGGCAGCAGCGTCGTATAGAACTGGTGCAGAATTTCGATATAGGCGCTCGGGTCCTTCCTGATCTTGCGGGCCAGCTCGTAGGACGGCTGCATTTTGCCCGTGAACAGCATCGTCGCTGTCGAGTACAGCCAGCTGAACGAGGTGAAGTTCTTGTTGTAAGCCGTCAGATTCGCCCGGCGCTCCACCCCGGCTCCCTTGAGGAAGACATTATGATCGACCACCTGCTGAATGACCAGATTGAGCGGATCGATCGAATCGAATGAATGGCCGAGCTCCTTGCTGACGAGCTGTACCTTAGAGTTGATATCTCCGAACAATTGCTTTTCCTCTTCCTCGCTGAGGCCGATGTAGATCTGGACCCCGAGCTCGCTCTCCATCAGCTCCAGCCTTCTGCGCTCCAGCGCCTCCAGCTGTCCGCTCAGCAGCTCCAGCTCAGTGGCCGCCTCGCTGTTGCCTGGCTCCTTGCGCATCACGACCTTCAGGGAAGCGAGCTTGCGCTCCAGCCGCCGGGATTCCTTCAGCAGCTGCTCGTTCACATAACCGAGCGCCAATATCCGGTGCTGCCCGTCGAGAATGCTGAGCTTGGAGCCGGGACGCAGCGCAACGCCTTCGCCCGACTTAGCCAGACTGACCACATCGCGCAGGGACAGCGTTACCGGTCCGAAGAACACTCGGTCGAGATCGCGTTCCTGCAAGTAGTTCGCAATCTTGCGGCGCTGCCCCCCGCTCAGCTTGCGCTGGACCATCGGATCGATCGTCGTGTAATTCAACAGATCCTGTACCTGAATCGGTACCGTTGCTAGTCCATAGCTGTCACAGAACGGGTGAATCGTCATCTTTAGCCGTAAGCCTTCCATTACCCGACATCCTCCTTCGCATCCAGCTCTTCCAGCATCGCATCCATCATATCCGACTCCCGGATGAGGAACAGATGATGCTCTTCATAGAAGCTTTTCACATACGTATAAGCTTTCATAATCCGGGAGCGTCTCGGCAGGCGATCCTTCTCGTCTCCGCTGTAGATCCCGTTCCAGTCCAGATGGGGCAAGATGTTCAGCGCATAATCCAGCGCATATTTATTGAAGCTGGCACTCTTGGTCGCCTCGCCGTGGAAGAACATGGCTAGCGCGATCTGCAAATTCTCGGACCAGCTCAGTTCGCCCTTCTCTGGAGGCGGGAGATGCCGCAGCAGCCCCTCCAGGTAATGCTCAGCCACCTTCATCTGTTCCTCAACATTATGATCCTCGAAGTAGTAACCGTTTCCGCGCGAAGCGGATTTGAGGCGTCCCTCGAACAAGCCGATCAATATCTCGATCAGCAGATGGTACGAGAATAGAAACTCCGGTCCCTTGCCTCGCTCTGTGTACATGTCTACAGGTAGCCGCTTCATGACCGGCGATTCGTCGACCAGCTTGGTGGCGAGCACATGATAGAACCGCCGCTGCTCGCGCAGCACGGCCAGATTGCCACCGATCTTGCGGGGAAGCTTGTTGATGTCCGAGAAAAGCTGCCGTTCCTGTCTGGCATTAATGTCCAGATAAATCATCGTAGACATCGGGAACTGGTACAGCTTGCTCAGCTTCTTGCCGATTTCCTCCATCCGGTCGTATTCCCGGCGGTCCTTGGCACGGGCCATCGCACTTTGCAGCGTTTCCATCAAACGGCGGAATGCCGCCAGCCGGTGCTGCCCGTCCACGACATACAGCTTCTCGATCGCCTGCAGACGGTATACCCCGGACGCCTGGTCGTACTCGCCCGCACCACGTGCAGACAAAATCAGGCCCGGGAAGTAAATCCCTTGCCCGTGATCCAGATACAGCATGATGTAATCCATCATCCGCGACAGATTCTGAGGGACGATCGCCCGTTGAACCTCCAGATCCACTTCGTAAATGGCAAACAGCTTGCTCATCGGAAGCGTGGTCGACATCGTGGCCTGACCGAACGTTCTGGAGAGGGGACCGGGAATTTCGATAAAAGACGAAGCCTTCTGGACTGACAGCAATTCGGATAATGATGAGATTTGATCCGTCATAGAGTTGAACTCCTCCTACCTGCGAAAAAATAGGTTCATATACTTCCAGTATACACCTAATATTCCACATGCATTCAAAATCGTCCTTTATTTCCTTCATAAATTTTTCGGCCATCCAGCTTGTATTTTCCGGTATACGAATCCCCTATTTACTGGGCTGCACGCTTCTTTCCTTGTCTGAGGGATGACACCCCCCATAATAGCAGCGGAATCAGCACCATATTGACCGGAAGCACGTAGCGGATCCAGTTCTGCTCCATCAGATGGCCGGAGGGCGGATGCGACACGATACTCAGTATGCTTAATATAAAGCACATTACCGCCAACGGTACGATGAAATACTTCCAGCTTCGCGGCTTCCCCACCCATTGGGCCATACCATAGCTCGCTATAAATAAGTAAACCGAGATCTTGATGAAAATATTGACCAGCCAGATCGACATGACCAAAATATCCATGTTCTGAATGAACTCCATCAAGTACACCAGCTTGACCATCTCGAAGAAGGGGAACCGCAGCTTGGCTGCAATCGCCGGGCCGAAGGTAAAGAGAACCCACACCGCTCCGATCAGAAGAATGACCGAAGACACCATAACTCCCCACAGCGCCGCACGCTGTGTCTCCTTGCCCGGGTTGTTGATGAAGGGAAGAAGCATCATGAGCAGCACCGATTCGCCGAGCAGGGAGGTTGGAGCGAGAGCTCCCCCCAGTATGGCCATCCCCCCCGTGTCCGCATAAACAGGAAGCAGCATCTTCCACTGCAGATTGTTGGCCGTCAGGATAAATACGATCAGCAAGGCGACCAGCAGGAGCGGCCCCCATAATTCACTGCAACGTCCGATCGCTTCGATCCCGCCCACATAGACGGTGTACACGATCACAATCAGCATAGTGCCGAGAATCAGCCACACAGGAGTTCTCGGCAGTACATTCAGCCGGATAAATATATATTGATCGCGGAAAATCAGACTGATGGCCCAGATCCATTGAACGAAAAACGGGAGGACAATCAGCTTGCCCGCCCATTTGCCCAGTATGGCCACCGCATACTCCATCAGCGTCTTGTCCGGATAACGGAGGCTGACCTTCACCGCCACATAGGTTATCAGAAAGCTGACCAGGCCGGCGATCAGGTAACAGATCCACACATCCTGCTGTCCGTACTGAAACGCAGCCGTGATCGAGACGAGAAGATTGGTTCCGATCTCCAGCATAAGCATCATCCAGAACAACTGAGGGTTCGTTATCTTCATAGCAGATGATCTCCATCCGCAACGTCAGGCACCAGCGACTTGCCGGTGGTTCCGGTTCCCGTCAGCTTGAACTTGACCTCAATGTCGATATCGGATTCCAGGAACAATTGCGGCCAGTCCGACTTCATCTGCTTCCAATGATACGGGTGGCGCTTGTGAAGGGCATCGCCAAACCCGAATACATCGCATTTTAATTCCTTCTGCGCCTTCGTGACGATTTTCTTCACCTGACGCTGGATATGGCGGCTCATCTCCCGCTGGATCTGCTCGAGGCTCTCCGGCTTCGACAGATCAAGTCCCGACTCATTCTCCATGACAACCCCGTAGCCCTGCAGCTGCACGTTGAAGGACACTGTATTTCCCTTCACCTGTGGGATGACTTTGTTTTCGAAGTGGTTGACACTGACAGTGACTGTCTCGCGTGGACCTCCGACCGGGTACGTGAAATCCCGTTTGCGCAGCGTTCCGGTGAGCCATAGCCGTACCCAGAACTCCTCGCTCCCCAAATACCCTGCCAGCTTCAGCTGCTGATCGAACACGGCAGCGCCGATCAGCTCCAGCGTCGTCTGGGGAGGGTTATCCGTCGGCTTCTCTTTCTTATTCTTAGACTCCGAAGGAGCGACTCTCAGCGCCGGCATCACGCCGCAGCTCCCGCCATTGACCATCATGAAGAAATCGAGCAGCGACCGGCTGATCGGAGCGCCGATCTTTTCCTGGATTTTCTGCACGGCGGTTGACGGGTTGGACTCGAGCTGATAGGACAGGCTCATCGCCTTCTGCGCCGTAGCATCCTTCACGACGAAAATATTCGTCCGCGGCCTGACGGACGGATTACGGCTGTATTCGTCCAGCACTTGCGCCACGCCCGCCTCGGCCAGTTTCTCTCCGATAAATATATTGCGGCGGTGTCCCGGGAAAAGGATGCGTGACAGCTTCCTCTGCATGTTCTGGGTCGCATCGAGATTGTCCTTGCCATAGGCGCTTTCCGTCAGGAAGCCGGTTACGCCTCCCGGTTCTTCTCCCTGGCTCCCTGTCGTCTTGGAGGCCAGCGGTACGACGATATTGGCTGTAGCCATATAGGTGCCGTCATCGGCCAGATCCATGCCCCAACCGAGTATAATCGCCCGGTCGTTGAGCTCCAGCCGGTCCCAGCAGCCGGTTAGCAGCAGAGAGAGGCTGAAGGTAAGAACAAGCAGGCCTATCACTTTGTTCCGCATGACCTTGCCCCCTCCATCACCTATTTTTTTACTTTGGGAAACCGCTCCACGTTGCGGCCGGCCAGCCAGCGCATCCGTTTACGCATGTTCCCCTTGGGCGCCCTGACCAGGACATCCTTCAAATTATCCGGGATCATCGGAGCATACGGAGCCATGTAGGGAACGCCGAACGGCTTGAGCATCACCAGATGCACGCTGAGCGCAATCAGGAACATGACAATGCCGTAAAAGCCGAGAACGGCGGCTATGATCAACAGCGGGAAGCGCAGCATCCGGTAAGCCGTCCCGGCATTGTACAGCGGAAAGGCGAAGGATGCGATGCCGGTCAGCGATACGATGATGATCAGGGGCGTCGAGACAATTCCCGCTGCCACGACGGCCTGACCGATCACGAGCGCCCCCGCGATGCTGACGGCCGGGCCGACCTGCTGCGGCAGCCGGATGCCGGCCTCCCGTAAACCCTCGAAGATAAACTCCATAAGCAAAGCCTCAATGACCGCCGGAAAAGGAATCCCTTCCCGGGCCGATGCAAAGCTGATCACGAGCGGGGTCGGGATCACCTGCGGATGGAAGGTCGTCAGCGCCACATACAAGGATGGCAGCAGCAAGGACACATGCACGAACGTATATCGGACCCAGCGGATAAAGGTTGCGTACAAATAATGCTCGGTGTAATCGTCGGCGGCCTGCAAGCCGGACCAGTACGTCATCGGCAGGATCAGCACAAAGGGCGTATTATCGACAAGAACTGCTATTTTCCCCTCCATCAGCGAGGAGACGACCACATCGGGACGCTCGGTATTCTGAATCTGAGGAAAGGGAGAGATGATATCCTCTTCAATAAGCTCCTCGATATTGCCCGAATCGAGAATACCGTCGACTTCTATGCGCGCAAGCCGCCTTCTCACCTCGTCGACAAGCTCTTCCTTCGCTATGCCGTCCAGGTAGACGAGCGCCACGTCTGTGCGGCTCAATTCTCCTATGGTCAGCGACTCTACCTTGAGCTTCGGGGTCCGCAGCCTGCGCCGGATCAGCGTGATATTGGTGCGAAGAGACTCCAAAAATCCGTCGCGCGGACCACGGACAACCTTTTCCGATGAGGGCTCTTCCATAGAACGTTGTTCGATGCGGACCAGATCCGCGATGAGTGCGTAAGCTTCGCCTTGCAGCAAAATAACGGTTTCTCCCCGGAGAATCCCCTGGAGTATGTCCTCCAGCCGGGAGGACTTGCTGATCTGCATAGTCGGGATAAATAAATCACCGGATTCCGGCACGTCCTCAGACGCTTCCGATTCGGCTTGCCGGCGGAAATAATCCATCAAGGGCTGAAGTACAGCCGTGTCCAGCACTTGAGTGTCGCACATCCCGTCGATATAGATGATGACCGCCTTCATCTTCTCTTCGATGCTGCAGACGCGATAGACCACGTCCGAGCAACGGGCCATCTCCTGCTTCACTCTTTCCAGATTCTGAAGGAGATCACGATCCAATTGTTCTTGCGTAGCCGGCTCTTGGGAAGGCTGCTCCGAATGGTCCGGAGCGGGTGCGGGCGAATTCCCGCTGCGGGTAAACCATGGCACTGGCGATCACCTCATCTGTTGGTATTTGCCATGGATGGGGAATTTATGTATCGGCGGCTTCTTTTCCAGATATTAGTCTTAAAAAATCGGAAACAATGTTATATATTATTACACAGCACACATCAATCTCTTGTCAGCAAGGAGAGAACCCGTATGACGATCGGATTTCGCACTATCAAAACAGCCGTTGGCGTCAGCATCGCCATCTGGCTCGCCCACTCCCTCTCCTTGGAATTTTATGCGTCCGCCGGTATCCTGACCTTGCTGTGCATTCAGAAAACACGCAAGCAATCGCTGGCGGCGATCTGGGAACGATTTTTGGCCTGCCTCGTCGGGATTGCCTTATCCGGCGCCATGTTTCATTTTTTCGGGCATCACCCGCTTATCTTTATCCCCTTGTATATGATCTTTATCCCGATCTGCGTCAAGCTGAAGCTCCACGGGGGCATCGCCAGCAGCTCGGTGATCATCATGCATATTTTCATGAACGGAAGCCTGGATCTTGCATTTCTGATCAATGAGCTGGGGATTATCCTGATCGGACTTGGCATCGCGTTGATCGTCAATGTGTATATGCCCGGAATCGACAAGCAGATCTACCAGTACAAGGAAGAGATCAACCGCAATATGTCCATCATTCTCTGCCAGTTCTCGAGATATTTGATGGAGGGCTACGGGCTGTGGGACGGCAAGGAAATGCTGATTCTCTCCAAGCAGCTGGAGCAGGCGAAGAACCTCGCTATTCTGGAAGTCGAGAACAATATGACCCACCGGGACAATCCGTTTTACTTCTACTTCGAGAAAAAGCAGCGTCAGCATCAGATTCTGGAGCGCATGCTAGCTCTCGTATCCCGGGTGGATACGACCCTGGAGCAGGGAATCCGGATCGGACGCCTGATCGATGAGCTCGGACGCGATCTTCAGGTCGGCATCAACCTCACCGACTACCAGGACAAGCTGAAGGCGATCCGCGAGTATCACAAGCAGCTCCCCCTGCCCTCCACGCGGGCGGAGTTCGAGAATCGGGCACATTTATTCGCTCTGGCCAACGAGCTGGAAACCTTCATCGAGGGCATGTAGCCCAATTTCAGTGGGCAAGTATCCATACCGCCTCTGCCCATATGACTGACAGCAAAACCCATGATGGAGGTGATGGGGCATGGCTATCATCACGACGCCTTCCCCGTACGGCACTTACCCGGGCTATCCCTATGGAGGCTACCCCTACCCGTATCCTTATCCATACCCTTATCCATATCCCTATGTAAAACCTTATTATCCCGTTCCCTATCCTTATCCCGGTGGCTGGCACGGACACGGACACGGTGGACCTGGGCATGGACATGGACCTGGTGGACCGGGTCATCACCGCAAAGCGCGCACTTAAGCCTGATTAGCAAAGAATCCTCCGCCCCCACTCTTGGCTTATGGGAACGGAGGATTCTTTTTGTGCAAGGCGGCGGCATTAGCGGATCACGCTAGACAGCACATCCTCAATCATCTTGGTATTGGCAATCGTACCGGTGTACAGCCAGCTCTTCTCGAGTCCGAATTCGTAAACCTGTCCTTTTTGCACGGCGGGGATGTTTTTCCATAGCGGCCTCTGCAGCTCTTCAGAGGCATCCTTGCCGTTGCTATTGACCAGAAAGATATAATCCGCATCCAGCTTGGCCAATTTCTCCAGCGACAAGGCGATCCAGTTGTTCTTGCTCGTGCCGGACAACTCCTTGATCTCAGCCGGAATGCTAAAGCCCAAGTCCCGATACAGCACGTCGCCGCTCGACATGTTCTCATTGACGACGTAGAAGTTTTTCTTGGAATGCCAGATGGCCACAGCCGATTTGGTGCCGATGGACTTTTGCAGCTTTTCTTTGGCTTCCTTCACCTTGGCCTCGTACTGGTCCAGCACCTGCTGGGCTTCGGTGCTTTTATTCAGCACCTTGCCGATTTCCAGCAGCTCCTGACGCCAGTCATTGTTCTTGTCCATGCCTACCGTGTAGGTGGGCGCAATCTTGGCATACTGCGCGTACTTGTCGCCCGCTACGATTTCCGCAGAATCGATAAGGATCAGATCGGGCTGGAAGCTGGTCACGGCCTCGAAGGGCAGGTCGGAAGGAATCAGCGGAACGTCCTTGAGCGCGTCCTGCAGATAAAACTGCACGTTGGTCTGCTTGACCGACCACTGGGCTACCGGCTTGATCCCCAGCGCAACCAGATGATCCTCCAGATAAGAGCCGATAATGCGCTGCGGCTTAGCCGGCACCTTCACCTCATGGCCAAGGCTGTCGGTGAGCGTCCGTTCGGCAGCGGCGGGCTCCGGTGTCTGACTTGCCGCCGGAGCCTGATTGTTCCGGGCGGCATCGGGATTAGCTCCGCAAGCCGAGAGCAGCAAGGCAAGACTGAGCAGTAAGGTTAGCGCGGTCATTCGTCTGGTACTGCGGTTCATGATCGTTACCCCTTCACGTCTGTGTTGATAATGATTATCATCGTTACCAGTATAGGGGTACCGTCTCCCCCGGGCAATGGACGTTCCTGCCATTGCTAATGGAGAATTCGGACGTGCCTCGCCTCCGGCCTGCTTATACCGATGCGGGGCCATGCCCGTATGCTTTTTAAACATCCGGCTGAAGTAGTATCGGTCCTGAAAGCCTGCTTCGACAGCAATTTGCTGCAGAGAAGCGTCCGTATGCAGCAGCAGCTCCTTGGCCTTCTCCACACGCTGGCGGATGACGTATTCAATCGGACTGTATCCGGTCCGGCTCTTGAACATCCGCGACAGATGCCGGGGGCTGCTGTCCAGCAGCTCGGCCAAACCTTCCAGCGTAATCGGCTCGGACCCGTGCTCCCGGATGTAGCTGATCGCCTGAGCGACCTTGTCAGCCTGAACCATAGGCACCGCCTGCTCATGCATCTGACGCATCAGCTCATAGACAAACTGATGGAACAAGGTCTTGACATGCAGCCGCTCCAATGCCCCCTCCTGATGCCAGTCGCGGTCCAGCAGCTCCAGCTGGCGTGCTAGGGCCAGCGGATGCCGGGGAGCGAAGCCATATTGGCTTTGAAAAGGATTGCTTTTCTCCAGCATCAGGCGAATTTCCGGAACCCGCAACGGAGGAAGCACGGCTTTATAGAAAATCATGTAATATTCGAAGCGCTCATCCCCGGCTGCGATATCCAGACAAAAGCCCTTCCCTGCATGGAGGACATGGAACTTCTTCACGGCATAGGCCGTGCCGTCGAGCCGTACCTGCGCGGACCCGCTAACGGCAAATACGAATACGCTGGCCGGACAACGGTAAGCATCCAGCCTATCCCCCGGTTTCATGCGGGTATGCCGGACATCCAGCACCTTATGCGAGGCGTACGCCCACAAGCGGATATGCTCGTCCAGCTTCCATTGATGGTCCATCGGTTCCTCCTGTCTGACCTGCCTGGCAGCCGTTCTGCTATGAGAATGATTCTCGCCTTCTACTTTATAGCAAATGACCGCCGTCTTCAACCTGCTCAGACGACAAAAAAGCCTGCGCTCCAGACGCAGACTTTACAACCTTCATATCCCCGGCCATCCCAGCTGACGGGAAATATCGGCCGCCGCTGTGCGGGTTTCCTCCGCAAGTGCAGGCAGATGGCTTTCATGGAAACGGTAATTCGGACCGGCTACGGACAAGCTGGCTACGATCCGCTGTTGCTTATCGAGAATCGGAGCGCCAACGGCGAACGCATCCGGGTCAAACTCTCCGTTCGTGTAGCTATACCCCTGATGCCGGATACGCTCAAGCTCCTGCCGGAGTGCCTTGGCGCGATCCGGGCTCTTCTGCGCAACAGCCTGCCCGATGAGAACCTCGCTCTCATAGGCAAGCAGCACCTTACCGGAAGCCCCGCTATCCAGCGGCAGAACACGCCCGTTCTCCAAGGAAACGCTGATCAGCTTGCGGCTTTTCACATGCTCGATGCAAATCGCATCCAGTCCAGAACGGATAAAGAGTACGGACGTTTCATCGGTCCGTCGTGTAAGCTCCTCCATGACCGGACGGGCCATGATCAGCAGCTGCCTGTCGATCTGCCCGCTCAGGCTTCGCGCCAGATCGAAAATCCGCAGGCCTAGTGTAATCCGGCCTTTTCCCTTGCGCTCGACAATTCCGTGCTGTTCCAGCGTCTGGATAAACCGGTAAGCCGAGCTCTCGGGAATCGCCACCCTTTCTGCAATCTCGCTCACGGTCAGCGTCGTGCCCGCTTCAGCGAGTACGAACAGGATGTCAAGAGCTCTGCCCAATGCCTGCGTTCCATTCATCCCTACACCTCAAACGGACCGCCTTACGAAAGGACGATCCCCATTCATATTATTGCGGATGCCCCCTGATGAGGCGGACTTCCGGCTCGGTTTCCCGATCCCGTGCCGCTCAGCGCTGCAGCCGCTGCAGAAACCGGCCCAGCCGCTCGTCGCCCTGTCCGCTGAACAGTTCATCTGGACGGCCCTCCACCGTGATGCGGCCCTTCTCCATGAAAAGGACACGGTCCGAAACCTCACGCGCGAACTCCATCTCATGCGTGACGACCAGCATGGTCATCCCTTCGCGGGCCAGCCCCGTCATCAGCTGCAGCACTTCGCCGACCGTCTCCGGGTCAAGCGCCGATGTCGGCTCATCGAAGAGCAGCACCTTAGGCTCCATCGCCAGCGCACGGGCGATGGCTACCCGCTGCTGCTGCCCGCCGGACAGCTCGACCGGCATGCTGCGACGCTTGTCGGCGAGGCCTACCTTCTCCAGCAGTGCCTCCGCACGCTGGACTGCAGCCTGACGGGAGAGCCCCAGTACAGAGACCGGCCCTTCGATCAGATTGTCCAGCACCGTCTTATGGTTCCACAGATGAAAATGCTGGAAGACCATACCGACGCGGCTCCGGTAGCGACTCAGCCTGAATCGTGAGGCGAGCGTCAGTTTCTCACCTGCATGGACTTGGTAAGGAACCGGCTCCCCCTCCAGGAACAGCTCCCCTTCGGACGGCACCTCTAGCAGATTAATGCAGCGCAGCAGAGTGCTTTTGCCTCCGCCGCTCGGTCCGATAATCGAGATGGCCTCGCCCTTCTCCACCTTCAGGTTGACCTGCTCAAGGACCGTTTGTCCGCCGAATGCCTTCGATATGTTTTTTAACTCCAGGACGCTCAAGACGCCTCCTCCTCCCGGCTGACGGGACGGTCAGCCCTGTGTATGCTCCTGCCGCTGCGCTAGTACAGCTTCTGCGACACCTTCAGCTTCTTCTCCGACCAGGCCTGCAGCACCATCAGCAGGCTCGTCATCACCAGGTAGATGATACCGGCGGTGCCGATCGTCTCCATCGCCCGGTATGTGCTGCTGAAGTGGGACTGAGCGCGCAGCATCAGGTCTGGCACCGTGATGACGGATAACTGAGCAGAGCCCTTGAGCAGTGCGATGGAGTTGCTGATGTAGGTTGGAATGACGACGCGCGCCATCTGCGGCAGACGTATTTTCCAGCTGACCTGCCACGGATTCATGCCGATCGCCTCTGCCGCCTCGATCTGCCCCTTAGGTACGGCGAGCAGTCCGGAGCGGAGAATCTCGGCCTTGTAGGCAGCCGCATTGAGCGTCATCCCGAGCAGCCCGGCCTCGAAGGCCGACAGCTTGATCCCGAGAGGCAGCGCGTAATAGACGCCAAACAGGATGATGAGGAGCGGCAGCCCGCGGAACAGCCACGTATAGAAGAAGGCGATGCCGCGCAGCACCCGGGAGTGGGACAGGCGCATCTGCGCCAGCCCGAAGCCGAGCAGCGTACCCAGCAGGATGGACAATAAAGAAAGCAGCAGCGTGATCCCCGCCCCGGCCATGAGGTCGGGGAAAATGGTTTTTACGGTTGTCCAATCCATTCGAAATTCACCACTTATTTGTCAAATGTGAAGCCGAAATGCTTCTTCGTCAATTCTGCGTAAGTACCGTCCTTCTTCTTGTCGGCAATGACCTTATCGATCAGCGCTTTCAGCTCGGCGTTCTGCTTGCGGATCGCTACGCCGACTTCCTTGGTGTCATAAGGCTTGCCGACAATCTCCAACTCCTTGCCGAACGGCGAATTGTTGATGTAATCTACAGCGGAGATGCGGCCGATCGCCACAACGTCCAGACGGCCTGCGATCAGGTCCGTGAAGCTTTGCGGAGCGCCCGGATAAGGCTTCAGCTCCTTGTAGCCGCCGATTTTCTTGACAGAGGCTTCGAAGGCCGAGCCCGCGTTGGCTCCGACAATCTTGTCCTTAAGATCGGAGACGTCCTTGACGGCGCCGGAGCCCTTCTTGACGACAGCTACTAATCCATCTTCCGAATACGGTGCGGAGAAATCGATGGTCTGCTTACGCTCATCGGTGATATTGACGCCTGCCAGGACGATATCGAACCTCTTGGAGGTCAAGCCGGGAATCAGTCCGGCGAACTCGCCGGTGACGAATTCGGCCTTGACGCCGATTTCCTTGGCGATCAGATTACCCCAGTCGATGTCGTAGCCGACCAGCGTGTTGTTATCCATATAGTTATATGGCCGGTAGTTGCCTCCTGTTGCGATCACGAGCTTGCCAGCCTTCTTGATTTGCTCCAGCGTATGCTCATCCGTGTCCGTTTTGGCCGCGGCCGGAGCGGTGCTTGCCGGAGGCGTCTCCTTCTGCGGGGAAGCGGGAGCGGGAGTCGGCGTTGCTCCGCAGGCACTGACGAGGAACAGGGTGAAGACCAAAGGAAGCGACAGCAGCGATTTTTTCATGTGAATTCTCTCCTTGTACGTGGGGTTAGATGTACTGATGAGGGCCTACGGCCCAGTTGACAACATATTCGAACTTCTCCAGCTGCAGCGCATCCGCCAGCAACCGGTCCAGCTCACCGGACGATTCGCGGGCCGGCCAGCGGGAAAACTTGTCCAGCAGCCTCTCCGTATCCAGCGGCCGCTCTTCCCCGCCGCTCGGAAACTCGACGAGCGCCTCATAGGCTTCGCCGCTCCGGAGCCGTACCCGGACTCTGGCTGCACGAACCGACGGCAACTGGGCCGTAAGCTGCAGATCCTCGCTCACCTGTACGCGGCCGGCCCAGTCCAGCAGGCGGCTGTCGCGAAGCAGGGGATCGTCCTCCTGCAAGTAAGGGCCGTAGCCCCAGGCCGTCAGCGCCAGCAGGAACGGGATTGAGAACATCGCAGCCAGCGGATTAGGCGGGGCCGCCGTCTTCATATCCATCGCCAGCCGGTGGGTCTCCACGAACACCTCGGCCACTTCGTCCGGCTGCCACCGGTGGGTGTGCAGCAGTTGCTGCAGTGCCTCGATCGGCGCATGGGCGAACCGGCAGGACGGGTACAGCTTGAAGTAATTGCGCTCGACAAGCAGCGGAGCTGCCAGCCTGTCTAGCAGCCGCCCTTCCTCCAGCCGTTCGGCAATGAGGCCGTTCCACACCTGATGCACAACATCCGGGTGGCTGCGAAAGCCATCCCGGAACAGCTGAAACGCCTGCAGCGAACTCCAGCCGCTCCAGCCTGCGTACAGATTGCGCACGCTGGCACCGGTTCCGTTGGCCGCAGATGCCGAGGCGAGGGGCAGTGAAGCCGCCAGCAACGCGGCGCCGACGATATCCTCGTCGGGCGATTCGTATAACAGCCCTGCGGCCAAGCAGCCGCCTACCGCTCCCCATGTGCCATGCGCATGGAAGCCGGGCTTCAGCTGCGCTGCATAAGCGAGGCGGGCGGCGGCCTCGTAACCGAGCACGAAGGCGCGTATGAAGGCTTCGCCGCTGCTGCCCGCCTGCACCGCCGCGGCCCAGGCTGCGGGGAATACGTGGGCGCCGGGATGCCCTTTGGCCAGCGCGTTGCCCTCTTCCATCTCCAGGGCAACCGTCGCCGTGCCATGGTATAATGCGCTGGACTCCGGTGCCGCGAAACGCGATTGACCGAGCAGCGGCACTACTGCAACCGCCGTCTGTTCGGCTTGTCCGATCCGGCCGGCGAGCTGGCCCAGCTCGGAGGTTTGCCCTCCCAGCCAGGCGCAGCCGGCGAGATCGGCCAAGATATGCTTAGCCCTTACTATAGCGGACTCAGGCAGCGGAGCGCTTCGCATGGCCAGAATAGCGCGGATAAACTGTTCAAAGGACGGGTTAGCTATACCGATCACCTTCTGGATATTATTGATAATACATTACCACATAGTGATAATATTAGTTTGTTGAAAACTACTTTATCACGACCGACAACCGTTGTAAATGATTATTTTCATAATTCCCATGCGTATAGTCTGATTTAAGAGAATCATGACAATCTCCTGAACATTCCGTTCTGACTCCCGAACAAACCAAAGAGCCCCCAGTCACACTCTCCTCCTAAGAGAAGGCGAACAGGAAGGCTGAATGCGATCATTCATTCCGTTTGCGGATAGCAGGTCAGATCGTCAGTTCCCCAAGCTTGATTAGTTCTACTACGGCTTGAGAACGTCCCTTTACATTGAGCTTTTGCATAACATTAGAGATATGATTCCTGACCGTCTTCTCACTAATAAACAGCTGCTGCGCAATGTCTTTGGTCGTTTTGTCCTGTACGAGCAATTCAAATACTTCTCGCTCGCGGTTGGTAAGCAGAAATTTGCTCTTATGATCGTTGCCCATCAAAGTGTCACCCCTCCTTGCTCGGGTTTTTGTATCAATACAAGGTCTAGGGATACAGTCAAATCCAGTGTATGATGAACGCCGGGGTCTGGTGCGGCAACTAGACAAAAATAGGCGGCTGCCCGCTAGGGGCGCCGCCAATCCAGATAAGGCAGAACGATGGGATCACTAAGATTGCATGGCCGGAAAACCTGACTTGTACGGATGCTTGTCCTCCGGGGAGTCGTTAGGACGCAGAGCTTGTTAGGCTCGTCCCTCCGCATGACCGCCGACGACCGCTGTGCAATACTTGCAGCGGGAAGCTTTGACGGGAATCTCAGACAGACATTCGGGACATTCCTTGACCTCCGGCTTAGGTGCCGGCTTGGGCTCTTCCTTCTTGCGGAAGCGATTCAACTGCTTGACCACCATGAAAATCACGAACGCCACAATCAGGAAGTCAATCAAGGTGCTGATGAACTGTCCGTAGTTCAGCGTAGCGACTCCGGCAGCCTGGGCATCTTTAATCGTGTTGTAATGATTGCCGTCCAGACTCAAGAATAAATCCTTGAACGGAACCTTGCCCAGCAGCAGCCCGATCGGAGGCATGATCACATCATTGACGATCGACGTCACCACTTTGCCGAAGGCGCCGCCGATGATCACCCCGATTGCCAGATCGACCATATTTCCCTTCATCGCAAATTCCTTGAATTCCTTCATCAGCTTGCTCAACACGATCATTCCCCTCGTTTGGACATACGTCCTATCATGTCGATCATTGTACAACAAACAAGCCCTGGGCAAAAGAGCCATTTTGCCCGGGCTGTTCTGCAGACGGAACCATCCGAGGGGAACGGCGCCTGCGCTTGAAATCCGTTCTATTTGGCCTGCCTGCTGATAAACTGCTGGGTGAATATTTTGCCGCACTGGCCTTCTGCGACAATTCCTATCCCAATATGTGTGAACTCCTTGCTCAGGATGTTTGCCCGGTGAGCCGGGGAATCCATCAGCTGCTGATGCGCCGCATTCACACTCGGGCTGCAGGCAATATTCTCGCCCGCCGTCCGGTAGCTAATGCCGAACTGCTTCATCATATCGAACGGAGACCCGTAAGTCGGCGACTCATGAGAAAAGTAGCTCTTGCCGGCCATATCCTGACTCTTGAGACGAGCCACCTTGGGCAGGTCGGCATCCACCTCCAGCGGCGCCAAGCCGGCTGCGGCTCTCGCCTGATTGACCAGTCCCACCATCTGCCGTTCCTCAGCAGAAGGTTCATGGGAGGAAGGCTGCGGCGCATTCGGCGCTGGCTCAGGGGCTGCCTTCGGGACGGGAGCAGGCGCAGGTTCAGGGGCCGGGGCGGGAATCTTCTTCTTTTGAATTTTCGCATGGCCATAAGCCCATAAGATGGATTCCAGCGTCCTGTCGTCGACGGCGCCGGTTACTCGCAGCCCATAGGCTTTCTGAAACAGCCTCACTCCGTGCTCCGTTTCCTTGCCGTAGTAACCGGTGATGCTGCCCGAGAAATAACCGAGCGACTTCAGCATGCCTTGGACCGCATAAACGTCAGGACCCTTCACTCCTTTGCCGAAGGCGAGGGCGCTCCCCGACACCGTGAGGCTAAGCAGCAAAACAAGGAGCAGCAGTAAGTTTTTCTTGGAACGCAGCGGGTTTGACATCGGTGATTCCTCCTGATTGCTAATGAATGGCTCGGCTGCCATCGCTTAGTTCCAGCATCCCCGTTTGCCCGGCAAATTATGAACGTTCCCGCATCCGCAAGCTCAAATCCCCGGAACGAAAAAAATCCGTCCCTGCCGGATCGGCGGGAACGGATCAGTGTCTTACTTCTTGCGGGTAAGCGAAACGAGCAGCGATGCGGCGCTCAGCACGACTGCCACGATCGACAGAATCGTTGGCAGGCTGGAGCCGCCTGCGGATGACGCAGGGGCTGCTTCCGCTGCCGTTCCTGCCGCTCCCGGTGCTGCAGTATGACCATGGCTGTCCGTAGATGAGCCCGCAGGCTTCGGATTAACCTTGGTCACGGATGCAGGCTTGTCGGAGCCGGCTGCTCCGACCCACTCGACGACACTGCCGTCCTTGTACGTCTGATAAGCCTTCCACGAGATCGAAGTCGCCGCATCGGCTACTTTGCCCTGCATGTAGAATTCTCCGAACTCCGTAGCTCCGAGTCCTTCGCCAGTAGCCGTCCAGGTGACCCCGGTGATTTTGTCTCCATCCTTGGTCAGCTCATAGCTCCAGCCCGGCTTGGGCTCGAAGCGGGAGATCGAGACCGCGTCCAGCTGAAACTTCACCTCGACCTTAACCGTAGGGATCGTTTTCTCGTTCGGCACGCGAACCGCGAACTTCTCATAGCCCCCTTGTGTGACTTCGCTCGGCAGCACCGTTACATGAGCGCTCGCGACGCCGGACAACAGTAAAGATAAAAATAGCACAAGTACAAAAGTTCCGTACACGGGTTTCAATGTCTTCATATGAATTGACTAGCCCCTTCCTGATCTATAGCGGTAAGTATGTCCAGTTCTACTGTAACGCAAACCGCTAACGGAAGGCATGACTCAACTGGGCTATTTTTCATCAGGTTTTTGGACGTTTTGTGTCAAGCCGTGCCGGACCGCATAAGCGGTCAATTGAACCCTGTTCTCCAGCGACAGCTTCGCCAGAATATTCTTGATATGATTCTTGACGGTGTTCTCTGTAATGAGCAGCGCCGCAGCAATCTGCCTGTTGCTCTGGCCGGTAGCCACATAACCGAGAATCTCGCTTTCACGCTGCGACAGTACGCCGGGGGCTACATCTCCCTCCGTCCCCGATCCAGTCCGGCGGAACGACTGGAACAGCCGGTCCGCCATCCCGCGGGAGATCTCGCTATTTTCGTCAAGCAGTCCGCGCAGATAATGAATCCAGTCCTCCGGGTCCATGTTTTTGAGCAGGTAGCCCTGCGCCCCGTGACGTACCGCCGTGAACAGATCGGCGACATCATCAGAGACCGTCAGCATGACGATCCGGATATGCGGGTAAAGCTGCTTGATCCGTCTCGTGGCCTCCAGACCGCCGAGACCCGGCATCCGGATATCCATAAGTACGAGATCTGGCAGCAGAGTCCGGCATAGCTCCAGCGCTTCTTCCCCGCTCGACGCTTCCCCGATCCATTCGAAGTCCTTCTCGCCCCCGAGGAGCGTTCTGACCGCTCTGCGGGCTAACGGATGGTCATCGGCGACCAGCACACGATACTTCATAGTTTCCCTCCCTCCCGCTTGGTCTCTCCTGTCAGCACGAGCTCCGTACCGCCTCCGGGCGGCGATTGCAGTTGCAGCTCTGCACCGAGCTCTAGCGCCCGCTTGCGCAGCATGACCAGCCCATACCGGCCGCCCGAAGCACCACCGGCCTCTTCAGGACTGCAGCCTACACCGTTATCCGCGATGCGCAATCGCCAACGCACGCCATCGGCCGAACGCCCCAGCTCGAAGAAGGCCTGATCCGCCTGAGAGTGCTTGCGGATGTTCGTGAACGCTTCACGGACGATGGAGAACAGCGCGACCTCCGCCGAAGGAGGAATCGTCTCCCCGTCCAGCACCAGCACAGGCTCGACGGCGATGCCTGTCAGTCCGCTCCATTCCTCCAGCCAGGCGCGGAGCCGGCTCTCGAAGGTCGCGCCCTCCTCCGGGGCGGTACGCAGATTGAAGATGGCCTGCCGCAGATGGTGATCGATCTCCGACACGGCCTCGCGCGCCTCGCTGAGCTGTCCCTTCGTCAGCTGTACATTCAGGAAGAAGAGCACCTGAGCAATATTGTCGTGCAGCTCCTCGGCCAGACGCTCCCGCTCCTCATAGACGGCCCGCTTCGCCTTCTCCGCGGCGATCGTTTCGTTCATCGTCTCGATCCGGCGGAACATCCACGTGCCGAAAATATACGACAGCAGCAAGGTCAGCAGCGTAATGTACAGGTTGCCTGTCTCCATAGACAACAGATGGAGCATAAAATCATGGCGCACATACTCGAAGCCCCCGATGATAACGGGCGGCAGCAGAATCGTGCACCATTTCAACGTTCTCATGGACATTCGGATAGAGATCACACGCTTTCCAGTTCGTAGGATTCCGTTCTGCCCGAAGCTGCTCCGGTTACTATCAGCCGCGCAAGCTCGGTTTCTCCGTCAATTCCCTTCAGCCGCTCGCGGAAAAATTCAACATCCGGCCCGTATATGTCGAGCAGCTCCTGCACACCGGGACGGAGTGTGCATTCCCGGCTGACAACAATATCTCCGCCCCGGCTCAGCCCCTGCGCCCGAGCGGCCAGATTGACGGTACGGCCGAAATAATCTAGCACATCGCCGCCATTGACTGCAATGGCCGGGCCGTTATACAGCCCCAGCTTAATGACGACCTGCTCCTCCTCAGTCTGCGTCTGGACACTAGTTTGTATATCGAGCGCAGCCCTCACGGCTTTCTCCGGCGACTCGAAGACGGCCATCACCGCGTCGCCGATCGTCTTGACCAGCGCTCCTTCGTTGGCCGCGATATGGCCGATTAGAAACTCGAAATGCCGCCGGACCTGACTGTATGCCTGAGCGTCCCCGACCTGCTCATAGAAGGCCGTAGAACCTCGCAGATCGCTGAACAGCAGCGTCACGCTCTCGATGCCGATCTGCTGGCCGGGAGCCAGCACCTCGGAGGAGAACAGCGTCCGGAACTCCTGCATCGCAGTCACCTTTGCCGCCGTCACGGTATCACCGCTCCAGTCGGAGCGCTCCAGCGCCACATGGATGGTATCCGGACTGCGGTTGGTCAGCCGGAGCACCGTACCCGGCGGCGGTTCCGCCGTTGCCGCGACGCTCCACTCTCCGTCCGCACCGTATTCGAGCTTCCAGACTTCCCCGTTCGTACATGGGTCCGTCTGCCAGGACCCGGTGCCGCCTCCGTTCAGCGAGACCATGCGATTCATTCGCAGGACACGCAGACGCATCGGCGCTTCTCCGCCCGGATAGACGAGCTCGCCGGACGCGCCCGAGGCCAGCTCGAGCTGGGTATGAATATGCGGCGTGATCATCGGGCCGCCGATGCAGTACACCTGCTTACTCGCGCGCCGGATATGCGGATGCACTGAGAAGCACAGCTCGACATAACGGTCGAAGCTGGCCTCATAATCGATTCCGCACATATCGCAATGATACTGCGGCGTAATCGCGGACAGCCGCTCCGCACCCAGCTTGGACACTCGGCAGTTCGGGCAGATCAGCTGCCAGCTTAAGTTAAGAATGCCGGAGCGGGTCGCATACAGGAATAGGCGCAGGACCACATCCCGGTTCATCTGCCAGGCATCCGCGAGCTGGAACGGCCTCATGTCAATGACGCCGTCATCACCGGAACTCTCCAGATGCTCGCGGAGCCGCCCGAGCAGAGCCGGTTCGAATCCGTAAAGGCTTAGCCCGCCGATCAGCCGGTCCAATTCACGGCGATTCACCGGAAAATGCGCTTTGGTCTGCGGGAGCAAATAAGACTTGGCAATCGAAGACAGGCGTACGCTCTCCTGCAGGAAATCCATCGTCTTATGCATCGCGCGCACGCCGATAAGCGGAATAGTCGCGAGTCCCAGGATATGGGCCGGCGTAAACTCAGCAAACAGTGTCACTAGCGTCGCCGGGCTGCCGTCCTCAAGCATCTCCTGCGCATCCTGCAGCAGAATCCCCCCGACGAATTTGCGCAGCGGTCCCCCGTCATATTCGCGGACAACCGAATACCGCTCTAACGCCACCCATTCGAAGGGATGCTCACGCCAGCGCATAGGCACAACGCCGAAGGCCTTGGCCGTCATGTCCTGCAGCACATGGCTGCCTTGGAAGCGCGGCACACGCCTTACGATCGGATACAGACCGATAACGCGATTCAAATGGTCCGTTCTGCTGAGTAGCTCCCACACCTTGCTGCGGGGCAGAGGAATTAAGCGTTCTATCTTATGATGTTGGGGTGACATGGAAACCCGCTCTCCTTCTGCATGCACTCTTGGTACAGAGCGCTGACCTCAAAATAAGTGCCGCTTGCTTATGTATAAACCTGTGTCGGGCTTTCATAGGGTATGTCCAGTATAAGGGACAAGGACAGCCCCTCACAACAAGAAGTCCTTACGCGGGGGCCGTTTTTTTCAGGTCATTCCTGTTCACGATGACTGGGGAGTTCAGGCTTTGCCCAAACCGAAAAACACCGCTTCATCCTGGTACGTGAAAGCGCCGGGCTTCCATATCAACCAGAGAAGAGGTGTGTTCCAGCAAAATCAGACTGATGCCGATTCATTCCGAAGAACGACGTTCTCCTAACGATCGGCTGCCCACTTCCTTTTCCTTGTACCGATCAGCGGAAATTCGCCGATGCGCAGGCGTGCGCTGCCGTAAGGCACGAGCGTCAGCTCTATCCATTCTTGTCCAGCCACATCCGGATGCAGCGGCGGCGTTCCGGCATTATTGCCTTCCATCTTCCAGCCCCGAACCAATTGTCCGGAGGCCTTGAGCCGCACAGGAGCCTGCTCCGCATCAAAGGGCTGGTAGGGCACATCCGATTCCTGGACTTCGTAAGCAAGGTCTGCACGCAGACCGTATTTCCAGGGCGACCCGGGGTAAACTTCCCAATCGTGGAACTTCTCCCGCTTGGTCAGCAGCTGCCAATTCTCTTGAATCGGCAGCACATAGACGAGCGGTCCGCGCTCTACACTGATCGCGCACAGGTTGCGGGACGTTGTCTTCACTTCCATCGGCAGCGTCAGAATCAGTTGGTCCCCGTTGTTCCATTCGCGGTCCACCCTGGCATATCCATGAACAGCATTCAGCGGAACGTTAACGCCACCAATCGCAAGCGTCGGTGCCTCGCACCAGACCGGAATCCGGAAGGAGATCGCGAACGATTCGCCAGCGCGGTCCAGTTCTATATCGAGGACGACCCTGTCGCGGAACGGATACTCACCGCTCACCCGGATCGTCGCGGTAGCACCGCTGCCCACCTGGGCGCTCACCGTACTCGGCGCATAGGAAACGGCCGCCAAGCCGCCGTGACCGTCGCTCATCCACAGATGAGCCGTCAGCTTGGGCCAGCCCTGGTGCATGTTGGACGTGCAGCAGCCGAAGTTCGGCGCAAGCCCGAACACATTCGCCTCAGGTCCGTTGCTCCAGTCGCGGGGCGCGACATTACAGAGAATCTGATTGACCTGCTGATCGTATTGATGGGAAGTCCAGTCTGCGGAGACGGTCCCGGGCAGCGCGTTGAATGCGACCTTCTCCAGAATATCACCGAACCTGCCTTCCCCGAAGATCCGGGTCAGCTGCTCCATCGAAAACATGTATTCCACTACGGCGCAGAGCTCTACGCCCTGACTGGGGCTCGTACCGGACAGCCACTCGTCGCCGGAGAACATTCCATGCGCCTGACCGTGGTACGTCATCAGACTGTCGATACCGCGATGAACCGCCGCGCGCTCCACGTCGTCGCCCGTCAGCTCGTAGCGAACACCCGGTGTCTTAATCCCCATCGCCACGTTGACCACATGCGTCGTCCAATCCCATTCCTCTACCTTACGCCAGTAGGGGAAATCATGGAAGATATCCGTCCAATCCGTCGTCTGCTCCGCTACGTGATTCGCCAGAGTGACCAGGAAATCGTCCCCCGTGCGCTTATGCAGCCACAGGATGCTGAGCATCATTTCGGCTCCGCGCGCCTTAGCCCAGCCTTGGAGCGGATGCGCTTCGATCGAACCCTGCACATAACGGAAAAATCCCGTCAGAAACGGAATCACCCGTTCATCGCCGGATGCCTCAGCATATTGCGTGAACACCTTCAGCATGATCATGTAGTGCCACCAGTCCTGCTTCTTGTCCAAATCCTGATTGACGGTTTGAATGGGACCCTGCGGGCCAAAATTACCGTCCTCTCGCTGACTTGCGAGCGACCACTCAATCCAGCGCTGCGCCTTGGCGATCAGTCTCTCATCCTCCAGTAGATAAGCCAGCGGCAGCAAGCCGTCTACATAATACGGTCCGCGTTCCCAGCTCTCGCCCTTGCCGCCGATCCAGCCATTATCCGGCCCCACGTCGCTCCAATGCTCCTCCAGATGTCCGGTCAGCCCGTCGGCCTGGATACGAAGCTGATTGCACAGCCAGCCTGCAGGTTTAATCGCACCAAGCGGCAGTGCCTGGAAGGCTGTTTCCATCAAATTCCTGGCCATGATCTCCAATATGATCGTCTCCCTTGTCAACCGAGTGCCCTGCTCTGAGACGACTATAGCATGCTTAGGCGGGAGGAAACGATAGCCGATAACAACCTGTTTTTGACGGATTACAACCTATGACTCTCGAAGAATAACTAGCAGTTCCGCTTCTATATGCTTATGATAAAAGGAAATCACAATCAAAGGAGAACTCCCCTAATGTTCCGATTCACCTCTCCGCCTATCCCTCATTATCTGACTTCCGGGGAAGACATCTATCCTGCAGGCGGCAGACATGCCGACCGTTCCAGCATCGGCGTATTCGACCTGCTTGCCGTGACCGGAGGATGCCTGCATATGGCCGAAGAAGGACTGCCGCTCACGATCCCTGCCGGACACTTCGCCATCCTCCGGCCTGACCGTTCTCACTGGACCACAATGCCCTGCAGCGAAGAGACCCACTTCTATTGGCTGCATTTTCAAACACCAGGTAATTGGAGCGAAGTGACGGAACGAGGGCCTTTCGTCACGCCCTCGAGCTCCGACCCTTATCTGCAAATCGAATCCTTCGTGTTCCACGTTCCGCGAATCGGGGAACTGCGGGCCAAGGAAATGGCCTACGCTAGGCTGCGGGAAATTCTTCAGCTCCGTGAGAGCCCGGAAGCTGTGGCACGATTCCGGCAGCAGGGCCTGTTCCAACAGCTGCTGCTTCATCTGCAGGAGGAAGGCAGCCCCGCACCCAACGACCCTCAGCTGGCGCTGGCGGACGCAGCCGCAGCTTTTTTGCGTCTGCATTACAGAGAGCAGGTGAGCTATAAGCAACTGTCGGAGCAGCTGCATTTTCACGCCAATTATATCGCTCTCTGCATGAAGAAGGCATTCGGCTGCACGCCGCTCGATTATCTCACCCGCTACCGGATCGAGCAGGCCAAGCAGCTTCTCATCCACACCAGCGAGCCCATCGGCCACATTGCGGAGGCTACGGGGTTCGTGACGTTTTCTTATTTTGTCCGCTGCTTCAGCAAGCACACAGGCACTCGCCCGACGGCGTTTAGGTCCGAATACCGGTGAACGCTTATGCGTCTACCCTAGATGCTGAGCAGCCTCATCCAACTCACGACAGAAGCCCAGCTATCTGATGAATTTTTTTGCTCAAATCAATCTGACACCATTCAATGACGGTTGACATCTGAAACATTCCCACTATAATTAGTACCAAGTACTAATATCAAGTCATGGAACATACTCATAATTCATGCGAATGATTTCGATTCCTTCTTCCGAAAGAGGTGCTTCTTGATGATTAATGGATCTTTTCCCCTGACAAGCGCACGCGCCTTCCAATCCCGGCTGACCGGTATCGGAAGCTGCCTGCCCGATCGCGTACTGACTAACGCCGATCTGGAACGCATGGTTGACACCAACGATGAATGGATTGTACAGCGGACGGGTATTCGCGAGCGGCGCATCGTGTCGGAGACGCAGTTCACTAGCCATCTGGCCATAGGGGCTGTGCAAAATCTCGTCGATCGCTACGGCGCCGAACTCAAGGACGTCGATCTGATCATCGTCACCACGAGCACGCCGGATTTTTCATTTCCCGCCACGGCCCCCCTGGTGCAGCATCACTTCGGTATCGCATCTCCGCTGGCCTTCGATCTGAGCGCAACATGCTCCGGGTTCGTCTACGGCCTGCAGGTCGCCGATGGCATGATCGGCTCCGGCTTATGCAGGAAAGCGCTCGTTATCGGAGCGGAAACCTTGTCCAAAATTACGGACTACACAGACCGCACGAGCTGCATCCTGTTCGGGGATGCCGGTGCAGCCGTTCTGCTGGAACGGGATGAGGCTCCGGATGCGCAGCCGCTCTTCCTCGCGTACACGGCGGGAAGCGATGGCTCCGGGGGCAAGCATCTGTACCGTACGCTCAATGCTTCCGTTCTGAACGGAGAGGAGCTGAAGGGAACCGGCAAGCTGGTCCAGAATGGCCGAGAGGTATACCGCTTCGCCGTCCAGACGATTCCGGTAGGTGTGAATGCGCTGCTGAGCCAAGCGGGCTTGTCCGTCGAAGAGCTCGACTGGTTCATTCCCCATAGTGCCAACCTGAGGATCATCGAATCGGTCACCGAGAAGCTCGGCATTTCTATGGAGCGGACCCTGCACACGATCGAAACGCTGGGCAATACGTCGGCGGCAACGATCCCGCTTGCTATGGATAAGGGCGTACGGGAAGGCCTGTTCCAGCCCGGACAGCGCCTGCTGCTGTTCGGCTTCGGGGGCGGGTTCGTGCATGGAGGACTGATCATGAACTGGAAGGGGCTCTAAGGCTGCTGGCTCTGGCGATCCATTCCGGCAAGCGCCACTCCCGGCACCAGGCCACTAGGCGAATTGAAACTGGGAAGCTTCGCTCCCGTTCAATTCGCCTGGTCGGCGTATGCCCCCACCTTATCTCCTATACCGTGCGGCGCCGCTGCAGGACGACGACTGCTCCTGCGGAGCTGCCTGCCTTGCGTCACGTTCCCGTTCAACCAGGGAGCGGCAGGAACCCCGCTGCGCAGCTTGCGGATACGGATAAGACCGAGCCGCTCTGCCATCGCCCGTTGATAACGGCCCAGCGCCTCCAGCTGAGCCAGCCATTCCCGGGCTAACGGTGCATGCGCACCCCCTGCCAGGTCTTTGGCTGCTGCTGCAGATGGCCGCCCTTCTCCCTCTGCCCTGGAAGTAGACGTCTCCTCTGCCTGCTGGCCATCCCCCTCGGCTCCCCCATACTCGGTCAGCCCGGCCATACTTTCGAGCATACGAGTAAGCGCCCGCTGACTGCGTGCCAGAGAGTTGAGCATATGAAGCTTCGCCTTGTTTTCTTTCTCCGCCCAACTCATTTGGAATCGCCGAACGAGAAGAAGTCTCCCGCCTCGCCTCCGCTGTCATCGGACCCCCCGTCGCTGTCCGGCTCGCCTAGCAATACGGATAAGTGTTTGGCAAGCGCCCGTTCCATTTTGGTCATGCCGTCAATGACCTCCAGCAGCTGGTCATGGATGTCGACCGTTCCCTTCAACTGGTCGCCATGGTTTTCGAAGTGTTCACCGCTCACGTGCCCGCAGATCCATTGACAGGAGCGCTCTGCTTCGACCGCCTTCGCTTCAAGAATCAACGCGATATTATGCTGGAATTTGGCTGCTGACATCAGCATACGGTGATACGCATCGGCTCTGCTCACGCTCTTCCCTCATTTCCCGTTGTCAAAATAATCCCGTCCCCCGCTTACTCCTCGCCTGCCGGAATCTGCACTTCCTTCATAATATAGGTGAGATTATCAGCCAGCGCATCCTCCAGATCGGCCAGACTATTCAAATACCCCGCAATATTTTTCGTCACACTCATCGCATTCTCCGTCAGTGCCTCCACACCCTCAAATCCGGGATATTCTGGCGGAATGGCATGGACGAGTTGGGCCATCCGCACGGCAACCTGACGTTTGGCTTCCAAGATACGGACCATTTCTTCTTGAGACGTGGCCATATGATGCATCATGTTGGATACTTGCCTTTGCATGTAAGCTTCCTCCTCTCGCTGGAAGTACGGCCGATCAGGTTCAGGTTCGCTAAATCCCGTCCACCTTGTACGGCTCTGCCGGCTTCCGGATGCTTCGGCGACACTTCTCATCGTTACTTAGCAATATATGCGAGACGGCATGTCTTCAACTGGGCGGATGCCCATCCCCATTAGATAAAAGAACGGGGGTCAATGTGCCACTTCGCCTTAAACTTCTCCCTGTTAACTCGGATCAGCTCCTGCACCTTCCACGAATCCTGCTGCTTGAAGCTGGCGCTGCCGTGATGATATACGAACGAATCTCCCGCGATCAACAGCCGGTACCCCGCCTGACGGGCCCGGTAGCAGTAATCGTCATCCTCGAAATGCCCCGGCGAGAATTGCTCGTCGAGCAGGCCGATCCGGTCCATCAGTCTGCGACGGAACAGGAAGCAGAGGCCAACGATCCGTGTCGTCTCTTGCCAGGCGGCAGGATTCGGCACGTTGATCCGGGCTGCCGTCTTGTCGATCGTCGTGAAACGCTCCTTCATCTGCTGCCTGCCGCTGGCATAATTGGTCATTGGACCAACGATGCCGATGTCAGGACTACTATTCAAGCAGCGGCGAAGAGACTCCATCGCCCCCCGGGTCATCAGCGTATCGTTATTGAGCAGCAGCAGCTCATCCCCCGCAGCCAGCTTGAGGCCCAGATTGCAGGCCACAGGAAATCCGCGATTATCCGGCAGGGCGATCAGCTTGACATCATAGCGGATACTGACATTGACGGAATCATCCCTCGAGCCATTGTCCACAACGATGACCTCATGGGGGCAATGGACATATTGGCGGATCGACTTTAGACAAGGCTCCAGCATAGCCGCCCCGTTATAGTTGGGAATAATGATGCTCAGCATCGCCATGAGCATTCCCCTCCTCCCTCTGCAGCCGCTTACGCTGCTTATCCGGAAACCTCAGCCGCGCTCCGGCCTGATCGACGGCAAGCTTGATCGCCTCCAGATGATCGCCGATAATCAGCTTCGCCACGCGGTTCAGATTCCCCTGATTGCTTCGGCGCCGCTTGTTCCGGCGGATGACGTTCACACTCGCCGAAACACCGATGCGCATACCCTGCAGAATGGCCGCCGCCTGCGCTTTTGGGGGCACCATCAGCAGCTCAGGCCCCAGCCTCTCGACGGCTTGACGGGACATCGCGTGAGGCACTGCCGTTAGCGAGTTGGCCTGCAAATCCCGCCGGCCGAGACTGACATTGAGAAATTGCTTCATGTGCGTAACCTGATCTCGGCGGCCGAAGGTGCCCAGATACGGCCCGATGTCATTCAACGCGATATCCATGCCCCGAGAGACGGCACGGACGAAAGCAACCAGCCGTTCGGCGGGAATGGGGATGTCCCCGTCCAAAAACAGCACGATGTCCGATTTCGTCAGCCGCGCCCCAACAGCGCGCCCCACATCGTGACCAAGCGGGTGCGGGTAATGGACCACCTGCGCCTCAGGTTGCTTACGGGCAAGCGGCAGGGTGCGGTCCGTTGAGCCGTTGACGATGACGATCAACTCGTCTACCCCCAGACGCGCAGCCTGTCTGAGCGTCCGGCTGATCGTCGCCTGCTCGTTCATCGCCGTCACGACAACTGCCACGGATTGCTCCACGGGCATCAATACCCAATCCGGCACCGGCTCCTGGCGGGCGGAGAAATATCCGCGCAGATACCCCTGACTCATCGCGCGGGACCCGGACAGCTTGCTCCCCGTCTCCTGCAGGGAGCGAAGCCGCCTGGCCAGGCACCGGTTCAGTGCGCTGTGCAGCTTGCCGTCTCCGTCCTCCGGCACACCTGCAGTTCCATCCTCGCGTCCCATGCGGTACCCGTCCCGGAAGGCCGGCTTGCTCCGCAGCGAGGCCAAGCCGCGCTTGGGCGCCGCCGTTCGGAGACCTCTCCGCACGGGAGACTTGCTGCGTGCCCGGACCGCTGCTGGTCGTGCTGAAGGCCTTGCTATAGGCCCTGCTGCAGGCAGCACTCGCGATATACTTGCCACTGCAGTCCTGCTCCGCTCTGGGGAAGCAGCCTCCTTGTGGGAACCGCCACCCGCACCTGCCACCTTCCCCGTTCGGGCTGGCGCCCGACTGACGGGTGCAGAGGCTATCTGGGCCTCCCGCTTGCGTCTCGGTACGGCAGCCTCCTTGCGAGAACCGCTGCCTGCACCTGCCATCTTCCCGGACCGGGTTGGCGCCCGACTGACGGGCGCAGAGGCTATCTGGGCCTCCGAACGCTTGCGTCTCGGTACGGCAGCCTCCTTGCGGGAACCGCTGCCTGCACCTGCCACCTTCCCGGTCCGGATTGGCGCCTGGCTGACGGGCACAGAGGCTATCTGGGCATTCCGCCGCTTGCGTCCCGGTACGGCAGCCTCCTTACGGAAATTGCTTTCACCTGCCACCTTCCCGGTCCGGACTGGCGCCCGGCGAACGGGCACAGAGGCTATCCGCACGTCCCGCTTGCGTCCCATTAAGGCAGCCGATTCAGGCTCATCCTTCGCCTTGATACCGAATCCCCTCTTTCCGCGGAAGACCGGCCACTTATCCGGCCTCCAGACGGTTTGCTGTTTTAGTTCCACTCTCCTCATATCGGTTCACCTGCCGTTTCCCGTCTCCGGATTCGGTCCTTATAAATTCCCCGGCTCCCAGACTGTCCCAAGTACCAGTGGAGAGCCTCCAGATGATCGCCGACAATCAATTGGCCCACCGCATCCATGCCTTGGCGGGATTTGCGTCTGCCCCGCAGACGGTTGACCCGGCCAATATTGACCAGATGCACCGCCCTGACCTTCAGCCTGCAGCATATCGCCATCGTCTGTGCCAGCGGGGGGACACTAAGCGCAGGCGCCCCGACGGCATTTAGCGCCTTGCGGCTGATCGCATGGGGAACCGTTGTCATGGAAGCCCCTTGCAATCCTGACATGCCCAAAGCTGTATTTAACACGTGTTTGGCCAGGACGACGGGGTGGGTATGTCTGCTGCGCACCGGGCCCAAATATCGGTTCAGCGCCACATCCGTTCCTCTCTGCACAGCCCGGACATAGGGCCGCAGCTGTGCTGCAGGAACCGGAGCATCTCCATCAATAAACAGCAGGATGTCCCCGGTCGCATGCAGCGCCCCTACACTACGCCCTACATCATGCCCGAGCGCCTCCTCATACCGGACAACCTTGGCGCCCATCGCTTCCGCGATAGTCCCCGATCCGTCGGTAGAGCCATTGACGACGACGATGATTTCCACACGGCCGGGAGATACCTTAAGGGCTTCGCGGATAACCGCCGCCAGCGTACGGCGCTCGTTCCTGACCGGAATGACGACAGATATTCGTGCCGCTCCCAAGGAAGCTCTCCTGGAGCTGCCGGCGGCTCCCTTTGGTGATTTGCGTAAACGTCGCATCTCTCCATTCCCCCTCCCGATCCTGGTTAAGCCTTCGTCCTGCAGGGCATCCGGATGATTTATCCTATGCAAGTCCGGGCCTGATGCCACAGTGAAGCTATCCTCCATGCCTGCGTGCATACGCGTCCAGCAGATGCCGGTACTTGCCGCGCACCCTGGCCGTTTCCTCGGCGATGGCCGGCCGATGCAGTTCCGTCCCCATCGCCGCATGCCACCGGTATTGAACGAGCGGGCTGTGATAATAGTGAAAATGAACATCGTTCAGCATCAGCCTGATCCACATATCGTAATCCTGGGTGTACGGCAGGTTTTCGTCGAATAGCCCGAAGCCGATCAGAACATCCTTGCGGGCAACAACGGTGCAGCCATTGACCGGGTTGGTCTCGATCATCGCCCTGACTAGTAGGCCGTAATGTGGAAATTGCGGGACCGCATGATGGAGAGTGACCCGGTTGTAAGCATCGATCTGATCGAACGAGGAGAAGCTGACTGCCGCCCCGCGCTCCAGCATGAACGGGATCTGCGCCATTAGCTTATGCGGATAAAATAGATCGTCGGAGCTCAGCCAGGCAATATAGTCCCCGGAAGCCATACGGATGCCGTGATTCAAGGCACTTGCCGTTCCCCCGTTAGCCTTGGACAAATAACAGATGCGATCCGCATATAGGTGGACGATGTTTGTATACACCGTCGAGCCGTCGTTAACCAGGATCACTTCCACATTCGGATAGGTTTGTGCCAAAGCGCTTTGAATAGCCTGCCCGACATAAGGATCATTGTAGAACGGAATGACAATGGAAACCTTCGGATACATGCTTACCCCCCTTCCTTTCCCTTGATCTGCCCGGCCTGCCGGTGATAGTCCAGAATATCGGCAACGGACTGATCGAATGCAAGTTCCGGCGCCCAGTCTAGCGAGCGCATCGGCCCCAGATCGACGGCCGAGGCCCCGGCTCCCAGCCGCTCGTCCTCTGGATCCGCCAGTCCCGACAGCCGGACGGGCAGCTGTTCACCTATGAGGTCCGCGGTAGTGCCGATACGCCACTCCATTTTAACCCTAGCCTGCCTCTCGAACTCCCGGGCGATGCCGCCCAGCGTACGCACCTTCCCCGAGCCTATCGGATACACCCCCCCTGGCTCCCCCCGCTCCAGAATGAGCCCGTAAGCGCGCACCGTATCGCGGACGTCGATATAGTCCCGTGGCTCCTCCAGTGAAGTCAGGCGGAACGGGGGAGCTTCCCCCTCCTGCTCCCGCTTCGCTACATGCGCTCCGATTAGCCCGCATATGCCGTTGGACGCCCCAGGACCGATCAGATTGGACGGCTGTGCGATGCAAACCGGCAGGCCGAACAGATGACCCCAGGCCGAGGCGGTCAAGGTTTGTAGCGTCTTGCTCAGCCCATAAGGATGGGCAGGCCTGGGAGGCTCATCGTCGCGCAGCCTGCAGCCCAGCATGGAGCCCGCGATGAGCGTCCGGCAGCGTGTCAGACCCAGCAGGCGGAGTCCGTCTAGCAGATAAAGCGTGGCCATCACATTCAGCTGCATATAAGCCACAGGCTGCTCCCAAGAGCCGCCGACTGCATTCAATCCGGCCATATGGAGCAGGGCGTCCGGCCTTTCCCGGTCCAGGAGCTCTATCACAGCCGTCCTGTCGTTCAGATCAATCACATGCTCCCGGATCACGTCTCCCCCGTCGGCGGTGCTGGCTAGGATGGAGTCCATCGCGCCGGGTCGGCGAAGAACGGCCACCACCTCGTAACCTAGCCTCTCAAGATGGGAGCAGGCGTGAAGCCCTGTAAAACCCGAGGCGCCGGTGACTACGATCTTGCGCCGGCTCATGGGTGCATGTGCATCCATTCCCTCAGCTCATTCAGCATCGTTTCGTAATCCGGCGTTTCATAGTCCAGATCCTTACGTGTGCTCAGCAGCGTGCGGTCCAGCACGATCGCATCATCTTGGTGAACGGTCACATCCGACTTTTCGAATATGCGGCGGAACAACAGCAGCAGGTCATGCTTGCTCACGATCTCAGGTGCCGTAAGATGCACAATTCCTGTCATAGCTTCCGCACGACCCAACGCATGACGGATAAATTTGGCCAGTTCCAGCGTAGTGACCCCATTCCAATGCACACGGGTGAAGCCCTTGATTTCCCCCTTCTGCCTGAGGAACCACTGCAGCAGCCCAACGCCTTCCTTGCGGATCTCCGGGCCGATGATGGACGTGCGGGCAGTCAGATGGGGAAATGCGCTCACTTCCCCCAGCGCTTTGGTGCGGGCATAGACGGACTCTCCATTCGGCACATGCCGCTCTTCGTACTTCCCTCGTTCTCCGTTGAATACGCAGTCGGTGCTGATATGAATCAGCCTCGAACCCAGGCTCTCGGTCAGACGGGCGAGCCTGTGCGGCAGCATCCCGTTCACTTCATAGGCTTCTACCTCACGCTGACGCGCGCAATCGTTCAGAATACCGGCGGCATTAACGATAACATCCGGCCGGACGAGCTGCACGGCATGCGAGACCCGTTGCCAGTCTGTAACATCCACGTACAGCCGGGCACCGGGAAGCTCAATGCGCCTGTCGTCCTCAGGTTCGGCCAGTACAGGCCGAACCGTGTAATAGAGCTCATGAGCAGTCGATGCCGCCAAGTAACGGAGCAGCATATGTCCAACCATGCCATGACCCCCGATAACCAGCACCTTCATCACAGAAAACCGCCTTTTCGCAGCATCTGATGAATTTGCTCCTTGTTCATCAGTGAGTAGGCCGAGGAGTATTCATCGTCCCCTACCCTGCGGCAATGCCCGTAAGCCTCCTTAAGCCTGGGAGTATCCACCGTCGGAAGCACCACCACATAATCCTCGTCAAATATGACTGAATTTTGCGCCTCGAATTCCGTATACAGAATTTCATGCAGCTTCTCGCCGGGACGGACCCCGAGCTCCTCGAAGTCCAGCTTGGCGACCCCGGCATGATCAGCAAGCACCTCAGCGAGATCTGAGATTTTACAGGTCGGCATTTTCATAATAAAAATCTCGCCGCCTACGCCTTCTATGGCCGCCTTCAACAGCAGAGCGATGGCCTCCTCCACCGTCAGGAAAAAACGCGTCATCTCCTTGTGGGTAATACCGACCCGGCCGTTCTCCTCAATTTGCTTCTTGAACAGGTGAATAACGCTGCCATTGGTGCCCAGCACATTGCCTCCCCGTACACACACGAAGGTCGTATCCGAGCGAAGCAGATTCGCATAGATGATGAGCTTCTCTCCAATCGCCTTGGTCATCCCGTAGAAGTTGGACGGATTGGCCGCTTTATCCGTGGAGATGTTGATGACTTTTTTCACTTTATTCTCCATAGAAGCCTCGATAACATGTTGTGTACCTACGATATTGGTCTTCAGCGCCTCATAGGGCTGGTCCTCGCAGACCGGGACATGCTTCAGAGCAGCCAGGTGAAACACGTAATCCACACCGCGTGTTGCCATGATCAGCGCTTCCTTGTCGCGAACGTCGCCGATACAGAATTGAAGACGGGAGTCGTTGTACTGCCGCTTCATCGCGACCTGCGTGGATTCGTTTCTTGAAAAAATGATCAACGACTTCGGATCGTACTCGAGCAGTTGGGAGACCAGCTCTTGCCCCCAGGACCCGGTTCCTCCGGTCACTAATATCGTGCTTCCTTTAAACATGTGGCTTTCCTCCCAGTACAAATTTGACGACCTTGGACGAGACATCGCTGTCCGTATACCCTTCCGGGAACACCCAGTCCGCCGGCATCCGGGTCATCAGCTTCACGGCCTCTGCGATGAGTCCGGCATCTAGTCCGGTCACCACATTGCTGCCGCAATCTACTGTCTCCGGCCTCTCCGTCGTATGACGCATCGTTACGGTAGGCACGCGGAACAGGCAGCATTCCTCCTGTACGGTCCCGCTATCGGTCAGCACGCATAGCGCCTCCCGCTCCAGACGGACAAAATCGAAAAAGCCGAACGGCTCGTGAAACTCCACCAGCGGATGGAGGTGATGCTCGGCGAGGGCGGCTATGCGGGAGCGGGTCCGGGGATGAATGCTGCAGATGACACGGCGGTTATCGCGTGAGGCAATATCATTCAAGGCCTTCAAAATTTGCTGCAGGTGCTCCGGTACATCCACGTTCTCCGCGCGGTGAGCCGTCACGAGGTAATAGTCTTTAGTCGTTAGCCCAAGGCGCTCCAGAATAAGGCTGGATTCAATGCGCGGAGCATAGGTCTGAAGCACCTCATAGATCGGATTGCCAGTCAGCACGATTCGGTCTGAAGGAACGCCCTCACGCAGCAGATTCTGCTTGCTTTGCAGCGTATACGGCATGTTGATTGTGGATACGGCATCGATAGCCTTGCGGTTCTTCTCCTCCGGCACGCGGAGATCGAAGCAACGGTTGCCGGCCTCCATGTGCATCACCGGAATCCCCATACGTTCCGACAGAATGGCGCATAGCGCGCTGTTCGTATCGCCGAGCAGCAGTACTTTATCCGGTCGCTCGCGCTCCAAAATATCCGCCACTTCACCGAACATCGCGGACAACTGCACTCCGAGCGCAGGGCTTTGATGTCTCAACACATAATCGGGAGAGCGCAGGCCAAGCTCCTCGAAGAACACATCGCTCAGGCTGTGCGTAAAGTTCTGCCCCGTATGAACGAGCACATGGCGGTCGGCCAATTCATCCAGCCTGTTTATAATCAAACTGAGCCGGATGATCTCAGGCCTCGTGCCCAGAATCGTAACGATCTTCATACTCATCACCTTTCTCACGGAATGATTGTCCGTGCCACTTGCTTCAGCCTGTATTTCGGCGGGCACGTCTTCGTGCGGATCGTCTGGTCCCCCCTCGAGACACCATTCGGGATGAGCGGTGCCGGGCCTTGCCTACCCGGCGCTTGGCTTTCCCTGTATGGCGAGTCCGGAGCGTCCGCCCTCCTCGGCTCACACGGCCGGATCGCAGCACCCGCTTCTCTTTCCCTAAACGGCGTCTCAGAAGCCGTCTGCCTTTCCTTGCACGGCGGGTCCGCTGTACCCGCTTCCCTCTCCCCGCTGGGCAGGCCCTAAGAGGTTCGCCCAGTGGCAGCTGAAGCAGTTCCTCGTCAGGCAGCTGTACCACTCGATCCGGCGAGTAACCCCGCTGCCGCATCGCAAGCGCGGAGGCGAACACCTGCCTCCTTTGATGCGAAAGCAGGTAGACAGCAGGTCCAGAGCCTTTCGCCAGCATGGCGAACGGACGGTTCGCAACGGACGGAGGCTTATGCCGGATCTCCGCACCCGTAAGGATCGTAGCCAGCAGCGCATCCGGAACCTGCCGAACATCTCCCCAGCCGTACCGGTAAAAGCGCAGCGTTTCCTCCGAGGCGAACGGGCGCTTCTCCCCATGCTCCAGCAGGAAGACGGCTGAGCTATGCTCTCCTTTGACCAGAAACCGCGGGTCAAGGAACCGGATCGGTTGCGCATGCAACCGGTCGCGCCATTGCTGGACGCCCCCTTGAAACTGCGTAACTAGAAGCTTCAGCCGCTGCCGATAAGCCTCGATTCCATAAGCTGCCTCGATGGATGCGCGGTTGGCGGCTCTCCGCTCCTCGAGCCCTGCCGCACCGGAATCGAGGAGAGCTAGGACACGTACGGCCAATCCCGCTGCATCGCCCTTCTCGACAAGGCCTGAGTCGTTGCCGATGGTGAGCATGATTTCCTCCAGACCTCCGGCCCGGTAAGCCACGACGCTGATGCCGAACAGCAGCCCTTCGGCCGCTGTCAGCCCGAAGCCTTCGTCAATCAGACTCGGCACCACCAGAATATCCAGCGCCGGGAACAATGTATCGATCCGGGGGTCGAAGCCTTTCCAGTGGAAGCGGTTCCCGCAGCCGGAGGCTTTGATTTGCTGCGAACAGCGGTCAAAGTATGCCTTATCCGTCACATTCCCTACAATCAGGAATCGGCTGTGGGGATGCCTCAACGCCACCTCGACCGCCATCGTCACGAAGTGCTCGAGACCCTTCTCTTCATGCAGGCTGGAGGAGATGTAGCCGATCAACTGCTGCTGGGTGCGAATACCCAGCTCCAGCCGTCTAACCTCCCGGTGTTCCGGCCAATTGCCCGGACAAAGCTCCTCAAGCAGCCAAGTCGGCGGGAGCAGATGCACCTTGGCCCCGGACTCCGCCAAATGAGTGCGGATAGGGCGAAGCGTCGTTTCGGAGATCCCGATGATCCAATCGGAGTAACGATTCATGAACCCGACAGTCAAACCGGTCCAATCGTTTTCCGTAATTTTCTCGGTAGCGAACCAGCCGACCGGCAGACCCAGGGTCTTGGCTGCTACAGCCGGGAGAGCATTCAGGCAAGTATTGACAATCACCAGATCGGGCTGATGCATATGAAGCAGATTGATGATACCCTTATGTTCACCCTGATTGAGCTTCGCCTCCACGTCCCTCACTAGACCAGGGCCTGGATTGAACATTTGCCAGACTACGGGAACCTCATGGATGACCGTACGGATGCCTGCGGCCTTGGCCGCTCCTGACAGCAGCCCCTCCTCCGGAACGACCAGCGTGCAATCTGCATACCGGCCCAGCTCCCGTGTCAACAGCAGCAGGTATTTCTCAGCACCTGTGATGATCCGGCTTCCGCCAATATGCGAAAACAGCATGATTTTCATAGGAAATCGCCTGATGCCTCTCTCGCTTGACGCGATGGGCACGACGCTCACCTCCGGCATTCGATCTTTGCTTGTTCCCCTACGAATCTTGTGTATGCGCTCATCTTCTAGGTCCCTACCAATATATTAGGGGGACAACTGTGACGGCACGTCATTTAACCCCCGTCCATTCGTACAATTTGACAGGGACATCCATGGATCTTTAGCGTGTAAGCCGCAAAACATCAAAAAACGACCGTGAGTTCCCGGCCGCTTAAACCTTAACTATTATTGCTCACCTGTATATATGTAAGGAAAACAGCCAGCAATGGCTATAAGATTGCCAATTTACCATACATCTCCAGTTGTGCAGGATCGGGACCGGGCTTGTCCCAGGCTCCAGACTCGAGCTTTCTCCCAAGGACCGGTCGCCCGGGCATGCGATCCCGCTCTGCACGAGTGAGGCGGCTGCTGATACCTTAAGTCCCAGCGGCCGCCAAGCGGAATACTAGGGGATGAGGTGGTTAGCCCTGAAGCTGCCCATCCCTGATTCCCTGCTCCATTCCAAGGCGAAAGCCCTCGTTGTAAGCCTTGTTGAATGCAGCGCGGTACGCCCTCGAATAAGTCCGTCCTCTGCCTCGCCGCACGGCGCGGACTCTGGTCCTCCTCCTGCGCCGGACGACGGTGCGCACGCCTCTGCGCCGTTTTCTGAGCGCCCTTGCCGCCCGGCGGACAGCCGGTTTCCTCAGGCCCTGCAGCTTGCGCCGTCTAATGGCCTTGCCCACACCTCTTGACTTACGTTTGACCCGCGTACCGCGGGGACTTACAGCAGCGCGTCGGGCGCGCGCACTGCGTATTTTTCGCTTCTTCATATCCGGTGCCTCCTTCAAGCATGCGCATCCCTACAGCGTATGCATGAAGAACGCCCGGTGCCCGGGATGTGCGCCCATTTTACCCGAACAGCAGCCGCAGCATCTGGGCCATCCGCTGCGAATACGTGTGCTCCGTCATCGTGCGGCGCAAAGCGTTAAGCGCAATCGTTCTCCGCTCTTCCTCATGGTGCAGGTAATAATCGATCTTATACTTCAGTTCCTCAGGCGATGCATAGGTGACGATCTCATGGTCCGGGGTGTAGAAGCGGGCCAGATCGCTGCGCACATCCGTGAGCTGCAGGGTACCGCAGGCCGCAATCTCGAACGTACGCGGGTTCGGCGATACAGCTCCGATCAGCCTGCTGTTTTTGTTGAAGCTCTCGTCAGCGACGGAGCGGTGCAGATTGATCGAGATTTTCATCCCGTTGTAGTAAACCGCCGTCTCTTCAGCTCCCATCCACTTGCCCAGCTCGATCTTGTTGCTGAGCAGCTTGTAGTTTTTGAGCCGATCCCACCATATCCCGGAAATATACGTATGCCGCTTGGCTAGAAAAGGAGCGACCTGATCGAAGAAATAGGCGCGGTTCCAATATGCGGAGCCGATGAAGCCAATATCATAGCGGAACTCAAGCGGAATTGGCTTGGGCCGGAAAATGTTCGGATTGGCCGCAAAGGGCAAATAATGAACCTGGGCGGAGCCATTCTGACGATAAAGATCCACGCATTCCAGCTCGAGCGTGAACACCGTATCGTAATGCAGCACCATAGGCAGCGTGATATCCGTGTAGTATGGATCATCTGTCAGCCAGACGGCCGTACGGATACCCATTGCTCGAATCGCGTCGATCCGCTCCACAGCGTAGTTCATACCGTCTAGAACGATCACGATATCCGGCCGGATCTGCTGAGCGGTAGCTACAATATCCTGGACGGGCGTAAGTACAATCAATTCCCTGACCAGTTCGCGCAGAGCCTCAATAATCGAAGCATCCAGCGGTGAGTATGGAAAGCCCTTGCCTGAGGAAACGTACAGTACCCGGACGTCCCACCGCCCCTCCGCCCGCTGCGGCACCTGGCGCATGATCGCCTCGCAGCGTCCATAATGGTAGCCGTAGGCGAGGCCGAGCTGCAGACCTTGCTCGCGTCCATGCTGCCGGCCGAGAGCTGCTCTCGAATTCCGTTGAAGCGCTGTTTTCGGCATTGGCCGTTCCTCCTCTTGACTATTTGTTATTGGTAACCTAGCAAGCCCATCAATTGGCCGATACGGCTCATAAACGAATGCTCCGTTATCGTCCGGCGCAGTCCATTGCAGGCCATCGTTCTCCGTATATCCTCATGCTTCAGATAATAGTCGATCTTGTCAATCAGTTCCTGAGGACTGCTATATACGTCCAGATCGACACCCGGCGTATAATAACAGGTCAAGTCATCCCGCACATCCGTCAGCTGCAAAGTACCGCAGGCCGAAATCTCATATGTCCTGGGATTCACAGACAGAGCAGGCACCCCCTGCGCATTTTTATTGTCGGTCTTGTGATCATGTCCACGGTGAAGGTTAATGACCAGTTTGGCCCCGCTGTAGTACATCACCGACTCCTCGACAGGTATCCAGCCGGAACGGACATGGCGCTTGACCATCCGGTAATTGGACATGCGGTCCCACAGCCCTCCGCCGATAAATACTTTCTTACCCCGCAAGTAAGGGGCGAGTTGGTCGAAGAACTGGACTCGGTTCCAGAAGGCCATCCCGATGAAGCAAATATCGCTTCGGTAGGCAGGAGGCACAGACAGAGGACGGAACAGGCCCGTATCCGCCGCCAGCGGCAGGTAATGCACCTGAGCACAGCCGGCCTGCTCGTAGAAGGGCACACAGCTCTGCTCGTGAGTGACGACCGTATCGTAGCGCTGTGCTATGGCGGCCGTGAAATTCGTGAAGTACGGATCGTCGGCGAACCAGATCACCGTCCGTATACCCAGACTCCGTACACAGTCCACCTGCTCGAGATGGTCGCCTGGAAACACGTGAAGACCGTTCAATACAATCATCAGGTCCGGTCTATGCATCTCGGCGAGCTCCGCCATCCGCTCCGGCGTACCGACGATCAACTCCCGTACATGACGGCTCAGCCCGCCCGCCACGCCTTGATCGAGGGCCTGAAATCCTTGAGGAATAAACAATACTTTCAGATTATGAAGGCGGTCCGGCTCCGGCGGTGCGACGAGCGCTCGGATCGCTTCGCAGCGGCCGTAATGGTACCCGTGCTCATAGCCCGCCGCACGCCCTTCCTGCAAGCCGGCCTGCGTCCCCCTCCTCGCTGCGCTTGTGCGCCGCTTGTTAGCCTGCACTTCTTATCCTCTCCCTAACAAAACTTGAATCATTCATTCCATTCCGGTCAACCCGTCAGACAGACCCAGTCCGGTCATCCCTTCAGCAGATAATCGCTGTCGATGAAATGCTCCAGAGCGGATTTCCAGTCCCGCATCCGCGGGATCCCCGCCCGGCGAAGCCCCCTATCAGCGAGCGCCGAATTCTCCGGCCGCTGGGCAGGCAGGACGAATGCCTCCGAGCTGGCCGGGTTCAAGATGACGTCATGGCGGCCGGCCGCAGCGAGGATCGCTTCGGCGAACGCATAGCGCGAGCAGAAGCCGCGATTGGCTACATGGTAGGTCCCATAAGCTTGCGTCTGCAGCATCCGGCCGATGCAAGAGGCCAGATCCACCGTATAGGTGGGAGATCCGAATTGATCGTCCACGACAGTCAACTCCGGCCTCTGGCCGGCGGCCGCCAAGATTTTGGTCACGAAGTTGCTGCCGTCCCTTCCGTACAGCCATGATGTTCTAATAATGAAGTGGCGGCTGCTGAGTTCTCGGGTCAACTGCTCGCCTGCCAGCTTCGACCGCCCATACGCTCCTAACGGACTGACCGGATCTGTTTCCAGATAGGGCGTGCCTTTCTTGCCGTCAAACACGTAGTCCGTACTTACATAAACCATGGCGGCACCAATTGCCTCCGCTCCCATCGCCGCATGTCCCGCACCGACCGCATTGACCCGGAATGCCATCTCCAGATCCGTCTCCGCCTGGTCCACCTGGGTGTAGGCAGCCGCGTAGATGACGGCATCGGGAGCAATCGAGCGGATCCGCCCGCTTAAAGCGTCGCCGTCCGTTACATCCAGCTCCTCCCGGGTGAGCGCATAGCAGGTATGCTCAGACTCCAGCACCCTGACCAGGTCTCGGCCCAATTGCCCGCCTGCTCCGGTGATCAGCAGCTTCATGTCCCCTCCTCCCTCTGCAGCCAGCGCGTCCACCAGGCGGTATGTCCGCTGTACCATTCGACAGTCTGCTTCATCCCCAGCTCGAAGGTATACCGGGGCCTCCAGCCTAGTTCACGCCCGATCTTAGAAGCGTCGATCGCATAGCGCCGGTCATGGCCGGGCCGGTCCGGCACAAAACGAATCAGCGATTCCGGCTTGCCCAGCTCAGCCAGTACAGTACGGACTACCTCCAGGTTGGTCCGCTCGTTATGCCCGCCGACATTGTAGACCTCTCCAGGCACCCCCTGTGTGATAGCCAACGCGATAGCCTCACAGTGATCCTCTACATGGAGCCAGTCTCGCACGTTGCGCCCATCCCCATACACAGGGATCGGCTCATCCCGGAGGGCCTGAGTAATAATCGTCGGCACCAGCTTCTCCGGATGCTGGTAAGGGCCATAATTGTTGGAACAGCGTGTGATCACCACAGGCAATCCGAAGGTTTCATAATAAGCCCGGGCGAGACAGTCGGAGCCAGCTTTGCTGGCTGAGTACGGGCTGTTAGGTGCGAGAGGCGTCGTTTCGGTAAAATACCCCTCGTCGCCCAGCGAACCGTATACTTCATCCGTCGAGATATGCACAAACTTTCGTACCTGTCCCCGCCTCGCCGCTTCCAGCAAGCATTGAGTGCCGAGCACATTCGTTCTCACGAACGCTTGAGGATCTGCGATGCTGCGGTCTACATGGGACTCGGCGGCAAAGTGCACCAGCGTGTCGATCGACTCCTCCACAAACAGTTGATGGATCAATTGGGCATCAGCGATATCGCCATGGACGAACCGAAAATGAGGCAGGCCGGATACCGCAGCCACGTTCTCCGTATTGCCGGCATACGTAAGCGCATCGAGCGCAACCACCCGGTCATGAGGATGCTGCCTCATCCAGTGAAGAACAAAATTACTTCCGATAAAGCCCATGGCTCCCGTCACGAGAATGGCGGCCATTACTCCTCCTCCTCCAGTAGACGGGCCCCGGCTTCCAGCAGAGACCGGTGAGTCCCCGCATCGGTCCACCAGCCCGCAAGATGACTGTAGCTGAGCAATCCTTGGGCCGCATATGCGTTGTTGACATCGGTGATCTCCAGTTCTCCCCGTGCCGAGGGCCGGAGATGACGGATAATGTCAAAGACGGCCGAGTCATACAAATAGGCCCCCGTAACCGCATAGGAGGAAGGCGGCTGCTCGGGCTTCTCCACCACTCGGGTAATCAGCCCTGCAGCTATCTCGGCTACTCCATATCTGCGGGGGTCTTCGACCTGCTTCAGAAATACATGCGCTCCTTTGCCACTGACGGCAAACGACTGCACCGGATCACGAAACGATTCCTCGAATAAATTATCACCAAGCAGCACTAGCAGCTTCTCTCCGGGATGTACGAAAGCTTCGGCCAGACCTAGCGCCTGTGCGATGCCTCCGGCTTCCTCCTGAATACCGAACCTGACTTGCAGCCCCCAGGGCTGACCGTCTCCGATATAGTCGGCGTAGAGTCCTGCGGACTGTTTGCCGGTAATGAGGAGCACCTGCTCAATCCCGGCTTCCGCCATTTTTACCAGCGCGTAGTGGATCATCGGGTATTTGCCGACCGGCAGCAAATGTTTATTGACGATACTTGTGAGCGGACGCAGCCGGGTGCCCGTACCGCCCGCCAGTATAATCCCCTTCATTTGCGTGTCTCCCTTCTAAGGCTCAGATATTGATCGACCTAGAGTCATGCTGGTATGATATGCACCCTCCCCACATGTCTAGTGGACGAATACCATGAACCTATGAAAATTGGCTCCCGCCCGTTACCTGCAGGCCTAAGCCAATGTACCTCAGTCCACATACGATATGAAAAGGCTGGTCATCCAGCTGAAGGAAGGAGGATACACGGAAGATGAAAGCAATCGTAACGGGAGGGGCCGGCTTCATCGGCTCTCATCTGGTAGATGCGCTGATTGAACGGGGGGCTCAGGTCCACGTGCTGGATAACTTGAGTACGGGTCATCTCGGCCAGGTTCACCCCCAGGCTCTGCTGCACCAGCATGATGTCGAGAGTCCCGAGGCCAAAGCGCTGGCCGTCCGTCTCAAGCCTGATCTTGTATTCCATCTGGCCGCACAGGCGGATGTGCAGCAATCCGTGAAGCAGCCGGGCTACGATGCCCGGGTTAATGTGTTAGGGACACTGAATATGCTCGAAGCCTGCCGGGAAGCCGGCGTGCGCAAGCTTATATTCGCCTCCACTTCTGGTGTATATGGAGATCTGGAGAAGGAACTTATCGAGGAAGGCGATCCCGTATCCCCCATCTCGTTCTATGGGCTATCCAAGCTGGCCGCAGAGCAATACATCCGCCTGTTTCACCGCTTATTCGACTTGTCCTACACGATCCTCCGCTATGGCAATGTCTACGGTCCCCGTCAGCAAGCCAAAGGGGAGGGCGGCGTTGTGGCGCTGTTCACCGACCGCCTGAAGCAGGGCCAGCCTATCCGTATCTTCGGAGACGGAGAGCAGACCCGGGACTTTGTCTATGTTCGGGATGTCGTGCAAGCCAATCTCGCATGCATAGTCGAGGGCGGACAGCAGACATTCCACGTCAGCACAGGCCGGCCCGTAACCGTGAATACCCTAGTACGCGAGCTGGAAAAGCTGAGCGGAGCATTGGTAGAGGCCGACTACTTGCCCTCCCGTCAGGGAGATATCCGGCATAGCTGCCTCGACAACCGCAAGATCCTCGCTGCACTGGCCTGGCGCCCCGCCTATGACATTTCCTCAGGTCTCCGGGAAACCTACGCCAATGCGAGTTCTCCTCCCTAACTGGCCAGGGGAGCGCTGAGGCTGTAGGCGCATGTCCAATCCTCTCCTTCACGTTGTTCATATAATGGAAATATCAAGGTATTGGAGGTTTGCTGACCATGGCTCTGTTCTACTTGTCGTCCGATGTTCATACGCCGATCAACTCCCTCCCAACATGTAGAGTCATTCAATCTGTACGTGCATAATTTGGACGGAAGAGAATTCGATCTGCTCGTCTAAGCGTCCCATCCCGAGCGGATGCTGCTGCTTGAGCTTCTTCATGTGTATGGATTCGGACAAAGTCACTCGGTCTATGCGGCCTCTAACATCATCACCGGCTTTCAGCCGTTCATCCTGCAAATCGCCACGAATATCCGCAATCGCAGCACGCTCGGCATCCATCTGGAACTTCTGCAGGGAGGAGTCGTCGTTGCCCGCATTACCCATGAGCATGCCGAGCTAACGCAGCTCGAGTAAACAGGAAGTGTGAGTCTATATGAAGGTTCTCTTTGTATTCTATGTACCGAGCGGCGGGGTCGAAACGTTGAACCGGCAGCGGTGCAAGGCCCTGCGGTCTGTCGGTATTGAGGGCCATTGTCTGTACTACCGTCCGGGCTCCGGGATGCAAAATTTCGGAGACATTCCCTCCTTCCTCACGAATGACGATACTCAGATCCGCCAGCTGCTAAGTGAACATGCCTATGAGGCTGCGGTCATCGTTTCGGACTATTGGGCGCTGCCCCGGTTCCGCAGCCTCGGCTTTACCGGAAGTCTCATCTTAGAAATTCAGGGGTTGGGCTCCCACGCTGCGACGAGAAGCATACTTACCGAGGCACAGCCTGTTGTAGCTAAGTATGCCGCCGGCTTACTGCATCCTAGGACACCCCATATCTCCGCACTGTTTGACGAGCTTTACCCGCAGATGCCTCAATTTCAATTCAATAACTGTCTGGACACCGCCGAATTCTCTTACCGTCCCTCCCGTCCCTCTGCCCAGCCTATACTGGGGTGGCTGGGACGACTGGAGGACAACAAGAACTGGCGCGAGTTTCTGCAGATCGGCCGCCTGCTGATCGCACAGCAATTCCCCACTCTGCGGCTCTGGATGTGCGAGGACGCCGAGCTCTCCGAGCAGAGTGAACGGGCCGACTTCCGGCAGCTTGTCCATCAATACGGCCTGGGAGGCAATCTCAAGCTGTTCTCCAACGTTCCTCACTCCAAGATGGCTGCTTATTTCTCGATCATCGGCGATTCCGGGGGGATGCTGTGCTCAACCTCCAAAACCGAAGGCGCTCCCTACTCGCTGCTGGAGGCCATGAGCTGCCGCTGTCCGATTGTGTCATCGGATACCGACGGGGTTTTCCAGAGCATTCTTCACAACCGGACGGGCAAATATTACCGTCTTGGGAACCCGGAACATGCAGCCGAGCAAATTACCAAGCTGCTGAAGAACAGGAGCCTGCGCGAACGTATCCGCACAACAGCCCTTGAGCATGTGCAGACGAATTTCTCCCCGCAGGCTTACGCCCGGAATTTTGTAGGAATGCTTCAGCAACTGAACGTCATGGCGTAATCAAGTTTTGTCAGGCTGCCTTTGTTACTTGCCGAACCTACAAGGCAAAGAAGCTTCCAAATTCCAGCGGACTGACCTGGGCTTGAAAGCTTCTTTTGAAGTTATCGCTGTTAAAGACCTGTGAATCTAACCGTCATCAAATCGATGGACCAGCTGGCCAGAGAACCGTGAATATGAGAAAAGCGAGAAGAACATCCGCCGGACCACCGGGGACGTTCCTCTGCTTAACTGATTCAATTTGCTGCTGCAGCCTGCACGCCGATTCCGATCCAGTTCACCAATCCCAGGAGCTTTGCCGAGGACTTGCTGCGAACGATCGTGAACGTAGCTCCTTCCGTGCGCTTCTCCTTGATCACCGCGTAGCAATGCGGGTCTGTGACCGTCGCGACAAGTGCATATTGTTCATTCGCATAGGCCGTACCGAAACAGATCATGATGTCCGCTTGCTCCTCCCCTTCCTCCAATTCAAAGGAAGCAAGGCCGAACTGCTGGCTTACCGGCTGCGGAGAAACGACTGTAACGGGTTCAATCCTTGGAGCAGATGCCTCCAGCAGGATAGGCTCTTCCTCCAGATACAGCACATCTGCCGGTTCAGGCAGCACGGGCGGGATGTCGAGTACGAAGTCGGCTTCTTCATCCCCGTCCTGTATCCGGTCTCCAAGCTCTGCTGTATCAGCCAAGACAACTTCAATTTCTGCGGCAAGTCCGCAATCCTGTGAGGTACTTTCTTCTAGGTTGCTTTCTTGCAGATCCGATTCCAGCAGAATGCTTTCCTGTAATCCGCTCTCAGTATGGTCGATCTCTTGCAAGCTGCTTTCCGGCAAGTCGATCTCTTGCAAGCTGTTTTCCGGCAAATCGATCTCCTGCAAGCTGTTTTCCGGCAAATCGATCTCCTGCAAGCTGTTTTCCGGCTGGTCGATCTCCTGCAAGCTGTTTTCCGGCTGGTCGATCTCCTGCAAGCTGTTTTCCTCGAAACTGTCCTCTTGCTCGCCGATCTCCGATCGTAGGGAAGCGTTCAAAATTTCATGAACCCGCTCCTTCAGCAACGCTTGAATAGAAGGCTCGAGATGAATCAGCGAGATACTCCCCGGCAACAAATGATAGCCGGAGATCGACTCCTGCTTGATATGCAAGCTGTCGATGGCTTCGAAATCAATATGTCGGCCGCTCACGGACATCTGCGCAAGTTTGTCGCCGGTGACGGCCCCTTGCGCCAACTGCTCCTCTTGTACCGCGCCGGACGATAGGTGCTCCGTACTTACGGCTCCTTCGGCCAGCTTCGCTCCTGTTACGCTCTGGTCCGCCAACTGGTCGGACTGCACCGCGCCGGACGACAGATGCTCTGTGCTTACGGCTCCTTCGGCCAGCTTCGCTCCGGTTACACTCTGATCCGCCAACTGGTCAGACTGCACCGCGCCGGACGATAGGTGCTCCGTACTTACGGCTCCTTCGGCCAGCTTCGCTCCTGTTACGCTCTGGTCCGCCAACTGGTCGGACTGCACCGCGCCGGACGACAGATGCTCTGTGCTTACGGCTC